>JBJTHI010000032.1:0-15587 GCA_046094425.1 Burkholderiales bacterium | reverse complement strand
GGAGTCTAACGGAAACACCACTATCTGCCAATACTTTACAAAGCAGGTCCTGCCACTACACCAATCTCAACAAACCGCTCATAAGTGCTTGATTTCATTGACCCGAGCGTCCCGCCTCAGCTCTGAAGTGTCGAACTTCGGATCGCCGGGAAGCAAGGTGCCATGCAGCTCGCCTGGCAGTTCGTCCGGTGGCTTAAGCGGGGGCGAAGGGGGCAGGGCGATTTTCATAGGTGGGGAATGATGATGGATAGCTGTAGCGCTCGTGCTCTGGCTCAGGCGCTGGGTGAATACGGCGAGGTAGAGGTGCTGCACTCGCAAGCCGTCACTTTGAAAAACTTCAGTTTTGCTCCTGTCGCCAAGTCGGTAGGCTCGAAACCGGACGGAATACCGGTTCTCATCGCGAGAGAACGGGATACCAGGGACCAGCACCTTGGCCAGCCAATGGTGCAGTTGCAGTTGCACTTCGAGCTTGCTTGCTCTGTCAGTGGGCAAGCAGCTCAACGTACCGTGGTTGGCCCCGTTGTATTTAGTTGGTGGGCCGACGGACTGCAACAAGGCGTTGATCACTGCATCCCAGCAGATCAAACCCTCACCCTGGAAATTCGCATTAACAATCACACGTTCGAGTTCACACAGTGCAATGGTGTTCGCCCAAGTGCGATTCCAGTCTTCTCCACACCAAGGCTGGGGCAAGAATAAGTGGCTCAGGCGCGCAGCCCAGTGGCGTAGCGTTGCCCTCACCTTGGGCACCCAGGGGCCATTCAGATTCTGGGCTTGGGGGTCGTCCGCGGCCACCAAGGGTGGTGGCTCGTCCGTTGCCGTCAACAAAGCACGCTGTACTTCTGCAAGCGTGGGTTCGTGGCCGGTCTCATCACGCAAGCGTTGCAGCAGCTGCTGCAACGCGTACCCGGCACCGACCTTGAGGGCTGCGTCCGGCGCCGCTCTGAATTCGGCCACTGCCGCGCAAAACTCCTCACGAACGGCCTTGTAGCGCTTGGCCCAATCAATTTCCTCCTTTTGGTCAGAAACTAGTGGCCGGTCAGGTTTTCGGCAAGTAACGAAGGGCTTGCCTCCCATCTCACCGTTGGCAAAACGAATGGCCAGAGAAAAAGTTGCGGCGCTTGCAGCGGATACCTCTGGTTGATCTCGCTGTGCAAGCGCAGTTTGAAACCAAGGAGGGGGCGGCGGTGGTGATTCGAGCGCGTTTGGATCCGATGCGGCGTAGTGGGCGGGGGGCTTCACTGCGAGTGTCTCCTGGTTGCTCAAGTCGTGCGGGACCGACTGCTGACGTGTTAGCGGGCGAATGGGTTTGGGTGAGCGTGGGCAGTACAGGACTCACATTTTCAAGTCCGGGTTGTTCAGTGTGGGGCCAATCTCAACCTTGCTCACACCCACACCCAGGCGGGCCAAAACACCAAGCCAAAAATTCTTGTAGCTGGCAAGCAGGTCTGCGCTCAAATAAACAGGGCCGGTATTCAAGCGGCCCTGGGCAGCCTCATCTTGAGCCAGCAAACCCCACCACCACACCCTTGTGTTGGGGTGCATGGAGGCATTCGCACCCTGCGGTTTCCAGCGCAACAACTCACGCTCCGGTTCAATGGCGCGCACTGCACCACGGGTGTAAAACGTGAACCCAGACCCGTTCTGCAGGCCGTCGCTAAAAATCAGCAAGCGCAAAGGGATGTTGCTGCCGAAGCCGAAATCAGCCAGTACTGACTCCAATGCAAATAAAACCTCGCTTCGTTCAAGCGGAGCACCATCCTCATCAGCCATTTTTTTCAGTAACGCAGTCATCGACTGTTTCGCCTGCTGATGGGTTCGTGCAATGCAACGTTGCAGTCGGTTGTACTCGGCAATCACCATGTCTTCGCGCTCGGCAGCGGCAATCGGAGGTGGGATCACCACATCCAGCGCACGCGCGAAGGTTTGCCCAGGAGCCAAACCGGCAAAGGGCAGGAGCACAACACGCTGGCCGGGTGCATTCAGCGCGTATTCCACAGAAGCTGTGAAGTCGCGCCAGGCCAAGCCCTTCTTGGGCGTTGTGCGGTCAATCAGCAGAACAGTGTGCAGCTTGACGGCGGATGCACCGCCTTTGCGTGAGCTGTAGCAAGAAGCTGGTGGTGAGACGTTATCGGCGGCGCTTGCGATGGGCACACCCTTGTGGGTTTGCCCGACGGCCACCGAAGTCAAAAAGCAGGTGATGGTCAAGATGACACCCGCGAATCGTTTCAGCCCCAGCGCGAGGCTGTTTTTTTGGTGTTTCATGGTGTAAGTCCTTTTTTTGTCTCAGATCAGAGCAGCTCGTTAAATGATTTGTTGGGCACATGAAAGCTGCTTGCACGACTCGGATCCATGGCATTCAATTCGCGGGCCATCGCCTGGCGGTAGCGTTGTAAAGCCGCTTCGGCGTTGGCACGCACACCTTCTTCTTCTTGTACGTGGAACTCGCGAAGTTCGTCCACAGAGTCAAATCGCCGCGAAATACTATGGTTGGTGCGGCTTCTCGGGTCCAGCGAGAAACGCCGGCTCAGGAACAGGTACATCGCCGCAACGTTAAGGACTATGACGAAGCTGATGACGATGGCACCGGTGAAGTGTGTAACGTTTTCCATGTTTTTCCCTTCGGTGAATGGTGAGGCGGTTGGTGAATTTCAATCAAACCGGCACTTGCAAAATTGAAAATGGCCGGCCCCGCTAATGTCCAAAAAGCGGAACAGCACAGCAAGTTGGGAAACGAGTTTCCCAACTTGATCAGGGATCTGCGACCAACCGAAACTTCACTCCGTTAGCCAATCTTCAACTCACGCAGGAGTGACCAAGCATGAACCCGACCCTTGAATCGAACCGAAAATTGCGTCACGCAGAGCGCGTGGGCAGCGCATCCGGTGTGGCGATGCTGGCGCGCGGCGACGCCACCAGCGCCCCGCCAGCGTCTGGCACGGCATATGCGGGTGAGAAAGCCATTGCCAACGCCTTCAAACCGCTACTGGGAGACCACCGTTATTGGGTCGCCCAGACGCGTGTGGCTATGATCTTCGCCGCACTGATGCTTGTGGCATTGATCGCCGTGGGGTGGCTGATGACCCCCTCCCTTTTGATGGGTGGGTTGATTGCCTTCCTGATGGCGGGGCTGATCATTAGTTGCTACCACTGGATTTTTTATCAATGGGGGCCCGCCTGGGTGAATGAGCAGCGCCACGCCGCAGCGAGCCAACAACTGGAGCAATCTGGGGACGCACACGCGCCACCGGCAGGTTTGCTGTCGATGCTGATGCTGATCGGGGTATTGACCGTGGACGGATTTTTGTCAGGCGCTAGCCTTACGCAAACCATGTTCGCAAAAATCTTGACCCCAAAAATGGCTCTTCTCGCGGCGGTGGCGTGGGGGGTGGTGGCAACTGCACTGCTCTTCAAACTCGTTCACGACGCTGCCCGCGAATCGGCTATTTGTTCTCGCCGCAACTTGATTCGTCAGTTGTTAGCGAGCAACGACCCGACTGACCAGGCGCGTGGGCGGGCGATGATTGCTGCGGTCGGCACAGCGCTTGGACACGATTTTTCGGCGAGGGCCAATTCGTGGTTCTCCAGAGGAGTGTTGGCCATCGCGCTGGTGGTTCTGGCAGGTTCGATTTTTCTATTGCGCTACAACGAACCGGCGGGGCCGTCGACGGACCCGGGTGGAGTAGAGACTGAACAGATGCCCACAGGGTTCAGAGACGCGTTCTTTCGGGCTTGATGCATACACACCCAGCTACCTGCTGTCCTCTCCATCAGCAGTTTGTTGTGACGCCCCATGCCCGGTGTTGTCTACCGCTCCCAAAACAGCATGGCTTGGGGCTGTCCAGGCAGCGCCAAAACCCGTGCGTCCAAACCCAAGCCCGGCACAAAAACAAGCTGGCCGCCGCTGTAAACGAGCGGGCCACCGCGTTCCCATTCGGGTACCGCGGCGGCTTGGAACTGCTTTTTGAGGCTGCGCGGCGGGCGGCCCAAACCGGCTTGAAATTGCTCGCCGCCGGTTCGTGGCAGCAGGGCCAACTCGCCCAACCACGCCATGGGGACACCGCCTTGTGCCACGCGCTGAACACGCAGTTGACCACCCCAACCCGGCAAACGATAAACACCTGCGCGGCGCACACGAAGTTGAGTTTCAGGTGGGGGTTGGGACTGCGTTGCCACTGATGCAACATCGGCTTGCCAGGTTAAGCGCCCTCGGTACTGGCGCAGTGATCCCGACGCATGTGGCCAACTGGCTCTGCCTTTTTTGGGTACACCGGGCAACTCCAGCAATAAACGTTGAACCAAAGTGGATGATGCAGCTTGCCCAGACGCTGCCAACACCCAGGAACGCAAGGCATTGCTGCGTCTGGGCAGCGACAGCGTTGCCCACACCGCCAACGGCAAGCTGGCATCGCTGGCTCCTAAAAGAGCCAAGTCGTGCTGCGCCTGCTCTTGCAACAGTTCATGGGCTTGAGCAGCCCAAGTGGCTGCGTCAGAGAGTGTCTCTTGCGCTTGCGGAAAAGACTGCAACAAGGCAGGCCACACCTCCTGGCGCAAGCGGTTGCGGGCGAAGCGGCTGTCGCTGTTGCTGTCGTCGTCGACGTAGGCCAAACGGTGCAAGCGCACATAGTGCTCAATGGCCTCGCGCGGTTGTTGCAACCAAGGGCGGCACCACAGAATGCCGCCTCGCTGCACTTGCGCCGGCATGGCTGCCAAACCCGCCACCCCAGCGCCACGCAAGGCTTGTAAGAGAAAAGTTTCGGCTTGGTCTTGTCGGTGGTGGGCCAGCAGCACCACAGCGGCGCCTGCACGGTGCGCCATGTCAGCCAGGGCGCGGTAACGTGCTTTGCGCGCCCAGGCTTCGATGCTTTCACCCCGCGCTGGCCTCGTGCTCAAACGTTCAAACTGAAAACGCAGGGGCGCGCCATCTTGGGCCCATGTCGAACACTGCTGCTGTGCATGCCCAAGCCAATCGTCAGCGTGAGCGCTCAAACCGTGGTGAACATGCAGAGCCAGCACCTCCAGCCCACCTTGCGCCTGCGCGGCACGCCAGGTGGCGTGCAACAAGGCGGTGGAATCGCGCCCCGCGCTGTAGGCGACCGCAATGAGGGCGGTCTTGTTCACGGCGACGGGGTTCTTAACGTTCAGTGGTGTCAGTGAAGCGACCGTAAGACTGCAAACGTTCGTAGCGGCGCTGCAAAAGTTCTTTCACTTTGAGGTCGCTGACCTGGCGCAAGGCATCACCCAGTGCGCGCTTGAGGTAGGCCGACATTTGTTTGGGGTCGCGCTGCGCACCACCCACGGGTTCATTGACGATTTTGTCGACCAAACCCAAAGCCTTCAGGCGATGTGCGGTGATGCCTAGGGCCTCAGCGGCGTCAGCAGCACGCTCTGCGGTTTTCCACAAAATAGAGGCGCAGCCTTCTGGCGAAATCACGGAGTAAACGGCGTACTGCAACATCAGCACCTGATCGGCCACACTGATGGCCAAAGCACCGCCCGAACCGCCCTCGCCAATGATGGTGGTGATGATGGGCACCTCAAGCTGCGCCATCTCAAAAATATTGCGACCAATGGCTTCGGACTGGCCGCGCTCTTCGGCCCCAATGCCGGGGTAAGCGCCGGGTGTGTCCACAAAAGTAAACCCGGGAATACCGAACTTCTCGGCCAACTTCATCAAACGCAAGGCTTTGCGGTAGCCCTCGGGACGCGACATACCGAAGTTGCGCAGGCCCCGCTCTTTGGTATCGCGCCCTTTTTGGTGGCCCAGCACCATGCAGGCTTGCCCGTTGAAGCGGGCCAATCCGCCGACGATGGATTGGTCGTCGGCAAAGTGGCGGTCACCATGCAGTTCTTGGAAGTCGGTGAAGATGTCGGCCACATAGTCCAACGTGTAAGGACGCTGGGGGTGCCGTGCAGTTTGCGTGACCTGCCAGGGCGTGAGGCCGGAATAAATGTCTTTGGTGAGTTGCTGGCTTTTTTTACTGAGGCGATCAATCTCTTCGGAGATGTCTACCGCAGACTCGTTCTGCACATAACGCAGCTCTTCAATTTTGCTTTCCAAGTCAGCCACCGGCTGCTCGAACTCTAGGAAATGGCGTTTGCTCATCGGAGGGTTCCTTTGTAGCGACAATCAGTAGTCTACCGGCAAGGGATCTAGGCTGCGCCACAAGTACCAAGTGGCCACGGATCGGAAAGGGGCCCAAGCATCACCCACTTCACGTGCTTCGGCACGCGAAACGGGCTCGCCACTGAAGTAGTTGAGGCTGATGCCTTTGATCAGGCCCAAATCGTCCAGAGGCATCACATTGGGGCGCATCAGGTAGAAAATCAAGAACATTTCGGCCGTCCAACGGCCAATGCCACGAATCACGACCAACTCATCAATGATGGCTTCGTCGTCCATGGCCTGCCACTGGCTCACGTGAACCGCACCATCGCTGAAGTGGCGCGCCAAGTCGCACAGGTATTCCACTTTGCGGGCCGACAAACCGACTGCGCGCATCTGTTCTGTTTTCAGCGCCAGCACCGCCTGCGGCTCCAAGCGATGCGGCAGACCCGGAGTCAACCCAACAAATCGCTCCCACACCGACTGGGCCGCTTTCACCGAAATTTGCTGGCCCACGATGGAACGCGCCAAGGTCGTGAAAGCATCGCCTCGGCTTTGCAAGCGCGCTTGGCCAAACTGCGGAATCAACTTACGCATGACCCGGTCGCGTTTGGAGAGGTGTTTGCACGCCTCGTCCCAATAGGCCGGGGTAACCTCTTGCAATAGTGGAGGTGAGGCGCGCGTTGCCATCAGGTTTTCATCCAGGTGGTACCTTGGGGAGAGTCTTGCAACGCCACGCCTTGCGCAAGCAAGCCTTGGCGAATTTGGTCGGCCAAGGCAAAGTTACGCGCTTGTTTAGCAGCAGCGCGCTGCGCAATCAGGGCTTCCACTTGATGTGCTAATTCAGCGTCGCCGCTCGTATGGCCTCCCGATTGCAAATAGGCCCGGGGTGGCTGCTGCAACAAACCCAAGGTGGCACCCAACTGTTTGAGCAACAAGCCTGCCTCCTTGGACTGGGTGCGGTTGACTTGTGCTGCCAAATCGAACAGCACGGCCAGCGCAACGGGCGTGTTGAAGTCTTCATTCATGGCGTCACGAAACTGCGTCGCAGATTCGCTCGACCAATCCAAATCCTTCACCTCGCCCAGATCCCCGACAGCATCCAAGGCGGTGTAAAGCCGCTTGAGCGCGCTGCGCGCATCGTCCAGGTGCACATTGCTGAAATTGAAGGGGCTGCGGTAATGGGTACGCAGCATCAAGAACCGGATGGTTTCCCCGTCGTAGCGCTCTAACACCTCGCGGATGGTGAAAAAGTTGCCCAGGGACTTGGACATTTTTTCGTTGTCCACATTCAAGAAGCCGTTGTGCATCCAATAGTTCACATAGGGCTTGCCGCTGGCCCCTTCGCTTTGTGCGATTTCGTTTTCGTGGTGAGGGAACTGCAAGTCCAACCCGCCGCCGTGAATGTCAAAGTGCTCGCCGAGCAAAGCGCAGCTCATGGCGGAGCACTCAATATGCCAGCCTGGTCGCCCTGGCCCATAAGGGCTGTCCCACTTGGCGTCTTGCGGTTCATCCGCCTTGGCGGCCTTCCACAAAACAAAATCAAAGGGATCTTCTTTGCCCTCTTGCACGGCCACCCTCTCGCCGGCGCGCAGTTGATCCAGGGTTTTGCCAGACAACTTGCCGTAGTCGTCAAACTTTCTCACCGCAAAGTTCACGTCGCCGCTGCTGGCCTGGTAAGCCAAACCTTTGGTTTGAAGAGTTTGGATGATGGACAACATGCCACTCACATGTTCGGTGGCGCGAGGCTCAAAGTCGGGCGGAAGTATCCCTAGGGCGGTTGCATCCTCGTGCATGGCAGCCGTCATTTCATCCGTGAGTTGGCGAATAGAAATGTTGCGCTCCAAGGCACGTTTGATGATTTTGTCGTCAATGTCGGTCACATTGCGCACATAGGTGAGTCGATATCCCAGCACACGCAACCAACGTGCCACGACATCAAACGTTGTCATCGAGCGGGCATGGCCCACATGGCAGTGGTCATAAACCGTCATGCCACAAACGTACATGCGAACATGGGACGGGTCGATGGGTACAAAGGTCTCGACACGACGAGACAGGGAGTTAAACAAACGCAGGGTCATTGTGGAACAGAGGGGCGGGGGTGCTTGGGGGGTACGCCCCGGTGAACATCGGCGCAAGACCCGGCGAGTGGGCGTTCTCTTAGAACCTCTAGAATTCGGCGCAGTATAGCGGCGGGCCGAGCTCATGGTCACCCCCGTGAATCGCCCGAACCCAAGCGATTCACTCCCCCCCCAGTTCCCGGAATTTTCATGGCAACAGCACTACCCGTTCGCAGCGCACTGGCATTCGTGTTGACGGCCATGCTGACAGTTGGGGGTTTTTGCTCCACCGTGGTAGCTCAACCTTCCAGTGGTGCACCCGAACCCGGGGCCGCACCCAGCTTCTCCAATACATTGAAATTGACCGAGGCGGGCGAGTTTGAGCCGGCCTTGCAAGCCATCAACAGGGCACTTCAAACTCGGCCACAAGATGCCCAATGGCGGTTCCTCAAAGGCACGGTGCTCACGCGAATGGGGCGAACCACTGAAGCCCTGGTGGTTTTCACCAAGCTGACGGAAGACTTCCCCAACCTGCCCGAGCCGCACAACAACCTGGCCGTGTTGCAAGCCGCCCAGGGGCAGATAGGCCAGGCACGTGTTTCACTCGAGGCAGCCGTTCGCGCTGATCCCAAGTACGCGGTGGCCCATGAAAACCTCGGCGATGTGCAGTTGCGCTTGGCACTGGAGGCCTACCAAAACGCCATCGCGGCGGGCGGTGACAGCAGTGCGCTCATAAAAAAAATGAAGCCTTTGCAGTTGATGCTCAATCCCACCGATACCCTGATGAATTCCCACGCGCAGTCCAAACATCTGCCCTGAATGCGCGCACCACGGTACTGCTTATCATTGCCCTCCTTTCCACTTTGTCCACTCTGGTTTCACCAAGGAAAACAACATGAATTCATATGTGCGCAGCCTTCACCGCGTGCTGGTGTCGGTTTTGACCACAACGTCGTTGCTCGTCGTCGCAGCCACCGCCTCGGCACAAACCAGCACGCCCAACACGCAGCGCGTGAAGCTGGCGACCTCCTTGGGGGACATCGTGATCGAGCTGGATGCTGCAAAGGCACCTAAGTCGGTTGAGAACTTCTTGGCTTATGTGAAAGCGGGGCACTACAACGACACCATCTTCCACCGCGTCATTGACAACTTCATGATTCAGGGCGGCGGCTTCACTGCCAACGCGCAGCAAAAGCCTACCCAAGCACCCATCCCGCTTGAAAGCCGCAACGGCCTGAAAAACGACCGTGGCACTGTGGCCATGGCACGCACCGGTGTGCCCGATTCAGCCACGTCGCAGTTTTTCATCAACGTCAAAAACAACGACTTTCTCAATGTGCAAGAAGGCCCTGTACCTAACGGTTATGCGGTTTTCGGCAAAGTGGTGGTGGGCATGGATGTGGTCGACAAAATTCGCGCCGTTCCCACCAACGGTGACCGGGGCGCGCCCATGCCCAACATGCCTCTGATGCCCGTCTTCATCAAAACCGCCACTCTGGAGAAATAAACATGGCCCAACAAGTTGACCTGCACACCAACCACGGCGTGATTCGCATTGAACTGGATGCAGAAAAAGCGCCCGAGTCAGTCCGTAATTTTTTGGCCTATGTGGAAAAGGGGCATTACGACGGCACCGTATTTCACCGCGTGATCAAAGGTTTCATGATTCAGGGCGGCGGTTTTGATGCCACCATGAAACAAAAACCCACTGATGCGCAAATTCGCAATGAAGCCAACAACGGACTGAAGAACAACCGCTACACGCTGGCCATGGCACGCACTTCAGACCCTCACTCGGCCACCGCCCAGTTTTTCATCAACGCCACCGATAACGAGTTCCTGAACTTCAAAGCAGAGAACGCCTCCGGTTGGGGTTATGCGGTGTTTGGCAAAGTGGTGGACGGGACGGCCGTGGTGGACGCCATTGAACGCGTCAAGACGGGGCGCAAGGGCTTTCATGACGATGTACCACTGGAAGACGTGGTGATCGAAAAAGCCAGCTTGGTTTAACGATCCTCACGTGATACCAGATTCTGCGCCGCCACCCTTGCCGCGTTTTTGCGAGGTATCGGCGCAGCCATCATGGCGGGCGATTGATTTCATCAGTGACTTGCACTTGGCAAGCACCACGCCCAGGGCTTTTGCGGCGTTTTCAAATCACCTGCTGAACACACCGGCAGACGCGGTGTTCATCCTGGGTGATTTATTCGACGCTTGGGTGGGTGATGATGCCCGTCATCATGGTTTTGAAGCCCAGTGCACCGAGGTGTTGGCAGAGGCTACCGCCCGAATCACCGTAGCCTTCATGGCGGGCAACCGCGATTTTTTGGTGGGCAGCAGTTTTTTGAGTGACTGCGGCGTAATGGCCCTGGCTGACCCCAGCGTACTCCTGGCCTTCAACCAAAAACTGCTGCTCTCCCACGGCGATGCGCTGTGTTTGTCCGACCTGGCCTATCAGCGCTTTCGCGCCCAAGTTCGCACCCATGAATGGCAAACACAGTTTCTCAGCCAGTCACTGAACAAACGCCAAAACATTGCGCAAGCCATGCGTTTGGAGAGCATGAAACGCCACCAAAACCCCAATGTAGAAACCGATGGCGACATTGACACCACGGCCGCCGTGTCGTGGATGCATGGGGCAGGTACGTCCATCTTGATTCATGGCCACACCCACCAACCCGGCAGCGAACCCATGGCCCCGGGTTTTGTGCGCCATGTACTGAGCGACTGGGATTTGGATGGAGTCCATCATGGGGCAGCGCAACATCGCAGCCCAGGCAGCACGCCGCGCGCCGAAGTGCTCAGACTCACCCCACGTGGCATCAGCCGCTTGAGTTTGGACAAAGCCCTGTTGCCGCTGTCTTTCGCTGGCACTGCCACCCACCCGGCGCGCAGCGCCTGAAACGATCGCCATGCTGTGGCAGCGCTGGAAAGCGTGGCGCGAAAGGCGACTGCTCGAACGTTTCGCCATCAACGATTTGTTGTGGCTAGGCACCCTGCTTCGTTATCCTTTTTTGCGCGCCCTGCCAAGAGCCGAGCAAAACAAGCTGCGTCATCTATGCAGCCACTTTCTAGCGAGCAAAGAGTTTCACGGTGCACATCACTTTGTCGTCACGGACGAAATCGCGGTGGCCGTGGCAGCACAAGCCTGTTTGCCGGTGTTGAAGTTGGGGTTGTCCGCTTACGACGGTTTTGTAGGCATCGTGATCCACTCGGGCGATGTGTTGGTGCAGCGTGAGGTACAAGACGAGGCGGGCGTCGTTCACCGTTACGCCGAGGAACTCGCCGGTGAAGCGATGGACGGCGGCCCCGTGATGCTGACGTGGCAGGCCGTGCTGGACGCGCAACAGGACAGCCCCTCACCCTACAACGTGGTGATCCACGAGTTCGCACATGTGCTGGACATGCGCGAAGGTTTGTCTCACTATTTGCCCGGCCTCGCTGTGGCTTACAAGGCGTTTTGCCACGAGGTTGACTCGGGCGCGGAGACGTTGATCGACCCCTATGGCAGCGAGTCCCTCGAAGAGTTTTTCGCCGTGGCTTGTGAAACGTTTTTTGTCGCTGGGCGGGCCATGCGCGAGGCTTATCCCACGCTTTATGAAACCCTGCGTGTTTATTTCCAGCAAGACCCGGCAGAACGAATTTGATGAGCAGCAAAAAACGGGAGCCAGAGCTCCCGCTTTTTCTGTGGCTCCACGAATCAAGCCGTGGTGGCTGGTTCCGCTTTGGGTTTGTCGCTCCTTTTATTCGGTTGAATATCGAGCAGGGCTTGGCCTTGGGCGTCAATGTCGACCGTGAGGCGGCCACCATCGACCAGTCGGCCAAACAACAACTCGTCGGCCAGAGCGCGGCGTATGGTGTCTTGAATCAAACGCTGCATGGGCCGCGCGCCCATCAAGGGGTCAAAGCCTTTTTCAGCCAAGTGCTTGCGCAAGGCATCGGTGAAGGTGACTTCGACTTTCTTCTCCGCCAACTGGCTCTCCAACTGCAACAAGAACTTGTCCACCACGCGCAAGATGATGTCTTGATCCAGCGCACGGAAGCTGACGATGGCGTCCAAGCGGTTGCGGAACTCGGGCGTGAACAGGCGTTTGATGTCGGCCATTTCGTCACCCGACTCACGTGCATTGGTGAAACCGATGGTCGCTTTGTTCATGGTTTCAGCGCCCGCATTGGTTGTCATGATGATGATGACGTTGCGGAAGTCGGCCTTGCGCCCGTTGTTGTCGGTGAGGGTGCCGTGATCCATCACCTGGAGCAGCACGTTGAATACATCAGGGTGGGCTTTCTCGATCTCATCCAACAGCAACACGCAGTGCGGCTTTTTGCTAATGGCCTCGGTCATGAGGCCGCCTTGATCAAAACCCACATAACCAGGTGGCGCGCCAATCAAGCGGCTCACCGCATGCCGCTCCATGTATTCGCTCATGTCGAAACGAATCAGGTCAATGCCCAGGATATAGGCCAACTGTTTAGCCGCCTCGGTTTTGCCCACGCCCGTGGGGCCGCTGAACAAGAAAGCGCCGATGGGTTTGTCGGGCTTGCCCAGACCAGAACGGGCCATCTTGATGGCCGAGGCCAAGGCGTCCAGCGCCGGGTCTTGACCGAAAACCACACTCTTCAAGTCGCGGTCCAGGCTTTGCAGTTTGGAGCGGTCGTCTGTAGAAACACTGGCAGGTGGAATGCGCGCAATTTTGGCGACGATTTCTTCCACCTCGCTGCGGGTGATGGTTTTCTTTTGCTTGCTCTTGGGCAGGATGCGCTGTGCAGCACCAGCCTCGTCGATCACGTCGATGGCTTTGTCGGGCAGATGGCGGTCGTTGATGAATTTGGCCGACAACTCAGCCGCCGCTTGCAGCGCACCCAGCGCGTACTTCACGCTATGGTGCTCCTCATAGCGTGACTTCAAGCCTTTGAGAATTTCCACTGTTTGTTCAACGGAAGGCTCCACCACATCCACTTTTTGGAAGCGACGTGACAGCGCGGCGTCTTTCTCAAAAATGCCCCGGTACTCGGTGAAAGTGGTGGCCCCAATGCACTTCATGGCGCCGGAACTCAAAGCGGGTTTGAGCAAATTACTGGCATCCAAGGTGCCACCAGAGGCGGCACCCGCACCAATCAAGGTGTGGATTTCGTCGATGAAGAGCACCGCATTGCTCATGTCTTTGAGGTGTTTGAGCACCCCCTTCAAACGCTGTTCAAAGTCGCCACGGTATTTGGTGCCAGCGAGCAAGGCACCCATGTCGAGTGAATACACCGTGGCATCGGCCAGCACCTCGGGCACATCGCCTTGGGTGATGCGCCAGGCCAGCCCCTCCGCGATGGCGGTCTTACCCACACCAGCCTCGCCCACCAGCAGCGGGTTGTTTTTGCGGCGGCGGCACAAAACCTGGATGACACGCTCCACCTCGTGTTCGCGGCCAATCAGCGGATCAATTTTTCCTTCGCGGGCGAAGTTGTTGAGGTTTTGCGTGAACTGATCCAAGGGCGAGCCTTTGCCGTCGCCCTCTTCTTTCTCGGCTTGGGTCTCTGTGGCACCGTCGCTGGGTTTGGCGGGCTCGGGCGGGTCGGTCTTCTTGATGCCGTGGGCAATGAAGTTCACCACGTCCAGCCGGGTAACGCCTTGTTGGTGCAGGTAGTACACCGCGTGCGAATCTTTTTCACCAAAAATGGCGACGAGCACATTCGCCCCAGTCACTTCTTTTTTGCCACTGCCTGTGGACTGCACATGCATGATGGCGCGCTGGATCACGCGCTGGAAACCCAGCGTGGGCTGGGTGTCTACCTCGTCGTTGCCGCCCACCGTGGGGGTGTTCTCCTTGATGAACTGCGTCAAACTTTTACGCAGATCGTCCAGATTGGCGGAGCAGGCACGCAAGACTTCGGCGGCCGAGGGGTTGTCGAGCAAGGCCATGAGCAAGTGCTCAACGGTGATGAATTCATGTCGCTGCTGACGGGCTTCCACGAAGGCCATGTGCAAGCTGACTTCGAGTTCTTGGGCAATCATGCGGCCTCCATAATGCATTGCAAGGGGTGACCACCCCGGCGGGCGGCGGTTGAGACCAACTCCACTTTCGTGGCTGCGACGTCCTTAGAGAATACGCCGCATACACCACGTCCCTCGTGGTGAATTTTGAGCATGATTTGCGTGGCCGCCTCCAGGTCGAGCTGGAAATACTCTTGCAGCACCATCACGACAAACTCCATCGGGGTGTAGTCGTCGTTGAGCAAAACCACTTTGTACATCGGGGGCGGCTCCACACGCGCCACTTGCCGCTCCACCACGACCGCCCCTTGACCATCGTCAGGCAGGACGGGACGCGGTGTAGAACCGGGCGACTCGGGGGGGTGGGAAGCCAATTGAAAATTAGAGATAGACATGGATTCATTCTATCGACTCAGATGTGAACGGGTACCTAGAAAGGCATATTGCACCCAAAACCGAAACTGCAAGAGCCCGAAGACACGGGCTCAAGCCGTCCTTTTCCGTCTACCGAGAGATTTCCTGTTTGGTGGATGGTTCGACAACTCTCTGTCTATTCCCTGCCTTAAATTTGGCCTGTCGTTTCCTTGACACGACAAATAGTGCGCCAGAGAATCTCGCATCAGAACGACAGGAGTGGGAACATGGCGTGGGGCACGGTGAAATGGTTCAACGATGCGAAAGGGTTTGGCTTCATTGAACCCGAAGGTGGCGGCGAGGACATATTCGCGCATTTCTCTGCCATCCACATGGAGGGTTTTCGCACCCTCAAACAAGGCAGTCGTGTCAGTTATGACTTGGTAACTGGCCCCAAAGGGCAATTGGCACAAAATATTCAGCCTGTGGCGAATGAATCAACTGGTTCAACCCACGGCCACTCAGTGCGAGAAGAATACAAACGCAGCACGCACGAGCCTGTGGGCTCTTGAATCCAAAAGCCCAAGAAAAAAGCCCGCTGAGTCAGCGGGCTTTTTTTCAGTTCAAACAATCACATGTGATCGATCATCACCTGCCCAAAACCTGAGCACGACACTTGGGTCGCGCCATCCATCAAGCGTGCAAAGTCGTAGGTGACTTTTTTGCTGGCGATGGCTTTTTCCAGCGAACTGATGATCAGGTCAGCCGCAGCAATCCAGCCCATGTGGCGCAGCATCATCTCCGCAGACAAGATCTCTGAACCTGGGTTCACATAGTCTTTGCCAGCGTACTTCGGTGCGGTCCCGTGGGTGGCCTCAAAACACGCAACGGAATCAGATAAGTTTGCACCCGGCGCAATTCCGATCCCACCAACTTGCGCTGCAAGTGCATCGGAGATGTAGTCACCATTGAGGTTCAAGGTGGCCACCACCGAGTACTCGGCCGGACGCAACAAAATTTGCTGCAAGAAAGCATCGGCAATCGAGTCTTTGATCACGATGTCTTTGCCCGTTTTCGG
>JBJTHI010000031.1:0-23570 GCA_046094425.1 Burkholderiales bacterium | reverse complement strand
GGAATGAGCGAGCCGCCCAAGGGCACCCCGAAGTTGGCGGTCTCTTGCGCGGACAAACTCCGCTGCTTGGCCACGAGCAGGCGGTCAATCTCCAGAATCGCACTCTTGGGATCGTCCAGCAGCGACCTCACCTCCGCATTGAGCGTGCCAAATTGGGTGAGCAACTCGCGCATGTGTTGGGCACCACCACCCGAGGCGGCTTGGTAGGTTTGGGTGCTCATCCACTCTACCAGCCCAGCTTTGTACAGTGCGCCCACGCCCATCAACATGCAACTGACGGTGCAGTTACCGCCGATCCAATTGCGACCACCCTTGGCCAAAGCGCCTTGAATCACTGGTAAATTGACAGGATCCAGGATGATGACCGCATCGTCCTTCATACGCAGCGTCGAAGCGGCATCAATCCAGTGCCCCTTCCAACCGGCAGCCCGCAGTTTGGGGAACACCTCGCTGGTGTAGTCGCCACCCTGTGCAGTGATGATGATGTCGCAGCGCTTGAGGGCAGCCACATCGAAGGCATCCTGCAACTTGGTTTCGTTTTTGGCCCAACTGGGGGCCGCACCACCGGCGTTGCTGGTGCTGAAAAACAGCGGTTCAATCAGGGCAAAGTCGCCCTCGGCCTGCATGCGGTCCATGAGAACCGAGCCCACCATTCCGCGCCAACCTACCAGTCCTACGAGTGTCGTCATTTCCATCGCCCTTTCAAGAAGTTAACAAGAACCTATCCGTGAATAAAACAGCCCTGCGCCGGGGTTCCACAGGCCACAGGCGGGTGTCGCAACCCGCTTGTGGTGATGTACACCACGGCGCGGTTTGCTCCTACGCCTGTGGCCTGTGGAACCCCGGCGCAGGGCTGTTTTATTCACGGATAGGTTCTCACCTTCTGCTCCCCCGGCTCGAATCGCCATTGGGAGAGGGGCGAGACGATCCGAGAGCCAGCTAGCCCTTTTTAGTGATCGTCGTAATGGTGCGCAGCGCGTTGGCTACTGCATCACCCATTTCGCGCGTGCCCACCTTGGTGGTGCCTTCTGACCAAATGTCACCCGTGCGCAAGCCCGAGGCGAGCACGTGCTGAACCGCCGACTCTATGCGGTCAGCGGCTTCAGCTTGTTGGAGTGAGTATCTGAGCATCATGGCAGCAGAGAGTATTGTAGCCAAAGGATTGGCAATTCCTTTGCCCGCAATGTCAGGTGCCGACCCGTGGCTGGGTTCATAGAGGCCCTGCCCTTTGGAATTGAGCGAGGCAGAGGGCAACATACCGATAGAACCGGTGAGCATGGCGGCCTCGTCGCTGAGGATGTCGCCGAACATATTGCCAGTAACAACCACGTCGAGCCGCTTGGGCGCTTTGACAAGCTGCATGGCGGCGTTGTCCACATACATGTGCTCCAGCTCCACATCAGGGTACTCGGCATGCACTTGCGTGACCACGTCGCGCCAGAACTGGAAGGTTTCCAGCACATTGGCTTTGTCCACACTGAGCAATTTGCCGCGCCGTTTGCGGGCGGCTTGGAAGGCCACGTGGGCAATGCGTTCAATCTCGGGGCGCGAATAACGCATGGTGTCGAAGGCTTCGGGGTGGCCTTTGAACGCACCGTCAGGGCAATCGCGGCGGCCACGCGGTTGGCCGAAATAAATGTCGCCCGTCAGCTCACGAATGATGAGGATATCGAGCCCGGCCACGATCTCGGGCTTTAGGGACGAGGCATGGGTCAACTCGGGGTAGCAAATGGCCGGGCGAAAGTTGGCGAACAGCTCCAGGTTTTTGCGCAAACCGAGAATCGCCTGTTCGGGGCGCAGGTGGCGCTCCAGTTTGTCGTACTTGAAATCGCCCACGGCACCAAAGAGCACCGCATCGGCCTCTTTGGCCAGCTTCAAGGTGGCATCGGGCAGTGGGTGGCCATGCGCCGCATAAGCGGTGCCACCAACCACGGCCTCTTCCATCTCAAACTTCAAATCCAAACACGTCAAGACCTTGACGGCCTCGACCACGATTTCCAAGCCGATCCCGTCGCCGGGGAGGATGGCGATTTTCATGTGTCTATTTCCTTGTCATGCGCAGCAGGTGCTGCGGTTTTGTCGTCAATCAACCAATGCACCAAGCTGTATTCGCAAGCCTTGAACACCAAATAAGCCACCATGCTGAGGTAACCCGTCACCAGCAGCTCCAAAAGCTGCAAGGCACCGCCATCAGTGATCGCCATCCAACCATGCTCCAGCAGCAAAGCCGTATTGGCTTTGAACAGAAAAAACAGGTTGAGCGAGCAAGCTCCAAATACAAAAAAACTCAGGCCCAAAGCCACAAACGCCCGCCAGCGTCGCACCAAGATCCAACGCAGTGGTGCTGAGGTTTTTTTCACGTGGCGGGTGCCTTAAAAGAACAGGTTCACAAAATGCGCTGCGCCAACCAAGGCTTGCGCACTAAACGTTCCGCCTCGTAGGTTTTGATCTTGTCGGCGTGACGCAAGGTCAGGCCAATGTCGTCAAACCCATTGAGCAAGCAAAACTTGCGGAAGGGCTGCACCTCAAAGGGCAACTCCGTGCCATCGGGTTTGACCACCACTTGACGCGGCAGATCAATCTTCAGCGCATAACCCACGAAGGCCGCCACCTCGTCGAACAGGCGCGCCACCTCTGCTTCGGGCAGTTGAATCGGCAGTAAGCCGTTCTTGAAGCAGTTGTTGAAAAAAATGTCGGCAAAACTGGGCGCGATCAAAGCACGGAAACCGTACTGTTCAATGGCCCAGGGTGCATGTTCGCGTGACGAGCCGCAGCCAAAGTTTTTGCGCGCGAGCAAGACCGATGCGCCTTGGTAGCGCGGCTGGTTCAGCACGAAATCAGGGTTGGGCCGGCGGGTTGCAGGATCCTGACCAGGCAGGCCTTGGTCGAGGTAACGCCATTCATCAAACAAATTAGGGCCGAAACCCGAACGTTTGATGGACTTGAGGAATTGTTTGGGAATGATGGCGTCGGTGTCCACGTTCTCGCGGTCCATCGGTGCCACCAGGCCTTGGTGGGTTTGAAATGCTTGCATGCTTATTTCTTCTTGGCTGCTTCTTCGATGGACTCACCGGCTTTTTGAATGTCTTTGCCCACACCGCTGATGGTGTTGCAACCGGTGAGAAAAACCATGAACGAAAGGATGAGAAAAATGGCTTTCATGATGCGACTCCTGTTGAAGAACCTCGGTCAAAAACGGCAATCAAAATCTACATCAACCGGCGCACGTCAACAAAGTGGCCCTCGACCGCAGCGGCAGCGGCCATGGCAGGACTGAGCAAGTGGGTGCGCCCGCCATTGCCCTGTCGCCCCTCAAAGTTGCGGTTGGACGTGGATGCGCAGCGCTCACCCGGCTCCAGTCTGTCGGCGTTCATGGCCAAACACATGGAACAACCCGGTTCACGCCACTCAAAACCCGCCGCCTTAAAAATTTGATCCAGCCCTTCACTTTCAGCCTGCGCTTTGACCAGGCCCGAGCCGGGCACCACCAAGGCCAGGCTCACATTGCTGGCAATGCGTTTGCCCAACCGCTTCACCACCGCTGCCGCTTCGCGCATGTCTTCGATGCGTGAGTTGGTACACGAACCAATGAACACTTTGTCGATGGCGATACTGGAGAGCGGCGTATTGGGTTTGAGCGCCATGTATTCCAAGGCACGTTCTATCGCCAGGCGTTTGTTGGGATCTTTTTCGCGTTCGGGGTCGGGCACGCGATCGTCAATGGAAAGCACCATCTCGGGCGAGGTGCCCCAGGTGACTTGCGGTTGAATCTGGGCTGCATCCAATTCCACCGCCGCATCCCAGTGCGCACCGGGGTCGGATTGCAGCGTTCTCCAGTAGACAAGCGCCTGCTGCAATTCCACCCCTGTGGGGCTGAAGGGCCGCCCCTGTACATAAGCCAGGGTGGTTTCATCCACGGCAATCAAACCGGCCCGGGCACCGGCTTCAATCGCCATATTGCAGACCGTCATGCGGCCTTCCATGCTCAGGCTACGTATGGCGCTGCCTGCGAACTCAATCGTGTAGCCCGTGCCACCGGCCGTACCAATTCTGCCGATGATGGCCAGCACGATATCTTTCGCACCCACACCCGCAGGCACCCTGCCCTCCACTTTCACCAGCATGTTCTTGGCTTTTTTGGCAAGCAAGGTTTGCGTGGCCAGCACATGCTCCACCTCGCTGGTGCCAATGCCGTGGGCCAGCGCACCGAATGCGCCATGGGTGGAGGTGTGCGAGTCACCGCACACCACCGTCATGCCGGGCAAGGTGGCACCCTGCTCGGGGCCAATGACGTGCACGATGCCTTGGCGTTTGTCGTTCATCTTGAACTGGGTGATGCCGTGGCGGTCGCAGTTGGCATCCAGGGTGTCCACCTGCAAGCGTGAGATGGGGTCAGCAATGCCTTGTGAGCGATCGGTGGTGGGCACGTTGTGATCACTCACCGCGAGGTTGGCGGACAGGCGCCACACCTTGCGGCCCGCCAAGTCCAGGCCCTCGAAGGCTTGCGGGCTGGTCACCTCATGCACCAAGTGGCGGTCGATGTAGAGCACCGTGGTGCCGTCTTCTTCCACATGGACGGTGTGTTCGTCCCAGAGTTTGTCGTAGAGGGTTCTTGCAGTTTTGCTGTCGTTCATGGGGTGAAATCTCCTGGGTCAGATTGTCTCGTGTTTCGGTTTGACCTTGCGCGGCACGACTGGGGTCGGTGCAGACAAACCAAGCGCATCTAAAAACCGCTGCACCGCTGCGGGTTGCACGTTTTGTGTTCGGGCGGCCACCATGTACTGGCGCTGCGCCCACGACTCGTTCAGGTGCAGCACCTTCACGTGGAAGGAGCGCGTCAGCCTCTCGGCCACGGCGGCGGGGAGCAAGGCCACCCCCAAACCCGCTTCGACCAACTGGGCAATCGCGTCAAAGCCACGCACTTGCAAACGAGCTTGTAGTACGCGGCCATGTTGTTTGGCGTGATCCAACATCAACTGGTGTACCGAGGTGCCGATGGGCAGGCCCACGATGTCGTGACCGAGCAGGGCATCAAAATCCACCTCGCTGCGTGAAGCCAGCAGGTGGTCTGCCGGAACAATGGCTCGCAGCGCCGCGTCGCGGTAGGGGTAGGTGGTTAAGCGGTCGTCTCGCAGCGGGGGAACGAACACGCCCACGTCGGCCCTTCCCTCGGCCACCGCCGCTTGCACCTCGGCGCTGCTGAGGTCTTCCAAGCTGATGCGTATGCCTGGGTTGGCTTTGGAAAAAGCCGCCAAGTCGGCAGACAGGCACTCCGCAATGGCCCCCGCGTTGGCCGCCACACGCAAATGGCCTTTGATGCCACGCGAAAACTCCACCACCTCGCTCTCCAGCGCGTGCAAAGCAGCGTGCAGGCTGCGCACATGGCGCACCAAGGCGTGGCCCGCATCGGTCAACTCCACACCACGCGCTTTTCTCTGAAAGAGCTTCACGCCCAAGCGGGTTTCAATGTCAGACAAACGCCTGCTCGCCGCCGCCAATGCCAGGTGCTCACGCTCGGCCCCGGCCGTGATGCTTTTGCCTTCGGCAACGGCCAACACCAAATTCAAGGTGACCAAATCAAAGCGCATGCGGCTCTCGGCGGAAACTCGGTGTTCTCTCGGTGGTGAATGAGTGGTGCCCTGTGCAAATGACCCCAAAACCGTTGGCTCACACCGATCAACGTGGACACCGGGTTTGTTTTCCGGCCTGGGGTACTGGCTGGTGTGGGTCAATTGCAGGTTGGCAGCTTACCCTTCGCACAGAGCGCTGTCATACGGGGATTATGAACGCAGCCTTGTCCACACGCGAAGCATAGAGGTCTTCAATTGAGCGACGAAGCCCACCGACAGATAAAAACGCGAGAAACGCATTCAGCGCAGCAGCTTGGGGCCTGCTTTCTGGTCTTTTGCCCCATGGACGCCCATGCATTCCAACAAAAATGCCCCGGGAGCACCGGGGCATTTGCTGGGAAACCTCAACGATCCGCGATCAACGCTCACCAATCGGTTTCACATTACGCGCCACCGCCCCATTGAACAACTGACGTGGGCGACCAATTTTGTATTCGGGGTCGCCGATCATTTCGTTGAGTTGAGCGATCCAGCCCACGGTGCGGGCCAGGGCGAAGATGGCGGTGAACAGGCTGACAGGGATGCCCACGGCGCGTTGCACGATGCCGGAGTAGAAGTCCACGTTCGGGTAGAGCTTGCGTGAGACGAAGTATTCGTCTTCCAAGGCGATTTTTTCCAGCGCCATGGCGAGCTTGAAGATGGGGTCGTTTTGCAGGCCGAGGGCGTTCAAAACTTCGTAGCAAGTCTCGCGCATCAGTTTGGCGCGAGGATCGTAGTTTTTGTAGACGCGGTGACCAAAACCCATGAGCTTCACGCCAGAGTTTTTGTCTTTGACTTGTTTGATGAAGTCGCCAATTTTCTCAACGCCACCCGCACGCTGAATGTCTTCCAGCATGTTCAGAGCCGCTTCGTTGGCGCCACCGTGGGCAGGGCCCCACAAGCAGGCCACACCGGCTGCAATGGCCGCGAAGGGGTTGGTGCCCGAGGAACCGCACAAACGCACGGTGGAGGTGGAGGCGTTTTGTTCGTGGTCGGCGTGCAAGATGAAGATGCGGTCCAGCGCACGCACGATCACGTCATTGGGCTCGTACTCCTCGCAGGGTGTGGCGAACATCATACGAGTGAAGTTGGCGGTGTAGGAGAGCGAATTTTTCGGGTAAATGAAAGGCTGGCCCATCGAATACTTGTGCGCCATGGCCACCAAGGTGGGCAGCTTGGCGATCAAACGAATGGCGGCAATGTCGCGGTGCTGCGCGTTGTGAACGTCGGTGCTGTCGTGATAGAAGGCCGACATACCGCCGACCAGGCCCGTCATCACGGCCATGGGGTGGGCGTCGCGGCGGAAGCCGCGCAGGAAAAACTGCATTTGCTCGTGCACCATGGTGTGGTTGGTGACGAGCTTGACGAATTCGGCTTTCTGCTCGGTATTGGGCAACTCGCCCTTGAGCAAGAGGTAGCAGGTTTCCAGGAAGTCGCAATTCGTGGCCAACTGCTCAATGGGGTAGCCACGGTAGAGCAACTCGCCTTTGTCGCCGTCGATGTAGGTGATGCTGGAGTTGCACGAGGCGGTGGACAAAAAGCCGGGGTCGTAAGTGAACTTCCCGGTTTGGCCGTAGAGCTTACGAATGTCGATCACATCCGGGCCTATCGTTCCCTTGTAGATGGGCAACTCCATGCTGGGGCTGCCATCGGAGAACGACAGGGTGGCTTTTACGTCTGAGGGTGTCATGAGCGGCTTCCTTGAAGAGTTGAAGTTCAGATAGATGGAGTGAATGAAAAGGGTTTTCCGGGCGAGGGATCAATGTCGAGGTCGGCGCATCATGGTCAGTACCAGCGCCACCTCTTCGGTCAACAAATCACCTTCTGGCTCTTTGCGCGCGAGCAACAAGTCCAGCAAATCGTTATCGGCCAAGTCCATCAACAAATTCAATCCGCGTGCATGCTGCTGCGTGAGGCTGGACAGATGCTTCTCAAAAAACCGCTCGATGAACAGGTCGTTTTCCAACAAGCCCCGACGGCAACGCCAGCGCAACTTGCTCAAGCTGCGCTCGTCGAGCAGCGCTTGTGGTGCGTAGGACGTGTCAGGGGCCTGCATGGAAAGGGTAGGCTTAAACAGCGCGGCGCACCATCAACTCTTTGATCTTGCCGATGGCCTTGGTGGGGTTGAGCCCTTTGGGACAAACATCCACACAGTTCATGATGGTGTGGCAGCGGAAGAGGCGGTAAGGATCTTCCAAGTTGTCCAGGCGGCCCGCGGTGTCTTGGTCGCGGCTGTCGGCAATGAAACGGTAGGCTTGCAAGAGCCCGGCAGGGCCGACAAATTTGTCGGGGTTCCACCAAAAGCTGGGGCAACTCGTGGAGCAGCTGGCACACAAAATGCACTCGTACAACCCGTTGAGTTCTTCGCGCTCTTGCGGCGATTGCAAGCGCTCTTTCTCAGGCGGCATGGTCTCGTTCACCAAATACGGTTTGATCGAGTTGTACTGCTTGAAGAACTGCGTCATGTCCACGATCAAGTCGCGCACCACCGGCAGGCCGGGCAGAGGTTTGAGCACCACCACGCCGGGCAAGGTGCGCATGTTGGTCAGGCAGGCCAAGCCGTTCTTGCCATTGATGTTCATAGCATCAGAGCCGCATACGCCTTCGCGGCAGGAGCGACGAAAACTCAGGGTGGGATCCACCGCTTTGAGTTTCATGAGGGCGTCGAGCAACATGCGCTCGCTGCCGTCCAGCTCAACCTCCAGGGTTTGCATGCGCGGTTTCGCATCCGTATCGGGGTCGTAGCGATAAATCTGGAATACACGTTTGGTCATGTCAGCCCCTCGTTCGATGAGTACATCGCCCGATCCCCCGAGGGGATGCGGGCCGGCTTGGGAGCGGCCCGGCGCTCGACCCGCAGCCAATTTGAATTCAGTGTCATGTGCATCCTTAAAAAGTACGAACCTTGGGTGGAATCGACTCGGCGGTGAGCGGCTTCAAGTTCACCGGTTTGTAGTCCAGGCGATTGCCTTCGGAATACCACAGGGTGTGTTTCATCCACTCTTTGTCGTTGCGACCATTGGGGAACTCGGGCGTGTCGGCGTAGTCGTTCACGGTGTGGGCACCACGGCTTTCGCGGCGGGCGGCGGCTGAGATCATGGTGGCCAGGGCCGACTCAATCAGGTTTTCTACTTCCAGCGCCTCGATGCGCGCGGTGTTAAATACTTTGGATTTATCGGCCAAGTGGATGGACTTGACACGCTCGGCCAAGGCTTTGACCTTGACCACGCCTTCGTCCATGCTGGCTTGGGTGCGGAACACACCGGCATGTTGTTGCATGGTCGTGCGAATGTCGTTCGCCACGTCTTGTGCGTATTCACCGCCAGTGCTGGCTTCAAAACGGTTCAGGCGAGCCAAGGTTTGTTCTGCCGCGTTAGCAGGCAGAGCCTTGTGGCTCTTGGTTTTGAGTGCACTGTCCACAATGTGGTTGCCTGCGGCGCGGCCAAATACCAAGAGGTCGAGCAGCGAGTTGGTGCCGAGCCGGTTGGCCCCGTGCACGCTCACGCAAGAACATTCACCCACGGCATAGAGGCCGTTGATCACGGTGTTGGGATTGCCGTTCTTGGGTGCCACCACTTGGCCGTGAATGTTGGTGGGGATGCCGCCCATTTGGTAGTGGATGGTGGGCACCACGGGAATGGGCTCGCGGGTGATGTCCACGTTGGCGAAGTTGTGACCAATCTCGAACACCGAGGGCAGGCGTTTCATGATGGTGTCTGCGCCCAAATGGGTCATGTCGAGCTGGATGTAGTCTTTGTTGGGGCCACAGCCTCGGCCTTCTTTGATTTCTTGATCCATGCAGCGCGAGACAAAATCGCGTGGAGCCAAGTCTTTCAAGGTCGGCGCGTAACGTTCCATGAATCGCTCGCCATTGCAATTGCGCAAAATCGCGCCCTCGCCACGGCAACCTTCAGTCAAGAGCACGCCCGCGTTGTGCACGCCGGTGGGGTGGAACTGCCAGAACTCCATGTCTTCCAGCGGAATGCCCGCGCGCGCGGCCAAACCCAAACCGTCGCCAGTGTTGATGAAGGCGTTGGTGGAAGCGGCGAAGATGCGCCCTGCCCCACCGGTGGCAAGCAACACAGTTTTTGCTTCCAGGATGTGCAGCTCGCCGGTTTCCATTTCCAGCGCGGTCACGCCCACCACGTCGCCTTCGGCGTCGCGGATCAAGTCCAGCGCCATCCATTCCACGAAGAAGTTGGTGCGGGCTTTGACGTTTTGTTGGTAGAGCGTGTGCAACATGGCATGGCCCGTGCGGTCAGCGGCGGCGCAGGCGCGTTGCACGGGTTTCTCGCCATAGTTGGCGGTGTGGCCGCCAAAGGGGCGCTGGTAAATGGTGCCGTCGGGGTTGCGGTCAAACGGCATGCCGAAGTGTTCCAGTTCGTAAACCACTTTGGGTGCTTCGCGGCACATGAACTCGATGGCGTCTTGGTCGCCGAGCCAGTCTGAACCCTTGACTGTGTCAAAGAAGTGGTAGTGCCAGTTGTCTTCCGACATATTGCCCAAGCTGGCCCCAATACCACCCTGCGCCGCCACGGTGTGCGAGCGGGTAGGGAACACTTTAGAGAGCACTGCCACGTTCAAACCGGCCAAAGCCAGTTGCAAAGATGCACGCATGCCCGAGCCACCGGCTCCGACGATGACGACATCAAATTTGCGCTTGGTGATGTTGGTTGATGAATATCCAGTCATTAAAGTCTCCACAGCACTTGAATCGCCCAACCGGCGCAGCCCACCAACCAAACAATCGTGAACACCTGAAGAACCAGCCGCACGGCGACGGGCTTCACATAGTCCATCCACACGTCACGCATCCCCACCCACACATGCATGAGCAAGGAAACAATCACCACAAAGGTCAGCACCTTCATCCATTGGCTGGAGAAAATGCCCGCCCATTTGTCGTAGCCCATTTCGCCGGGCAATAACACTTGCACGATCACCGCTACGGTGAAGAGTGCCATCAATACAGCCGTCACACGTTGGCTCAACCAATCGCGCAAGCCATAGTGCGCACCGACGACGATGCGTTTGGATCCGAAGTTGTCAGACATGCATCACTTCCTTAGAAAAACAGTTTGTAGCCCAAAGCCGCCGTCAAAATCACACTGGCACCCAGGGTGAACAGCGCGGACGAATGACCGAACTCTTTGGTCACGGAGTGGGTGGCGTCCATGTAGAGGTGACGCACACCGGCAATGAAATGGTGCAGATAAGCCCAAATCAAACCCAGGGCCAACAGTTTGAAACCCCAACCTGGTACCACGCCCGCACCCTCGCGGAACACGGCGGTGAACTTGCTGTAGCTGACTTCAGAGGTGAGGCTGGTGTCGAACATCCAGATGATGAATGGCATCAGCAAAAACATCAGCACGCCACTGACGCGGTGAAAAATGGAGACGATGCCCGCAGGCGGCAAGCGGTAAGAAACGATCTGCGAAACGTGAATGTTGCGGTAAACCGGCCGCGCGGGTTTTGTCATGTCTGTTGTGGGGTTTGTCATTGCCAACCTTGTTTGGATCAGAAAACTCCGAGAGTTTATTGCAATGCATCAACTTGAAACAGGTCGGTAACTCAATTGCTGTTGCTAGCAATGCAAAGCAGGGTCAACTCAATTCATTGCGGTAGTGGTGCGTGGCGGTGTTGTAGAGGCCACGTCTAAGCTCCACGGCTTCATCGCCATAACTCAAGGAAAGCCGCTCCACACTCAAAAGCGGCGCGCCAAGGGCCACTCCGAGCAATTCGGCTGCCACCTCATCGGCCGCGACGGCGCGAATTTTTTCCTCGGCGCGAATCATGCGCACACCGAACTCGGTTTCAAACAAGCCGTACATGGGCCCCCGGTAGTCGCCCAAGCGCTCGGCTGTCAAGCCTTTGAACTTGGCACCAGGCAGCCAAATATCGTCCAGCACCACGGGCACATCACGAAAAGACAGCACACGTCGAACTTGCAGCACAGGATCCCCCGCCTTCAAACCGAGGGCACGGGCGATTTCAGCGGGCGCGCGCAGGCGGCGGCAATCAATGAAACGGCGTTGCGCGCCCACGGTGTCGCCATCGTCTGCCGCCAAACGCAAGAAACGGTATTGCACTTTTTCTTCGGCATGGGTGGCCACAAACGTGCCCTTGCCTTGACGGCGCACCAGCAGGTTCTCGGCGGCCAGCTCATCCACCGCTTTGCGCACCGTGCCTTGACTGACTCGGAAACGTGCGGCCAACTCCATCTCGCTGGGGATGGCCTCCCCTGGCCCCCACTCCTTGTCTTGCAAGCTGCGCAACATCAAGCTCTTGATTTGCTGGTACAGCGGACTGAAGGCCGGTGCCACGCCCCTGGCACTGCCAGCGGCGTTTTTCAGTTCGTTGGGAGTGCCTGTCATGGGCAAGATTGCAGCACAACCCATGCATGGCCGTCCACCAATAGTTGACTGATGTCTTCTATAAGACATAAGACAATTGACTAGACTCGGGTTCACCCTTAGACTCGCCGTGAAACCGCTAAACTCGCAGGTCTTTTACTATCCCGCCGCATTGGTGTTTTGGAGATTTCCATGAGCAAAAAACCCGTCCGTGTTGCCGTCACTGGCGCTGCTGGTCAAATTGGCTACGCGCTGCTGTTCCGTATCGCCTCTGGCGAAATGCTGGGCAAAGATCAGCCTGTGATCTTGCAGTTGCTCGAAATCCCTGATGAAAAAGCACAGAACGCCCTCAAAGGCGTGATGATGGAATTGGACGACTGCGCCTTCCCGCTGCTGGCTGGCATGGAAGCCCACGCTGACCCGATGACGGCGTTCAAAGACACCGATTACGCCCTCTTGGTGGGTGCCCGCCCCCGTGGCCCCGGCATGGAACGCGCCGATTTGCTCGCTGCCAATGCACAAATTTTCACCGCCCAGGGCAAAGCGCTGAACGCCGTCGCGTCGCGCAATGTGCGCGTTTTGGTGGTGGGTAACCCTGCCAACACCAACGCCTACATCGCCATGAAGAGCGCGCCTGATCTACCGCGCAAAAACTTTACCGCCATGCTGCGCTTGGACCACAACCGCGCGCTGTCGCAAATTGCAGCAAAAACCGGCAAACCCGTCTCCAGCATTCAGAAGCTGGCCGTGTGGGGCAACCACTCGCCCACCATGTATGCCGACTACCGTTTCGCCACCATTGACGGCCAATCGGTGAAAGACATGATCAACGACCACGCCTGGAACAAAGACACCTTCTTGCCCACCGTGGGCAAACGCGGCGCGGCCATCATTGCGGCACGCGGTGTGTCGTCTGCTGCCTCTGCCGCCAACGCCGCCATCGACCACATGCGCGACTGGGCTTTGGGCACCAACGGTGGCTGGGTGACCATGGGCATCCCCTCCAACGGCGAGTACGGCATTCCCAAAGACGTGATGTTTGGTTAC
Source organism: Burkholderiales bacterium (assembly GCA_046094425.1). Classification (GTDB taxonomy): domain Bacteria; phylum Pseudomonadota; class Gammaproteobacteria; order Burkholderiales; family Burkholderiaceae_C; genus JANPCX01. The sequence continues at coordinate 10,558 of JBJTHI010000031.1, read as the reverse complement.
CCGGTGACCTGCGCAGGGGGCGAGTACAAAATCGTCGAAGGCTTGGCGATTGATGAGTTCTCGCAAGGACTCATCAACATCACCTTGGCCGAGCTGCAAGGCGAGCAAGACGGCGTGAAACACCTGCTGTGATCGTTCACCCGAGCCGCACCCCATGAACACAGGCCGACCCACCCACCAGGTGTGTCGGCCTTTTTCTTGATCCATGACGACCGCCCTCATCCACCCGCGCCAGGCCTTGTTCGATGCCGACGAGGTCGCACCCGAACTTCCCGTGTGCGACCACTACTGCGGCGTGGAAGCCCGCATGCACAAAAGTTTGGCCCTGCAGGCTGAGATGGGCCCGGTGTTTGACATCACGCTGGACTGCGAAGACGGCGCACCCGTCGGTGGCGAAGCGGAACACGCCGCGATGGTGGCCGAGCTGGTGATGTCTAACAGCAACCGGTTTGGCCGTGTGGGTGCGCGTGTCCATCCCCTGGATCACCCCTCGTTTGAAGCAGACGTCCACACCTTGGTGCGAGGCGCTGGCACGCGCTTGGCCTATTTGATGGTGCCCAAACCAAACAGCCTCGCAGACGTGGTACGTGCCTGCCAGCACATCGACCATGAACTGGGCAGCCAAGGCTTGCCTGTGCGGTTACCCATCCACTTTCTGGTTGAAACGCATGGCGCGCTGCGTGAGGTGGAAAGCATTGCCGCCCACCCACGCGTTCAGTCGCTCTCCTTTGGTTTGATGGATTTCGTCTCGGCCCACCGTGGGGCCATTCCTGCACGCGCCATGGGTGCCAGCGGGCAATTCACCCACCCCTTGGTTTTGCGCGCCAAACTCGCCATTGCTGCGGCCTGCCACGGCCACGGCAAAACGCCGTCGCACAATGTCGTCACCGAGCTCAAGAACAAACATGCGTTGGCGCAAGCGGCCGAGCAGGCCAGCCAACAACTTGGCTACACCCGCATGTGGAGCATTCACCCGGATCAAATCCGTCCCATCGTGGAGGCTTTTGCACCGAGCACGGCCGAGGTGGATGTGGCCATAGACATCATTCACGCTGCCCAAGCCGCAGGCTGGGCTCCCATACAGCACCAGGGCTCGTTACACGACCGGGCGAGTTTTCGTTACTACTGGCAGGTGTTGTGCCGTGCGCAGCGTACGGGACAGCACCTGCCCGCTGAAGTTCGTGACGCGTATTTCAGTGTTCCAACACCCTGAACAACCAAGGCCCACCATGAAAACCAACTCTTTATTGGCCACTGCACTGCTGTGTTTGAGCATGACTTCTTCCTGGGCCCAACCCACCCAAGCGACCAGGTCGCCAAGCAAGCCTATGCGCGCTACGCCAGCCAGCCTCACCCCGCCCGTCAGTCAGGAACAACTCGATGCTGCAGAACGCACCCATTTTGGTGACTACGCCTGCGAGTTCAATCAAACAGTACACGTGTCCCTGCATCCCAAAGCGGCGGGTTATGTTGAGGTGAAACATCTCAAGGAGACTTACGTGATGCGCCCCGTCCTGTCCAGCACCGGTGCGCTGCGCCTGGAAGACGTGCGCGGCCAAACGCTGATGCTGCAAATAGCCAACAAATCCATGCTGATGGATGTAAAAGCGGGTAAACGTTTGGTGGACGCTTGCGTGCATGCCGTGCAGGAAGAGTTCATGAAAAATGCGCCGCCCGCCCAGCCCACTATCAACTGAACACCCTCTTTTTTCCCCACCCCTTTGGAGTCCTCCATGCTTGCTGCCTACCGCCAACACATCACTGAGCGCGCCGCCCTTGGCATCCCCCCCCTGCCCTTGTCAGCCAAACAAACGGGGGAGTTGATCGAATTGCTCAAAGCCCCGCCCGCGGGCGAGGAACAAACTTTGGTCGACCTCATCACACACCGCGTGCCTGCGGGTGTGGACGACGCAGCCAAAGTCAAAGCCAGCTACCTCGCTGCGGTGGCCCACGGCAGCGAAGTCTGCCAACTCATCAGCCGTGAAAAAGCCACCGAGTTGCTCGGCACCATGCTGGGTGGCTACAACATCAGCCCTCTGGTTGATTTGTTGGACGACGCCAAGGTGGCGGCCGTCGCCGCACAGGGTTTGAAAAACACGCTCTTGATGTTCGACCAATTCCACGACGTGAAGGAAAAAGCCGACAAGGGCAATCAACATGCCAAAGCCGTGCTGCAAAGCTGGGCAGACGCCGAGTGGTTCACCTCCAAACCCGAGGTGCCCCAAAGCATCACGGTCAGCATCTTCAAGGTCAGCGGTGAAACCAACACCGACGACCTCTCCCCCGCACCCGACGCCTGGAGCCGCCCCGACATTCCGCTGCATGCGCTGGCCATGCTGAAGAACAAACGCGACGGCATCACGCCAGAAGAAGACGGCAAACGTGGCCCGGTGAAGTTCATCGAAGACCTGCGCAAACGCGGCAACCTGGTGGCATATGTAGGTGATGTGGTCGGCACGGGCTCCAGCCGCAAGTCCGCCACCAACTCCGTGCTGTGGTTCACCGGTGAAGACATTCCTTACGTGCCCAACAAGCGTTTTGGTGGTGTTTGCCTGGGCACCAAAATTGCGCCCATCTTCTACAACACCATGGAAGACGCGGGTGCCTTGCCCATTGAGCTGGACGTGAGTCAAATGCACATGGGCGACGTGGTGGAGCTGCGCCCCTATGAAGGCAAAGCACTGAAAGACGGCAAGGTGATTGCCGAGTTCAAAGTCAAAAGCGAGGTGCTGTTCGACGAAGTGCGCGCCGGTGGCCGCATTCCCCTCATCATTGGCCGCGGCCTCACCGCCAAAGCGCGCGAGGCCCTGGGCCTGCCGCCTTCCACTCTGTTCCGCCTGCCGCAAAACCCTGTAGACACGAAGAAGGGATTCACCTTGGCGCAAAAAATGGTGGGCCGCGCCTGTGGCTTGCCCGTGGTGGCTGGCAATCAACAAGGCGTGCGCCCAGGCACTTACTGCGAACCGCGTATGACCTCGGTGGGCTCACAAGACACCACCGGCCCCATGACCCGCGACGAACTCAAAGACCTGGCTTGCTTAGGGTTCAGTGCCGACCTGGTGATGCAAAGTTTCTGCCACACCGCCGCCTACCCCAAGCCGGTGGATGTGAAGATGCACCACGAGTTGCCCGATTTCATCAGCACCCGTGGTGGCATCAGCCTGCGGCCGGGTGATGGCGTGATTCACTCCTGGCTAAACCGCCTGCTGCTGCCCGACACCGTGGGCACAGGCGGCGACAGCCACACCCGCTTCCCCATCGGCATCAGCTTCCCCGCAGGCTCGGGCCTGGTGGCTTTTGCAGCGGCCACCGGCGTGATGCCGCTGGACATGCCCGAGAGCGTGCTCGTGCGCTTCAAAGGCCAGATGCAGCCCGGTGTGACGCTGCGCGATTTGGTCAACGCCATTCCGCTTTACGCCATCAAAGCAGGCCTGCTCACGGTTGAGAAAAAAGGCAAGAAAAACATCTTCTCCGGTCGCATCCTGGAAATCGAAGGTCTACCCGACCTGAAAGTGGAACAAGCGTTCGAACTCAGCGATGCCTCCGCCGAACGTTCCGCCGCCGGCTGCACGGTGCACCTGAACAAAGAGCCCATCATTGAATACATCAACAGCAACATCACGTTGATGAAAAACATGATCGCCAATGGCTACCAAGACAAGCGCACCCTGGCCCGCCGCATCGCCGCCCAGGAGGCATGGCTGGCCAAACCCGAGCTGCTCAAAGGTGACGCAGACGCCGAATACGCCGCCATCATCGAGATCGACCTGGCCGACATCCATGAGCCCATCGTCGCCTGCCCCAACGACCCGGACGACGTGAAAACCTTGAGCGAAGTGGCCGGTGCCAAGATCGACGAAGTCTTCATCGGCAGCTGCATGACCAACATCGGGCACTTCCGCGCTGCGTCCAAACTGCTAGAGAACAAACGCGACATTCCAGTGAAACTCTGGGTGGCCCCGCCCACCAAAATGGACGCGCAGCAACTCACCGAGGAAGGCCACTACGGCGTGCTCGGCACCGCCGGTGCCCGCATGGAAATGCCCGGTTGCAGCCTGTGCATGGGCAACCAGGCCCAGGTCAAAGAAGGTGCCACCGTGTTCTCCACCAGCACTCGCAACTTCCCGAATCGTTTGGGCAAAAACTCCAACGTGTACCTGGGCTCGGCCGAACTTGCCGCCATCTGCTCACGCTTGGGCCGCATCCCGACCAAAGCCGAGTACCTCACCGACATGGGCGTGCTCACCGCAGCCAGCGACAAGATTTACCAGTACCTCAACTTTGACAAGATTGAGGAGTACGCGGACAAAGCCAAGAGCGTGACGGCTTGATTGGTATTTTTTGGCTCAATTGAAGCGGCCTTCGGGCCGCTTTTTCTTTGAGCACATCGGTCTGCACCCCCGATGGGGTGCCCTCCTCAAAGCGCACAACCCTCCCCCCGCAAACGCTCCACCGGGGGAGTGTCAACATCAGGGGTGGTTTTCAACAATGGCGACCAGTCGCAGGCAATTGGGCTTGCGGCAACAACCTCAAGGAGAAAACCATGTTCAAAAACTTAGTTGCCGCTGTGATGACGGCGCTCACCCTGGCGCTGTTTTCAGTGAGCGCGTTGGCTGCGACGGACATCAACAAAGCCAGCCAAGCGGAACTCGAAGAAGTCAAAGGCATTGGCCCGGCCATGTCCACGCGCATCTTGGATGAGCGCAAGAAAAGCACCTTTAAAAACTGGGACGATGTGGTGGAGCGTGTCAAAGGCATAGGCCCAGGCAATGCGGCCAAGTTTTCCTCGAACGGACTCACCGTGAACGGTGAAGTCTTCAAAGCCTCGGCGGCGGCACCCAAGGCTGAAAAAACCAAGGCTGATCGCAAAACAAACAAAGACGCCAAGGCGACTTCTTGATGACCATCAACCGCGCAGCAAGTCTGCGCGCTGCGCACTGGCCCACGGGCCAGTGACTGCGTCCAGCCCCAAGGCCCACAGGGCTTGTACATGGCTCTCCTCGGACACGCCCTCGGCCATGACCTGGGCACCCAAGCCATGCAACATGGTGGTCAGGCTGCGCACAAAGAGGCCGCGCCCGGCATCGTCTTCCACATGGGCGACCACCGCCGCGTCCAGCTTCACATAACTCAAACCCAGTTCAAACAAACGCGGTACCTGCTCCAAGCGTTCGCCCGCGTGCTCCAAGCCCAGGCGCACACCCAAGGGGCGCAGTTGGCGGCCAAGCTCTCGCAGCGCTTCGAAGTATTCCAAGGCGGCCACCTCGGGCAATTCCACCGACAACAAAGCCGCCGATTGAGGAGAGGCTTGCAGCATGTGGCCAAGCCGCGCCGGGAATGCACTGTCAGACAACGACGCCGCAGACAGGTTGACACAACGCGGCAGCCCGTCCGCCGCGATGGCTTGCAAGGCCAGGCTAGCAGCGCGTTCGTCGGTGTGGGCGGTGAGGCGAGCGCGTAGGGCCAAGGGCAACCAACGCGCGGCTGAGACAAATGGCCCGTCGGGATCCAGTTGCAAACGCAGCGGGCACTCCAGATGCACCAGTTCTTGGTTGCGATCCAGCACCGGGTAGGCCACCAGTTGCAAACGGTCTTGCGACAAGGCGCTGTGGATGGCTTGTCGCCAGGCCACCTCGCCTTGCAGGGCAGGTGCGTTGGTGGTGTCGTCACCCACGGCAACCACAAACCCACCTTGGCTTTCTGCCACGGCCAGGGCCGCATCGGCCGCACTCATGTGCTGGGCCAAAGGCCGCTCGCTTCGCATTTCCACGGCACCTGCCACCACCGTGATGTCGGAACCCAGAGACGGCAGCACGGCGCGTAAGGCATCAATCAAAGCCTGCGCTGTTTCTCGGGCCAAACCACCCACAGGCAAACACAGGGCGAAGTCACTGCCGTTGAGGCGACCGGTGTGGCAACTGGCGCTGCGTTCTTGGTAACTGCCCAAGGCTTGGGCCATGGCGAGCAAAACGCGATCGGTGGTGTCGTGGCCATGCACGCGGTTCATTTCAGCCAACTTGAGCACACGCAACAACACCAAACCGCCTTCAGCACTGCCGTCTTCACGCTCGCGCAAACCACTGAGCTGGGCCATGAAATGCTTGCGGTTAGACAGCCCGGTGAGCGCATCGCAATGCGCCTGGTGGCGCAGCGACTGCACCTGTTTGGCCTGGGCCTCAAACACCAGTTTCAAGCGCGACACCATGCTGTTCATGGCGCGGTTGAGGCGCTGCATGTCGGGCACACGCGGCTCGGGCACGGTGACAAACTCGCCCTGCACCAAAGCATGGGCTTGCAGCACCGCTTGATCCAGCGGGCGGCGAATGCGCTGAACTAAAGCGCTGGCCAGCAAGGCAGCCAGCACACCCACCACCGCCAAAGCGGCAGCACTCCACAGGCTGGCTTGCCAGAGTTCATCGTGCGCATAGGCGGTTTGGCTGCGCAAACGCACAGCCCCAATCGCCCGCCAGCCGTCAGAAACCTGAGCCACGCCCGGTTCAGCCGAAATGGGCAGCAAGGAAACGAACCACTGGGGTGCACGGCGTGGCCGCTGCTGCGCCACCCGCTCGACGATGGTTTTGCCATCGGCCCCCACGAGGGCGATGGCTTCATAGAAACCGGTATCGAACTGAGCCGACACCAACAAGCCCATCAATTCGGAGTCACCTTTTTGCTGAGACAGCACCATGGCCAAGGCGGCTGCGTTGTCGCTGTTTTTCAGGTTCAACTGGGTTTGCAGCACATCCCGTGTGGTGCCCACATGCACGGTGAGGCTGCCAACGAATGCAAGCAACAAACTGCCCAGCAACAACAGCAAGAGTTGGCGTATCAGTGGCATGGTGACTCCTTCAAAACTGCTTGCTTGATATTCATTGGAACCCCTCAGCCTTGGCTTTGGCGAGCAATTCGCGCCAACGCGACAGACGTGCAACAGGGTCGCCGGTGGCCGCTTGCGCCCCCACACCTTGCCACAAACCCTCGCTGTTGAAGCTGAACACGGGGGACAAATCAGGGCGGCGCGAAGCAGGCCGCACTTCGCTGACCAAGTTATCCAAAATCAGCGGCTCGGCATTGGGCGACTCGTAGTAGGCCAGCACCATGTGCGCTTGGCTTGGGCCTCCCAGGCCACCCAATTGCGCCCGCACATAAACCAAACGCAGCTTGGCCACCGGCACGCCCAAACCCAGCAGGCTGAAGTATTTGGCAATGGCGTAGTCCTCACAGTCGCCCGCGCCTTTATCCAGCATTTCTAAGGGGGTCGCCCAGTAGTCGTTTTGGCCCCAAACATCCATGTCGTCACGAAACAGCACACGGCGGTTGAAGAACTCGTTCACACCACGCAGTTTGCTCGGCTCGTCCACGGATTGCAGCTCGGTGTGCAAGCTTTGCAAAGCGCGCGCCCCTGCCACCGCTCGTGGGCCGATTTTTGCGGCGGCGGTCAAGGTGCGGTCAACATCCCAGGCCGCTGTACAAAATGACCACAGCAGCAAAGCCGACACAAGCAGGCCAAGCTGGTTTCGCCACGACAGGCATGGCCGGGACATCAGTTCAAGGCCGAGGGTCATGGAGGCATAGGTTGGACAAGCAATGAATAAACGTTGTTCTCGGCCATTGTCGTTTCATCTTGACAACAACGAGGGCATCACGATCCACCTGCAACCCAAGCTGTTGCCCCGAGCCGCCGTTTGGCATTCATGTTTGTGAAATACTACCGGTCAGTCCCCCCTAACAAAGGGGGGTTTGCAAACCGCTTGGCTTACGTTACGTCACTAAACTCCGCGTGGCTTCATTGAAGACGCCTTGCCAAAGCCGTGGCAACCGCCCATCGTTGATTCGGCGGTTTTTTCGTCTTAGTCGCCTCTTTCACCACCTACTTTCACACACCGCCCATGAAACGTTCTCCACTGCTTCCGAATCTGGTTGTCTCGGCCTTGGCACTGATGTTGACTGTGAGCGCCGCGCAGGCGCAAGTGGACGGTGCCTTGAAGAAAAGTGTCGAAGCCGCGTTGGCGACCAACCCCGATGTGGCCGCCAAACTCAATGCCTACAAAGCCTCGAACGACGCCATTGATGTCGCGCGCGCCGGCTGGCTGCCCCGCTTGGATTTGTTTGCGGGCGTAGGACGCGAGAGCGACCGCATCAAAACCCGCAACCCGCAGTCTGACAACGTCAGCCGCCACGGCGTTGGTTTGTCGCTCACCCAAGTGCTGTGGGACGGCCTGGGCACCAAAAACGAAGTCAGCCGCACCGGCCACGAGCGCCTGGCGCGTTACTTTGAACTGATCGACACCACCGAACAAACCGCCCTTGAAGCCGCCCGCGCTCATTACGACGTGCAACGTTTCCGCCGCTTGGTTCAACTGGCAGAAGACAACTATGTGCAGCACAAATACGCCGCACTGCAGATTCAATCGCGCTTCAAAGCCGGCGTAGGCCGTGGTGTGGATGTGGAACAAGCCAACGCACGTTTGGCACTGGCCGAGTCCAACCTCGCCACCGAGCAGGCCAATTTGCACGACGTGATCGCGCGTTACCAGCGCGTGGTGGGTGAAGCGCCTCCTAACGTTGCGCCTGTGGCTGCCCCCTTGAAGCAGGGCATGCCCGCCAGCGCCAATGAGGCCGTGGGCCTGGCCGTGAGCCGCAGCCCCGCCGTGTCGGCGGGTGTTGAAAGCATGCGTGCAGCGCGTGCGGCCGTGGCTTCTCGTGAATCGGTTTATCAACCACGCATTGAGGCCCGCGTGCGGGGTGAAGGCGGCAAAAACCTGGAAGGCATCCGCGAGCAAACCCGCAACACCACCGCCGAATTGGTACTGAACTGGAACCTCTACAACGGCGGTGCCGACCAAGCCCGTGTTCGCCAGCAAGTGAATGCCTTGAGCCAAGCCGCCGACCTGCGCGACAAAGCCTGCCGCGACGTGCGCCAAACCGCAGCCATTGCCTACAACGACACCCGCAAACTCACCGAACAACTGGCCTACCTCGACCGCAACACCCTGTCGATCGAAAAAGCCCGCGACGCCTACCGCCAGCAGTTCGACATTGGCCAGCGCAGTTTGCTTGATTTGCTCAATGCCGAAAACGAGCTCTACACCGCCAAACGTTCCTACGCCAACGCCGAGTACGACCTGGGCATCTCCTACGTTCGCGCCCACGCGGCCATGAACCAGTTGCTCGCTCAGCTCGGTTTGGCACGCCCCACCCCCGCCGAACCCGCAGCCGACAACTGGGCCGCCGACAAAGACGCCCCCGGCCGCTGCCCCAGCACCGCCCTGCCCCAAACCACCACCTCCCGCGCTGACCTCGACGCCCGGGCTGAACGGATTGTGTCCAGCGTGCCAGCGGTGCCTGCGACTGCACCGAAAGCGGTGGAGCCCAAGAAGTGAGTTGAGTCTTCAACGCTCAACAATGAAGTCCGCCTGGTGGCGGACTTTTTTTTCATCAACCACGATGCAATTCGCAACCTAAAACCCTGCGAAACTCCAAACCGTTCGGACTGAGCTGTCGAAGTCCTTGATTTGATTGACAAGACCCTAGGACAAGGCCTTTAGTCCTGAGCCTGTCGAAGGGTCAGGGCGAACGGAGTTTTGCGGAGATGCCGCAGGCTCCAACGAGGCCACGCGCCGCCTTTTGAAATGGGTGTTATTGGGCGTACTATTGGTTCCATACTTCGCGCCGACACCCTGGATCAAACGATGGCAGCTAATTAGACGACTGTTTTTGCGGTGACTAACCCAAGCGCGAGAAGACAGTACCTTGCACTGCATGTGCACGGCCAAACGGGCCCTCTTTGCACCTGTGCCAAAATTTCTTGGCATTCAGTTTTTGTATATCACGTCGCTTAGCCTGGTTTTCCTAGATTAGGCGACGATCTAAATTTCGTAGGCGTCACACGCACCCCCACCGCATGCCACAGCAGCTCCCCTCCGACACAAGATCATTGCTGCAGCAATTAGATCGAATGGCCAACCTCATGGAAGAGGACGGACACTGTCGCTGGAACCAGCGCGTCCGTGATGCAGCCGCGCTCCTTCGCTGCAATGATCGAGCTGGCTTTGAGCGGTACCTCTCTGGCTTTGGCACCAGCGGGTCATTCAACGAGGCAACCGTCGGCAAAGGCAACTGGAAAGAAGGAAAGTTTGTATGGGAGCCGGGGCATGAGGAAAGGCACCACGAGTTCGATAGGCTGAAGTCAGAGTCCCATCAGCTAGCACGCCGTCTTCAAACCGCTTCCGAACCATCCGTCATGGAGTCACTAGCTGGCAGCCTCTCTGCAGCAACGCTTCGCGTCAGAAGCCTGCTGCTTGTGCTTGGCTGCGCCCTGATCGGGTTCATCGCCTACGCGTTCACGAGGTGACGCGTAAGCCCGCGTCAGCGGTTTAGTTCAAACCTCAGTAGTGTCCCAACGTTTTCACATCATGGTGTCGTAAGTTAATGATTTGCTTGCTGAATTTGGTGTTTTGGTCTGATGACGATTTGAACGTCGAGCGTCAGACTCATGGCCTTTTGCGCCTGCGCGCGAAGGAATGCCATGCATCAAGGCAAGCTCGTGTTTTCTCAG
>JBJTHI010000030.1:0-4978 GCA_046094425.1 Burkholderiales bacterium | reverse complement strand
GCGGCCACAGGGGCTGTTTGGGGAGAAGATCATTGATCGGGTTTAAGCACCATTCCCTCACACGCTCCCTCACCCCAACCCTCTCCCAGAGGGAGAGGGAGCCACTACCCCCTCTCCCTCTGGGAGAGGGTTGGGGTGAGGGAGCGTGTGAGGGAATGGTGCTTAAACCCGATCAATGATCTTCTCCCCAAACAGCCCCTGTGGCCGCACCAGCAGCACAAAGAGCACCAGCACATAACCAAACCAAATCTCAATGCCCCCGCCCAGCATTGGGCCGATGTAGACCTCGGAGAGTTTTTCGCCCACACCCAAAATCAAGCCGCCCACAATCGCGCCCGGCACTGACGTGAGGCCGCCGAGAATCACCACCGGCAAGGCCTTGAGGGCGAGCACGCTGAGCGAAAACTGCACGCCGAGTTTGCTGCCCCAAATCATCCCGGCAACCAAGGCCGAGAAACCGGCCACGCTCCACACAATGACCCACACGCGCGGCAAAGGAATGCCGATGGACTGGGCGGCTTGGTGGTCATCGGCCACCGCGCGCAAAGCCCGGCCCGTGGCCGTGGTTTGAAAGAAGATGGACAGGGCAACCACCAAGGCGGCGGCAATGGCCGCTGCATACAGGTCTTCTTTGTTCACCAAGATGCCGCCGGGGAAAACGTTGTCCAGCAAAAACAGCGGGTCTTTGGGCAGGCCGATGTCGATTTTGTAAATGGCGCTGCCAAACAAAGTTTGGCCAAAGCCGTCCAGGAAATATGCAATGCCCAAAGTCGCCATGAGCAAGGTGATGCCTTCTTGGTTGACGAGCTTGCTCAGTACCAGGCGCTCAATCAACCAAGCCACCAGCACCATCAGCACCATGGCTGCCGCAAACGCCAGCACATTGGCCAGCCATTTGCTGTCCAAACCCAGCAGCAAGGGGAACCACTCCGAGAACCGCGCCATCGCCAGAGCAGCGAACAGCACCATGGCCCCTTGGGCAAAGTTGAACACACCGCTGGCTTTGAAAATGAGCACGAAGCCTAAGGCCACCAGGCCATAGAGCATGCCCGACATCAAGCCGCCAATCACTGTTTCAAGAAAGAAGCCCATGCTGCGTCTGCCTCAGTGCGAGGTGCCCAAATAGGCACTGATGACATCGGGATTGGCGCGTACTTCATCGGGTGTGCCATCGCCAATTTTCTTGCCGTAGTCCAGCACCACCACCCGGTCGGAGATGTCCATGACCACACCCATGTCGTGTTCAATCAGCACGATGGTGGTGCCAAACTCCTCATTCACGTCCAAGATGAATCGGCACATGTCCTGTTTCTCTTCTACATTCATGCCGGCCATGGGTTCGTCCAGCAACAGCACCTGAGGCTCCATCGCCAGAGCGCGGCCCAAGTCCACCCGCTTTTGCAAGCCGTAAGGCAAGCGCCCCACCGCAGTTTTGCGGTGGGCTTGTATTTCCAGGAAGTCGATGATGTGCTCTACAAACTCGCGGTGGGCCACCTCTTCACGTTCGGCCGCGCCCCAGCGCAGGGCTTGTTGGAACAAGTTGCTCTTCATCTTGAGGTTGCGGCCCGTCATCAGGTTGTCCACCACATTCATGCCTTTGAAAAGGGCCAGGTTCTGAAAGGTGCGGGCCACGCCCAGCTTGGCGACTTGCCTTGAATTCATGTGGCCAAAGGTATGGCCGCGAAACGTGATTTGCCCTTCTTGCGGCGCATACACACCATTGATGCAATTGAGCATGGAGCTTTTGCCCGCGCCATTGGGGCCGATGATGGCGCGCACCTCGTGTTCTCGCACATCAAAGCTGATGTCGGTGAGCGCCTTCACGCCACCGAAACGCAGACTGATGTTTTGCACTTGCAAAATCACATCGCCAACGGTTTTGTTCTGCATACCCATGGTGTTCAAGCTGCCTTTTTGACGGCTGCAAAGGTTTTGCAGTCAGAAATTTTCAATTCGGCTGCCACTGAGCCACTTCGGCCGTCTTCAAACTTCACGGCGGTTTCGATGTATTGGTGGGTTTTGCCACCATAGAGCGCATCCACCAGCACCTGGTATTTCTCGGCGATGTAACTGCGCCGCACTTTGCGGGTGCGGGTGAGTTCGCCGTCGTCGGCGTCCAGCTCTTTGTGCAGCACCAAGAAGCGGCTGATTTGGCTGCCGGCCAAGAGGGCGTCTTGGGCCAAGTCGGCATTGACTTTTTCCACGCATTCTTGAATCAACGCATACACCTCGGGCTTTTGCGCCAGATCGGTGTAGCTGCTGTAGGGCAGGTTGCGTTTTTCGGCCCAGTTGCCTACGGCTTCCAGGTCAATGTTGATGAAGGCACACACTTTGTCGCGCCCGTCACCAAAGGCCACGGCCTCTTTGATGGTGGGGAAAAACTTGAGTTTGTTTTCCACATACTTGGGCGCGAATAGGGCCCCGTCAAACGCGCCGCCTTGAATACGGCCCACGTCTTTGGCGCGGTCAATGATTTTGAGGTGGCCACTGGCATCAATGAAGCCCGCATCGCCCGTGCGGTACCAGCCCTCGTCATTCAGCACCTCGGCGGTGGCTTGTGGGTTTTTGTAGTAACCCTGGAGCAAGCCTTTGGACTTCACCAGCACCTCACCGTTGCTGGCGAGTTGAATCTCGACCCCTTCTATGGGCACCCCCACCGTGTCGGCACGTGCTTCGGTGTCGGGCTGCAAACAAACGAACACGGCGGTTTCGGTGGAACCGTAAAGCTGTTTCAAGTTGACGCCGATGGCGCGGTAAAAGCTGAACAAGTCTGGCCCAATGGCTTCACCGGCGGTGTAGGCCACACGCACGCGCGAGAAACCCAAGTTGTTGCGCAGCGGGCCGTAAACCAAGATATTGCCCAAGGCGTAGTGCAGCTTGGCCAGCCAAGGCAGGGCTTGCCCGTCCATCAACTTCACACCCACCCGCTTGGCCACATTCATGAAGTGATCGAAAAGGCGGCGTTTGATCCACGCGGCGTCTTCCATGCGTATGGTCACGCTGGTGAGCAGGCCTTCAAAAATGCGCGGTGGTGCGAAGTAGTAGGTGGGCCCAATTTCTTTGAGGCAAATCTCCACCGTGCTGCTGGACTCGGGGCAGTTCACCACATAACCGCACACCAGCCACTGCGCGAATGAAAACACGTTTTGGCCGATCCAGGCCGGGGGCAAATAGGCCAGCACCTCTTCTTTGGCGGAGAGTGAATCAAACCGCGCGCCCGCTTGTGCTCGGTCGATGAGGCTGGCGTGGGTGTGCACCACGCCTTTGGGATTGCCCGTGGTGCCCGAGGTGAAAAACAGCGCAGCCACATCACCGCTTTGGCCCAAGGCCACCGCAGCGTCGAAAAACCTGGGGTTCTGTTGATGGAAGGCTTGGCCGTCTTCCACCAGTTTGTCCAGCGCCGCTAAACCGGGTTCCTTGTAGTGGCGCAGGCCGCGTGGGTCGTCAAACCAAATGTGCCCAAGCTGGGGGCATGTCGCTCGCAGCTCCAAGAATTTGTCCACTTGTTCTTGGTCTTCCACCACAGCAAACGCCACTTCGGCGTTTTGCAGTGGGAAGGCGTATTCGGTGGCAACGGCGTCTTGGTACAGAGGCACCGCAATGGCCCCCAGAGATTGCGCCGCCAGCATGGTGGCGTAAAGGCGAGGGCGGTTGTCGCCTACCACCACCACATGCATGCCGCGTTTCAAACCATGAACGGCCAAACCACAAGCCAGGTGGCGAACCAAGGTGGCCAGGGCTGCCCAGCTCGTGGCCTGCCAAATGCCGTATTCCTTTTCACGCAAAGCCGTGGCCTGTGGGCGACGGGCGGCGTGTTCCAGCATCAAACGAGGAAAGGTTTGCATCGCTGTCTCCTGACGGGCTTTTTTGACTGCTCGCCTTGTTTGATCGCAATGTAGGCCTAACTTTGACGCCAAGTTGTCGTTGTGGCGACAATCCACGGGTCAATACTCCCCGGTGTTTCCCTTATGGTTCATGACACGCCTACGACTGCGCTGTCCGCGCGTGCGCGCTCTTTGAGCAGCGCCGAATTGCGCGACATTCCTTGGTTGCACACCCTTCAGTCCCAGGAACGCGAGCGAGCCACTGACGATTTGCGCGTGGTGCAAGTGCAAGCGGGTGAGTTGTTGTGTCGCATGGGAAGGTCAGCGACCTATTGGTTTGGGGTGATTGATGGTTTGCTCAAAATGAGCAAGGACACCGACCAGGGCATTCCCATCACCTTCACCGGCGTGCCGCCGGGTGGTTGGTTTGGCGAGGGCACCGTGATCAAACGTGAGGCTTATCGCTATGACGTTCAGGCCCTGCGCAACAGCACGGTAGCGGGCATCAGTGTGGAAACATTTCACTGGCTGCTGGATCGCAGCATTCCCTTCAACCGGTTTGTGCTTCAACAACTCAATGAACGTCTCGGTCAATTTATCGGTGCTCGAGAAATTGACCGCCTGAGCGATCCTGATGTACGTGTGGCACGCAGCCTGGCCGCCTTATTTCACCCCTTGCTCTACCCCGGCGTGGGCAGCTTGTTGCGCATCACACAAACCGAGTTGGGCTACTTGGTGGGCCTGTCGCGTCAGCGCGTGAACAAGGCGCTGCACCATTTGCAAGACGCGCAACTGATCCGCATTGAATATGGCGGCTTGCGCGTGCTGGACTTGGACGGTTTGCGCCGGCAGCTCAGGCAATCCATCCAAGGCTGAAAACCTTGCGGCTTAACCCGCATATTTCACCAGGGACGCGCCCGAGTGGGCTGCGATGCGGTGCGCTGGCAAGGCGAGACGACGCAGTGGGCTGATGCCCACAAGGAAGAGCAACGCCGCCAGCGTGCCGCAGCGCGGCTCAATCAATGGGATGGACGCCCCCACCCGTAACGGCATCGATGTGCCAAAGTGGAGCGTTATGGCAACCACTTGAACCGAGAGAGGCGTCCACCATGAAGATTACGACAGTTGGCATTGACCTGGCAAAAAACGTGTTT
>JBJTHI010000029.1:0-2013 GCA_046094425.1 Burkholderiales bacterium | reverse complement strand
GCCCAAGCTGGCGGCCGGTGCCATGGGCGACGGCCAAGTGGTTTGCGCCGAAGCCGGTGGTGTGGAAGGCGAACAAAAAGCCGGTATGGAAAAGTTCAAAACCGACTTCAAGGCCAAGTTCAATATCGACGTGCAAATTTACGCACCTTATGTGTATGACGCCGTCAACGTGATGGTGGCGGCGATGGAAAAAGCCGGTTCTGCCGAGCCTGCCAAGTACCTGCCCGTGTTGGCAGCAACGGACGGCTACAAAGGTGTGACCGGCACCATTTCCTTCGATGAGAAGGGCGACATCAAGAACGGCGCTTTGACGCTGTTCACCTACAAAGACGGTAAGCGCGATCAAATTGCTGTGGTTCGCTGATGCACCTTCTCTGACTGATCAACCTTTGAAGATCAAGCACCCCAGTTCGGGGTGCTTTTTTTTGGGATGTGCTTTGTCGGGCCCATCACAAAAAAAAGCGGACTCCGCGCTGGGAGTCCGCAAGGGTGCAACGTGGGCAATCAACCCCTCGTCTCACCTAGGAATCTGGTCAACTTTCAACGCGAAGTCGACCGTACAGATGGGCTGGTTTGCCGGGCCTCGGTCCAGGCCTTGGATCGAGGCTTTGTCCAACAGTAACGCCCGTGTTCGTGATGCATTTAAACGTCAGAATATCTAACATCTTGCTGGATTTTTAACTAAAGTACGATTTTCTTATCAAATGTTGTTTTTTTGAGCTGCCTTGTCTGCGAATGTTCGAATTTCATAAAGTTTCTATTTCCCGAATTCGTGCGTCTGCTTAACATGCCGCACGGGCTGCGCCAGCGCTTGCGTTTTGAGAGTTGCCGTGCAGCACGCTTGTCCACCTCACATCTTTAAGGAACTTCTATGAAACGTTCACTCGGATTGATCGCGTTGGCGGCTGTCGCCTCAACGTCGGCCTTGGCGCAAAGCAATGTCACTCTGTACGGCCGTATCAACACGACCGTTGAAAATCAAAAGGCTGGCACGGCAAGTGCTGTCACTGTTCTGGCCAACAACAGCTCGCGCTGGGGTCTTAAAGGTTCTGAAGACCTGGGCGGGGGATTGAAGGCGGGTTTTGCTCTTGAGAGCGGTTTCGCCTCTGACACGGGCACCTCATCTCAGGCTGGCAAAATTTTTGGGCGTCGCGCCGAGGTCAACCTCAGCGGCGGCTTCGGTACGGTTCGCATGGGAACCTACAACGAGACCGCCTTCGACTTCACTGACGACTACACCGACAACCACAACCACGGCACCGGCTCATCGGCGAACGCGTTTTGGGGTGGTTTTGGTCGCTTGAACAACGCGGTGGGGTATATCTCGCCATCGTTGGGCGGTGTGACGCTGTATGCCAACGTTCAGCTCAAGGAGACAAAAGCCGCTGGTGCCAAGGACATCATTGACATCGCAGCCGACTATGCTGCGGGCAATTTCGGTTTGGGGGCTGGTTACGTGAAGAGGGGCGATGGCAACCTTGTTGCCGTTCGAGCCAATTACGCCGTGGGCGGCTTCGGTATTGCCGGCTATGTGGCAAGCGATGAAGACTTGTCTTACGCCAAGAAAGCCACACAAGTGCGTCTGTCGGCCAGCTATACCGTGGGTGCTTCGGAGTTCCACGTCAACGTGGGGCAAATCGGCAAACGTAAAGACGTTGCCGACAGCAAGGCGACCCAAGCAACCATTGGCTACAACCACAACCTGAGCAAACGTACCAAGGCATACGCCTTCGTTACCAAAGTCGATGACGGCAAGGCGGCCGTCTATGGGGGTGACTTCCGTTCTGTCGGCTTGGGCATTCGTCACAACTTCTGATGACCCGGCTCTCAAGTTAAGCAGTATGAAAAACGCCCCGCCACGACCGGGGCGTTTTCTTGTGCGCCCAGCAAGGGCGCACACCATCGGGTGCAAGTCCCGCCACCAGCTGGTGACACCGGGTGTAGTGAAGCGGAACTGCATGAGGGCGACCGAGGGTGGGAAGGACGCGTGGAGCATAAATCGCGAGCCGATGG
>JBJTHI010000028.1:0-1001 GCA_046094425.1 Burkholderiales bacterium | reverse complement strand
TCGGAACCGAAGCACAGGCCACCGCCGTGACCATCTTCGCGCCCGCCCGGGCGATGCCCTCGTTCTCGACCTTGCGGCCCACCATGAAGCCGGTGATGTTCTGCAAAAACACCAGGGGTATCTTGCGCTGGCAGCACAACTCGATGAAATGAGCGCCCTTGTTGGCGCTCTCTGTGAACAAGATGCCGTTGTTAGCAATCAGGCCCACCGGCATGCCCTCAATGTGGGCAAAGCCGCACACCAAGGTGGACCCATAACGGCTTTTGAATTCATCGAACTCCGAGCCATCGACGATGCGGGCAATGACTTCGCGCACATCAAAGGGCTTGCGGGTGTCGGTCGGAATGACGCCGTGCAGCTCGCTCACGTCAAAGAGCGGTGGTCTTGGCGTTTGCAGCGCAAGCTCGACCTCCTTACGGCGATTGAGGTTGGCTACCGCGGCCCGGGCCAAGGCCAGCGCATGGGTGTCATCGTTGGCCAAGTGGTCGGCCACCCCAGAAAGACGGGTGTGCACATCACCACCCCCTAGGTCCTCCGTTGTGACCACTTCGCCTGTTGCGGCTTTCACCAGTGGCGGCCCGCCCAGAAAAATGGTCCCCTGGTTCTTGACGATGATGGTCTCATCGCTCATCGCAGGCACGTAGGCGCCACCTGCCGTACACGAGCCCATCACCACCGCGATTTGCGCAATGCCCGCGGCGCTCATGTTCGCTTGGTTGAAGAAGATACGCCCAAAATGATCGCGGTCTGGGAACACCTCGTCCTGGTTGGGCAAGTTGGCGCCGCCGCTGTCCACCAAGTAAATACAAGGCAGGTTGTTCTCTTGAGCGATTTCTTGCGCACGCAGGTGCTTTTTGACGGTGAGAGGAAAGTAGGTGCCACCTTTGACCGTGGCATCGTTGCACACCACCATGCACTCAACCCCGCTGACTCGTCCAATGCCGGCGATTACCCCCGCGCCGGGCGCAGAGTCGCTGCCGTCTTTGTCAGGGTACATGCCC
>JBJTHI010000027.1:0-2125 GCA_046094425.1 Burkholderiales bacterium | reverse complement strand
GTGTTGACCATTGCGTACTTCGACCGGTTGGGGGTGCCCCGGCTGTCATGACCTCAAACTCTCGAACCGCCTGGTGCGGACCCGCATGCCAGGTGGTGTGGCAGGGGTGCCTCCGATAATGGAGGCCCCCTATGCCGATTGGCGCAAGAAACTTTGTATTCGCTACTATCACGTCATGACTGTGAACGCCGACCCCCAAGAGCTCGCCAAATTTAGCGAGTTGGCCCACCGCTGGTGGGATCCCCAAAGCGAGTTTCGCCCCTTGCATGAAATCAACCCGTTGAGGTTGGACTGGATCGACCACCAAAGCGCCCTCAAAGGCAAGACCGTGGTCGACGTGGGTTGTGGCGGTGGCATCTTGGCCGACGCCATGGCCAGGCGCGGTGCAGATGTGCTGGGCATCGATTTATCCAGCAAAGCCCTCAAAGTGGCCCAACTTCATGCGCTGGAGGCGGCCACGCCCTCCGTTCGATACCGTGAGATTGCCGCAGAGGCTTTGGCCTTAGAGGCCCCGTCCCAGTTCGATGTAGTGACCTGCATGGAAATGCTGGAACACGTGCCCGACCCGTCTTCTGTGGTGCGCGCTTGCGCAACCCTGGTTAAACCCGGTGGTTGGGTGTATTTCTCCACCATCAACCGTAATTTCAAGTCATTTGTATTTGCCATTGTCGCGGCCGAATACTTACTCAAACTTCTGCCCAAAGGCACCCACGAGTATGCAAAGTTCATACAACCCAGCAGCCTGGCCGCTTGGTGCCGTGACGCCGGACTGGAGTTGGTCGGTACACGGGGCATGGAATATAACCCCATCACCAAACGCTATTGGTTGTCGGGCGATACCAGCGTGAACTACCTGTTTGCATGCCGCCGACCGCTTTGATGGACGCCCCTGATTTCGCTGCCGTTCTGTTCGATTTGGACGGCACTTTGGTGGACAGTGCGCCCGACCTCGCGGGTGCAGCCAATGACATGCGAGTATCGCGTGGGTTAACTCCGCTGCCGTATTCAGCTCTGCGTCCCATGGTCGGCAGCGGTGCCAGGGGCATGGTCGGGGCGGCCATGCAGGTTTATCCCAGCGATCCAGACTTCATCACCCTACGCGACGAGTTTTTGCAGCGCTACGAAGAACGCCTCACCCGAGAGACCGTTGTTTTTCCCGATGTGCAGCCGGTATTGCAGTTTTTGTCTGCATCGAGCGTGCTGTGGGGCATCGTCACCAACAAAATTGCCCGCTATGCCGAACCCTTGGTTAAGGCCTTGGACTTGCACCATGCCTCCGCCGTGCTGATTTGTGGGGATACCACCGCCCACGCCAAGCCACATCCCGCGCCTTTGATGGAGGCCGCCAAGCGCATTCAAATTGACCCCAAGCGCTGCCTTTACGTTGGCGACGATCTGCGCGATATTCAAGCGGGTGAGGCCGCGGGTATGAAAACCGCCGCTGCAGCTTGGGGATACCTCGGCAATGGCGAAGCGATTCACGAGTGGGGTGCCGACCATATGCTCCATTCCCCGCGAGACCTCTTGAAGTTGCTCCGCTTGGCCTAAACTATCCACTTCCT
The DNA here is from genome assembly GCA_046094425.1 of Burkholderiales bacterium. Classification (GTDB taxonomy): domain Bacteria; phylum Pseudomonadota; class Gammaproteobacteria; order Burkholderiales; family Burkholderiaceae_C; genus JANPCX01. Next base: position 563 of record JBJTHI010000027.1, on the reverse strand, counting down.
GGGGCTGACTTGGCTTCGACGTGGGTGCGGAGTTGGAACAGGGCATGCCGAGCACCAGTACGCTCGTAAATCCACTGGATCAAAAGTAACTGCAAACGACTCTACGTTCGCACTCGCCGCTTAAAACCGGTGAGCTTCGCAACAGTTGGCCGATGGGCTGGGCGTGAGGGGTAACCCAAACGCTGCGAAGTCATACACATGGGCTCGTCCTGCGTTGGGTCACTCAACACAGGCTTAAATCAAGTGACTAGGGACGGGTGCAGCGTGCTGCTGCGCGGCACCAGCCTCAAAAATCAAATCAGCCAGCTAAGCATGTAGAACTGCCCGATGATGGCTTGCGGACGCGGGTTCGATTCCCGCCAGCTCCACCAGATGATGACCCGCAGCGGTACAAAAAAGCCCAAGGCAATCAAAGCCTTGGGCTTTTTTCTTGTGCGCCCAGCATGGGCGCACTCCTGCGGGTGCAAGTCCCGCCACGAGCTGGTCACAGCGAGTGAAGTGAAGCGCAACTGCATGAGGGTGACCGAGTGTGGGAAGGAAGCGTGGAGCATAAATCGCGAGCC
>JBJTHI010000026.1:0-8527 GCA_046094425.1 Burkholderiales bacterium | reverse complement strand
CGTTTCTTCCCTGACAAAAGCGGTTTACAACCCGAAGGCCTTCTTCCCGCACGCGGCATGGCTGGATCAGGCTTGCGCCCATTGTCCAAAATTCCCCACTGCTGCCTCCCGTAGGAGTCTGGGCCGTGTCTCAGTCCCAGTGTGGCTGGTCGTCCTCTCAGACCAGCTACAGATCGTCGGCTTGGTGAGCCTTTACCTCACCAACAACCTAATCTGACATCGGCCGCTCCAATAACGCGAGGTCTTGCGATCCCCCGCTTTCACCCTTAGGTCGTATGCGGTATTAATCCGGCTTTCGCCGGGCTATCCCCCATTACTGGGCACGTTCCGATGTATTACTCACCCGTTCGCCACTCGCCACCAGGATTGCTCCCGTGCTGCCGTTCGACTTGCATGTGTAAGGCATGCCGCCAGCGTTCAATCTGAGCCAGGATCAAACTCTTCAGTTCGATCTTGATTTAAAAATTACTCAAAGAATTGAAGTGAACTTCACTTGCATGAAAATTCAATTCAGTGAGCGTTTAAGGTCCATGAGACCTGAACTTCGCTCCACAACCCCAAAGGATTGCTTCACTCGTTCAGCACTCGCCTTCAAACGCCCACGCTTATCGGCTGTTAGTTTTTAAAGAACATCGCTCAACACCCCAAAGCACACCAGCGAACCAGTAAATCACTCTTGAGCGGAGCCTGTGATTATGACACGCTTTTTACAGCACCGTCAACCCATCCACAGAAATTTCTAGCACCTTCGCATCAAACCGCAACTCTCAGCGAAGACAGCGACTGTAGCACGTTTTGATTCACGAATTCAAGATGGACTGACAAGAAGGGTGACGTTGTCACCACCCGCCGTGCCAAAAACTTGCTCTCGCAAGTCTGCAAGTTGATCTCTCACGCGAGCCGCTTGTTCAAATTCCAAAGCACGTGCGTGATCGAGCATTTGTTTTTCGAGTTGTTTGATACGTTTGGCCAGATCTTTCTCCGAGAGTGCCTCGTCTGGCACCTTGCCTTTTTGGCTCTTCGCGTCCACCACATCCGATTTCGGCGCGTACACCCCATCAATCAATTCACGCACACGTTTGTTCAACGCAGTGGGGGTGATGCCAAGCTGAAGGTTGTGGGCGATTTGTTTGGCGCGGCGTCTTTCTGTTTCGTCAATGGCTCGCCGCATGGAGTCGGTAACGCGGTCTGCATACAGAATGGCGCGGCCCTCTACGTTTCGTGCCGCGCGGCCTATGGTTTGAATGAGGGAGCGCTCAGAGCGCAAGAAACCTTCTTTGTCGGCGTCAAGAATGGCCACCAACGAGACTTCGGGCAAGTCCAGCCCCTCGCGCAGCAAGTTGATGCCCACCAGCACGTCGAAGGTGCCCAAGCGCAAATCACGCAGGATTTCCACGCGCTCGACGGTGTCGATGTCGCTGTGCAAGTAGCGCACTTTGACACCGTTGTCGCTCAAATAATCGGTGAGCTGTTCGGCCATGCGTTTGGTCAAGGTGGTGACGAGCACCCGCTCGTGCTTGTCGCTGCGTATGCGAATTTCTTGCAGCACGTCGTCCACCTGGTGGGTGGCGGGGCGCACTTCCACCTCGGGGTCGACCAAACCCGTTGGGCGCACCAGTTGTTCAACAACTTGCCCGCCCTCTTGCGTTTTCTGTTTTTCGTAGTCTGCGGGCGTGGCCGAGACAAACACCACTTGGCGCATCTTGCCTTCAAACTCTTCAAACTTGAGCGGGCGGTTGTCCAGGGGCGCTGGGCAAGCGAAAACCATATTCGACCAAGGTGGTTTTGCGGGCGCGGTCTCCGTTGTACATGGCGCCGAACTGGCCAATGAGCACATGGGACTCGTCGGCAAACATCAGCGCGTCGCTGGCGAGATAGTCCACCAGCGTGGGCGGGGGTTCGCCGGGCGCGCTGCCGGACAAATGGCGCGAGTAGTTTTCAATGCCTTTGCAGTGGCCGACCTCTTGCAGCATTTCCAAATCAAAACGGGTACGCTGTTCCAAGCGCTGCGCTGCGACGAGTTTGCCCCCTTTCACCAACTCATCCAGCCGCTCTCGCAACTCGGCTTTGATGGTGTCGATGGCGGCCACCACGCGGTCGCGTGGGGTCACGTAGTGGCTGGAGGGATAAACGGTGAAGCGCGGAATTTTTTGGCGTATGCGGCCCGTGAGGGGATCCAACAGTTGCAGGCTTTCCACTTCGTCGTCGAACAGTTCGATGCGGATCGCCAGCTCGGAATGTTCGGCAGGAAACACATCCACCGTATCGCCGCGCACGCGGAAAGTGCCTCGGCTGAAGTCCATCTCGTTGCGCTGGTATTGCATGCGGATCAGTTGGGCGATGACATCACGTTGTCCCAGCTTGTCACCCACACGCAGCGTCATCACCATGCGGTGGTAGTCAGCCGGGTTGCCGATGCCGTAGATGGCGGACACAGACGCCACGATGACCACATCACGCCGCTCCAGCAAACTCTTGGTGGCCGAGAGCCGCATTTGCTCGATGTGTTCGTTGATGGCGCTGTCTTTTTCAATGAAGAGGTCGCGCTGGGGCACATAGGCTTCGGGTTGGTAGTAGTCGTAGTAGCTGACGAAATACTCCACCGCGTTTTTGGGAAAAAACTCGCGGAACTCGCTGTAAAGCTGGGCGGCCAATGTTTTGTTGTGGGCAAACACAATGGCTGGGCGACCCATCTGAGCGATCACGTTGGCCATGGTGAAAGTTTTGCCCGAACCGGTCACACCCAGCAGGGTTTGAAAACTCAAACCGTCGCGCAACCCTTCCACCAGCTCGGCAATGGCTTGGGGCTGATCGCCTGCGGGCGGATAGGGCTGGAAGAGCTCAAAAGGCGAGTCGGGAAACTGCACAAACTGCCCGGTCGCAGCGGCAACCGCGCTTGACGGAACCACCGCAAGCACATCCTCATGCGTGATTGGCATGGCTTGAACGGGCGGCGTTGAACGTGGGGGGCGGGACATAGACGATAAAATTCGGGTTTCCCGCAGGGCGGCGGGTGGTGCGCAACTGAGCAGGTTAGCCCAAAACGCTGTCCCAGGTTTCTACTTGAAGGATTCCCCCATGGCTTCGCTTTTTGCCGCCGTCGAAATGGCCCCCCGTGACCCCATCTTGGGTCTGAACGAACAATTCAACGCCGACCCCAACCCCGCCAAAGTGAACTTGGGCGTGGGTGTTTATTACGACGAAAACGGCAAACTGCCCTTGCTGAAGTGTGTGGCCGCCGCCGAAAAACAAATGCAAGAGGCCAGCAAACCGCGCGGCTATTTGCCCATTGACGGCATTGCGGCTTACGACAAAGCGGTGCAGGGTTTGGTGTTTGGCGCGGACAGCGCAGCGGTGACGCAAGGCCGCGTCGCCACGGTGCAAGGTTTAGGCGGTACCGGAGGCCTCAAGATTGGCGCTGACTTTTTGAAGCGCCTGAACCCGAACGCTCAGGTGCTCATCAGCGACCCAAGCTGGGAGAACCACCGCGCCTTGTTCACCAATGCCGGTTTCACCGTCAACACTTATCCCTACTACGACGCCGACAAACGCGGCGTGAATGCCGCTGGCATGTTGGCCGCTTTACAAGCCGCACCCAAAGGTACCATCGTCGTGTTGCACGCCTGCTGCCACAACCCCACCGGCTATGACCTGAGCCCCGCCGAATGGGCCAAGGTGGTTGACGTCGTGAAAGCCCAAGGCCTGGTCGCTTTCCTGGACATGGCCTACCAAGGCTTTGGCGACGGCATTGCCCAAGACGGCGCGGTGGTGGCGCAGTTTTTGGCCAGCGGGGTGGACTTTTTTGTCTCCACGTCGTTTTCCAAGAGTTTTTCGCTGTACGGCGAGCGGGTGGGTGCATTGAGCGTGGTGTGCGAAAGCAAAGAAGAGATGGCGCGCGTGTTGAGCCAGCTCAAAATCGTCATTCGCACCAATTACTCCAACCCACCCACCCACGGTGCCCAAGTGGTCGCCACGGTGCTGACCACGCCCGCGCTGCGCGCCATGTGGGAGGACGAGCTCGGCGAGATGCGTGTGCGCATTAAAAAAATGCGCACCAGTTTGCAATCCAAACTGCAAGCGGCCGGCGTCAAACAAGACGTGAGTTTCATCACCCGCCAAAACGGCATGTTCAGCTACTCGGGGCTGAACAAAGACCAGATGCAGCGCTTGCGTCAGGAATTCGGCATTTATGGGGTGGATTCAGGTCGCATTTGTGTCGCTGCTTTGAACGAAGGCAATATCGACGCAGTGGTAGCCGCCATTGCCAAAGTCAGCTAAACGCCTCCGCTGTGATCCCCCAGCCCGGCCAAAGGCCGGGCTTTTCTTTGTCTGTGACAAGGAAAACTGTCGCTTTTCCGGGTTTTCAAGCTGAAACTACCCATGCATGATGGATCACAGCGCGCCTAGAATGCTGCATCGCACCATTTTTGGTGTGTTGATGGTCAAACTGGGTTACAACCCGTCCGTCTGAATTTGGCAAACCAAGAGGAATCACCATGCTTTACCAGTGGTACGAATCGCAGCGCGCTTTGTTGAGCCCGTTTGCTGAGTTTGCAGGCGCATCGGCCAAGCTCTATGGCAATCAGTTGTCGCCTTTTGCCGCCATCCCGGGCTCGCAGCGCATGTCAGCGGGTTTTGATTTGCTGAACCGGCTGGCCAAAGAGTACGAAAAACCCGAGTTCGACATTCGTTCGGTCAATGTGAACGGCATCGACATCGCCGTGCAAGAACAAGTGGCGCTGACCAAGCCGTTTTGCCGCTTGCTGCGCTTCAAACGTTTCACCGACAAACCCGAGGCCCTGGCCCATATGAAAGGCCAGCCCACGGTGTTGGTGGTGGCCCCGCTGTCGGGTCACCATTCCACCTTGTTGCGCGACACCGTGCGTGCCTTGCTCAAAGACCACAAGGTTTTCATCACGGACTGGACAGACGCCCGCATGGTGCCTGCCGAGGTCGGCCCCTTTCATTTGAACGACTACGTTCACTACGTGCAAGAGTTCATTCGCCACATTGGCCCGCATGTGAATGTGATCTCGGTCTGCCAACCCACCGTGCCGGTGCTGGCGGCGGTGTCGTTGATGGCCACCCAAGGTGAAGCCACGCCCCGCACCATGACCATGATGGGCGGCCCCATTGACGCACGCAAAAGCCCCACCGCCGTCAACAACCTGGCCATGAACAAGAGTTACTCCTGGTTTGAGAACAATGTGATTCACCGCGTGCCGGTGAACTACCCCGGTGCGGGCCGCCCGGTGTACCCCGGCTTCATGCAGCACACAGGTTTTGTGGCCATGAACCCGGATCGTCACATGAGCTCGCACTACGACTACTTCCTCGACCTGGTGCGTGGCGACGACGACAGTGCCGACGCCCACCGCGTGTTTTATGACGAGTACAACGCCGTGCTGGACTTGCCGGCCGAGTACTACCTGGACACGATTCGTGTCGTCTTCCAAGACTTCGCCTTGGTCAACGGCACCTGGGATATTGATGGCCTCACCGTAGCGCCACAAGACATCACCAGCACCGCTTTGCTCACCGTGGAAGGCGAGTTGGACGATATTTCCGGTGCGGGGCAAACCCGGGCTGCGCACGACCTGTGCACGGGCATACCCGCGTCTCGCCGCTTTCATTACGACGCCGAAGGTGCCGGCCATTACGGTATTTTTTCGGGCCGTCGCTGGCGCGAAAAGGTTTATCCGCATGTGCGTGATTTCATCGCCTCACACCAAACCGATGCAGCCGCCCCGCGCGGCAGCAAAGCGGGCAAAACCACAGCAGCAGCCACAAGCTCGGCCCGTCAATCGTTGACGCTGGTTCAATCCAGCAAAAACGTGAGCACGAAAACCACGGCGAAAAAAGTGGCCTCCAAAACGACCGTCAGGTCTGCTGCCAAGAAACCAACCAAAACCAGCGCTTCACGCTGAGGCTCACGAAACGATGTGCCCTCCCCCGACAAGGGTGGCACACTGGTGACCGTGAACTCAACAACACCACATCTCACCCCCGAGCCCAACATCGCCGCCACCGACCCACTGGCGGCAGCCTTGCGCGCGTCCCTGCCGCAAACCCAGTGCACCCGCTGCGGTTATCCCGATTGCCAGAGTTACGCGCAGGCCATGGCCCGTGGTGAGGCGGGCATCAACCAATGCCCGCCAGGCGGTCAAGAGGGCATAGAACGTTTGGCAGCGCTCACGGGGCGCAAAGTCATTCCGCTGCACCCCGACCATGGCCGAGAGGGGCCGAGGCACATGGCGGTGATCGACGAAGACTGGTGCATAGGCTGCACCCTGTGCATCAAAGCCTGTCCGGTGGACGCCATCGTCGGCGCGCCCAAACGCATGCACACCGTAATTGAAGAACACTGCACCGGCTGCGAACTGTGCGTGCCCGTCTGCCCCGTGGATTGCATTTCGCTGGAGAACATCACGGGCGAGTTCACCGGCTGGGCGGCTTGGTCTGCCGCACAAGCCCACAGTTCACTGGCGCGCTATGAGTCGCATCGGCAGCGTGTGCAGCGCGACAAAGTGGAACACGACGCGCGGCTGGCCGCCAAGGCACAAGACAAACTCGCCGACCTGGCTGCGCACTCCACGCTCACCGACCCTGCGCAGTTGGACAAAAAAAGAGCCGCCATTGAAGCCGCCATGGCCCGCGCCCGTGCAGCGCGAGGCGAACAGTCATGAAGCCCGCTGACATCGAACCGTTCTTCGCCACCCTGCAAGCGGCCAACCCACAGCCACAAACCGAACTCGAATTCAGCAATGTGTTTGAGTTGCTCGCCGCCGTGCTGCTCTCAGCCCAAGCCACCGACGTGGGCGTGAACAAAGCCACCAAGCGGCTTTTTGCGCGGGCGAACACGCCGCAAAAAATGTCGGCGCTGGGCCTGCAAGAAATCACCGAACACATCAAAACCATAGGCCTGTATCGCAACAAAGCGAAGAACCTGCTGGAGACCAGCCGCATCTTGGTCGAACAATACAACGGCCAAGTGCCCCGCAGCCGAGAAGCCTTGGTCGCCCTGCCCGGCGTGGGCCGCAAAACCGCCAATGTGGTGCTCAACGTGGCATTCGGTGAACCCACGATGGCGGTGGACACGCATATTTTTCGCGTCAGCAACCGCACCGGTTTGGCACCGGGCAAAGATCCACTGGCCGTTGAGCTGGCGCTTTTAAAACGTGTGCCCGCCCAGTATTTGGTGGATGCTCACCACTGGTTGATTTTGCATGGACGCTATGTGTGCCAGGCGCGCAAGCCGCTTTGCGAGCAGTGTGGGGTAGTGAGGTATTGCGATTCGAGGCCACGTTAAGGCAACACACAAATTGTTTGTGCACCGTACTGAACTGGGGTCGGCCATTCGGCTGCTTCTGGGGCATTCTCCGGATGGTTGATACGCCAAGCCAGCGCATTGATCCACCCCGCGTGGCCAACCACCCAACAAGTTGATTGCGAACGCTGCTCGTCCACAAACTCACCACACCGAGCCAACAACTGCCGTACCGACTCCCCTCCCCCCGGCCGCGTATCAGCGAAGTGGTCGCACCATGCATCGATGTCCGCTTTGGCAATGGCATCCCAGGGTTGCCCCTCCCAAGCGCCGAAGGTCACTTCACTCAAGCGGGTATCCACGTGGTGTGCCCAACCCCAGCCACGCAAAATGCGACCCACATCGAAAGAGCGCCGCAGTGGTGAAGTCCAGATCACGGCTGTTTGCTGCACGAACAGACGGTGACGGCGGGCGTATCGGCGGATGCAGTGGGCCAGGCGTTTGGTTTTGCGGCGGTCAACCGGTACATCGGTTTGCCCAATGCAGCGCCCTTGTACGCCATGGGGTTTGGGGTGTCTCCAAACAATCAGCTCCACCTCACGACTCCTAACCACGCCAACAGCATGGCAACTTCAACCAGTTGCTGGCTGGCACCGAGTGTGTCGCCGGTGACGCCGCCCAGGCGCTTCTTCAACCACCAGCTGCACCACAGCAGCATCAAGAGGGCCGCGAGCAGGCTGGACGCCAACACCGGCCAAGCACCAATGCCCAAGCCATATCCATCGGCCCAGAGCAGAACACCCGCCACCACCAGCGTTGTGAAACAAGCAACGAGCACATCCGATGGCCGTGGCCGTTGCGCCAGAGGTTTGGCTTTGGCATGGGCCTCATCACCGGCATAGGGCAGCCAGGCAATCATCCACACGGTGGCGGTGCGTGAAGTGGTGTGGGCCACAAGCAAGGCCGCCATGGCCGCCCAGACAGAGACCGACCCTAAACCCGAGAGCGTGGCCGCTTTGAGGCCCAGCATCAAGACCAGGCCCATCGCGCCATAAGCGCCGATGCGCGAGTCTTTCATGATCTCCAGCGCACGTTCTCGGCTGACATGGCCGCCCAGGCCGTCGCAGGTGTCGGCCAAACCGTCTTCATGGAAACCACCGGTGAGCAAGACGGTGGCCACGATGCACATCAAAGCAGCCACCACAGGCCCGAAAAAAATCTGTGCGGCACCGAACACACCCGCCCCCACAGCCCCAATGC
>JBJTHI010000025.1:0-5623 GCA_046094425.1 Burkholderiales bacterium | reverse complement strand
CAATTATAGATTACCGTCGATGAACGCAGTCAATTGTGCTTTGGACAGGGCACCGACCTTGGTTGCGGCGAGTTGCCCGTCTTTGAACAGCATCAGGGTAGGAATGCCGCGAATGCCGAACTTGGCGGGCACGTCGCGGTTTTCATCCACATTCATTTTGGCGATTTGAATTTTGTCGCCGTACTGCTCGGCCACGTCGTCCAAAATCGGCGCAATCATTTTGCAAGGGCCGCACCATTCGGCCCAGTAGTCCACCAGCACCGGTTTGTCGGCTTGGAGTACGTCGGCGTCAAAAGACGCGTCGGTGGTATGTTTAATCAGTTCGCTGCTCATGGGCTGTTCCTCTTGCTGAATTTGCCGTTGGTGTGTCGGTAGGAAACCAGGGGCAAAATTGTTGAAACCTATTCTGACATAGACCTCGCTTGCGGGTTTGCGCTAGCCTCCCGGCCATGACCACGCAATCCGTCAACGCACTGTCACCTGATGTATGGGGTGATATCGCCAATTCAATAGGGACTTGGTGCAACTCGCAGGCGATACCTTTGCGTGATGTTTGCGTGCTTGTGCCCTTGAGTGCGCATTTAAGTTTGGCCCGAACCGCCTTTGCGCAGGCCACCAGCATGGGTCAGTGGGTTCCGCGCATCGACACGCCGCAAACCTTGGCTTTGTCCCTGGCGCCCCCTCCGATATGTATGCCCGGCCAAATCAGCTTTGATGTGGCGCGTGACCGTTTGTTGGCGGAAGAGTTGCTGGCACCCCACCTGGCCCGCACGGCTTGGGCCGGGCGCGATGCGCCGGGCCGAGCCCTCATGGTGGCCCAGGTGACGGAACTAGCGCACCAATTGGCCCGCACCGCCCAAGCGCTACCACCTGCACAGCGCGAATCGTTTTGGGCCAACGCACGTTCGCGTTTGATGGAAGGCAGCGCGGCTGGCACCCCTGGGCACAGCGAACGCTTGCTGGCGCAAGTGGCTTTGGCTTGGGCGGCGCTGGCCCCTGCGGCGCAGACCGATGCGCTTTTTTTGCACCGCCCCGCGGCTTGGGTGTTGGTGGAAGCGGGCGGTACGGATGCCTTCTTCAGCGCATTGGCTCTGCACGCCGAGGAGGTCGGTGTATCGGTGCTGCGTTTGCAAACCGATGCAGCTTTTTCTGATGTATCAACCTGGCCGCAAACACTTGCCGCGCAAGGCCATGTCGTTTCAGAAGCTGTGGGTCTGGACTTTGAAGACGAAGCCCAACGTGCCGCCGCTCAAGTATTGGCTCATGTCAACGCGGGTGAGGTGCCGGTGGCCCTGCTGGCGCAAGATCGTTTGCTGGTGCGACGGGTGAGGGCACTGTTGGCACGAGAGCCATTGGCCGTGCTGGATGAAACCGGCTGGACGTTCTCCACCACACGCGCTGCGGCCTTGGTGGCCGCCGCGTTGCGCCTGGCCCAACCTGGGGTGGGGGCGGACGAGGTGTTGGATGCATTGACTTCCATCGTCACCCCACTGGGCCAAACAGGCCGCTGGTCGCCACAGGCGGTGCAAGAATTAGAGTTCACTTGGCGCAAACAAGGTTGGCGCGCGCCGCAAGCAGTGGATGCCGCACGTTTGACCGCCGTGGCCGCAACCTTGTGGCGTGAAGTGCAAGCGGCGATGCAGGCCCTGCAAGTCGAAAAACAACGCACACTGTCCGAGTGGCTGGCAGCGCTGCAAGACCACCTTGTGCATTTGGGCTTGCTGGCTGCATTGCAAAACGATGCTGCCGGTCGTCAGGTGTTGCAGCGTTTGTTTGGCGTCCAGGCAGGGGCCGATGGTTACACCAAACGGCTGCATTTCAGTGCTTTCTCGCGTTGGCTGGACGATGTGTTCGAGCAAGCCAGCTTCATTCCGCCAGCCGTCTCTCATCCCCTGGTGGTCATCACGCCGCTGTCACGAACCCTGCTGCGGCCCTTCGCGGCGGTGGTGTTTCCGGGCACCGATGAACGCCAGTTGGGTGCCTGGCCCGCGCCGCCACCGCTGCTGGGCAGTCACTTGACCGAGTTGATCGGATTGCCCACGGCGCAAGAACAACGGCAGGGGCAGTGGTTGCAATTTCTGCATTTGCTGCGTGCTCCACGACTGACCCTGTTGCGCCGCGCCAGCGACCAAGAGGAGTTGCTCGCGGCCAGCCCCTTTGTGCTCACCTTGGCAACGCTGGTACCTGTGCAAAACGCAAGCGATCCACGTTCGAGTTTGCACATTCCGTCCGTGCCGTTTGAGCAAGCCCAGCCGGTTGCAGCTTCGCATTTACCTGCGCAGTTGTCTGCCAGCAGCTATGAAATGCTGCGCCAGTGCCCCTACCGCTTCTTTGCGCTGCGCATGCTCAAGCTGCGCAGCAGCGAGGAGTTGGACGACGGGGTGGCCAAACGCGACTACGGCACCTGGTTGCACCAGGTGCTGCTGCGTTTTCACCAGCAGCGGGCGCTGCATGGCCCGGCTGATTCATTCACTGAAGCAGCTACCGTGCAAGCCATTTCAACTGAGCTAGCAGCAAGCCACGGCTTCGACGACGCCGATTTTTTGCCGTATGCGGCCACGTTCGCGCGTTTGCTACCGCGCTACTTGTCCTGGCTGCACCAGCGCGACCAAGCGGGTGCCTTGTGGCTAGACGGCGAGCGTGCCTTGCGCGCTGAACCAGCCAATTGGCAGGGCGTCATCATGGTGGGCGAGATCGACCGGGTGGACAGCGTGGAGGATGAAAAAGCGGGCCCCGTGATTCAACTCATCGACTACAAAACCGGTGCCGCTTTGGCCTTGCGCAAAAAACTAAAAACACCGCTGGAAGATACGCAGCTCGCCTTTTACGCCGCCTTGATGGCGCAACAGTCCCAAGCCATTGGAACGGTGAGCGCCGCCTACTTGGCCTTGGACGACAGCGAAGGTATACAAGTGCTTCCCCATCCCGATGTGGAGCGCAGCGCGCAGCAGTTGTTGCGAGGCGTTGCGCTCGACTTGCAGCGCATCACACAAGGCGCACCTTTGAGAGCCTTGGGCGAAGGCCCGGTGTGCGATACCTGTGAAGCGCGTGGTTTGTGTCGGCGCGACCAGTGGGCGGGCGGCGCATGAACTCCTCGATGACCCACGCCCCCGCTTACCGCTGCAATGGCGAACTTATTTCGCGCGAGGCGTTTTACGCCTGGGCTTGCGACCCCAGCCGCAGCGTGGTGGTAGAGGCGTGCGCGGGTGCGGGCAAAACCTGGATGTTGGTGTCGCGTTTGTTGCGCGCTTTACTAGACGGTGCCCAGCCCCACGAAGTGCTGGCCATCACCTTCACCCGCAAAGCCGCAGGCGAAATGCGCCAGCGTTTGAATGATTGGCTCTTGGCCTTTGCCGAGCAACACGCCAGCACTGACAAGCGCATTGAGGAGCTGCAATTGCGCGGCATGAGCTTCGAACAAGCCCGCGTACTTGCGCCACGCCTGGGCCAGTTGCATGCGCAACTGCTGCAAAGCGGCCGCCCTGTGCAGATCTACACCTTTCACCGCTGGTTTTTTCAGTTGCTGCGTGCTGCGCCGCTGGAGTTGCTGGGTGAATTGCAACTCAGCAGCGACATGCAATTGGTCGAAGATTGGGCTGACCACGAAGCCGAGGTGTTTCGTCGCTTCCACGCGGCCGTGCTGCGTGACCCTGGTTTGCAACAAGACTTTCATGCCTTGGTGCACGAGCATGGCCGCAGCCAGTTGCGCAAGTGGTTGGAGGTGGCTTGGCAAAAGCGCATTGAATTGGCGTTGGCCGATGAAGCGGGGCATTTAGAAAACAGCGTACCGCCCGTGGCCGAGCAATGGCCTGCGTTCAACGGCTTGTCTCATCCAGCAGAAATGCTTTTGCAGCAGCAGGTGCAAGTCGCCCTGCGTACGCTTGCGCGCGTGCTGGGAAAAGATAAAGCAGCCTTGGCGCGCAAGGCAGCCGACCAGTTGGTCAGCGCTTTTGAAACCCAAGATGCTTCATTGCAATTCCTGGCCGTGCGGGCGGCGCTGTACACCAAAGCCGACACCCTCAGAAAAGCGGTGGACGTTCCTGCCTTGCAGGCGGTGCTGCCGCATGTAGAGGCCATCCACGCCGCCTGCGAACAAGAAGCGGCGCATGAGGTGCATCTGCGCATGGTGCGCCTGTCGCGTTGTTTGCTGCATGAACTGGCGCTCTACAAACGCGCCAATGGCTTGGCCGACATGGCCGATTTGGAGTTGTGTGCTTTCCGTCTACTCAGCAACACCCACCTCAGCGGCTGGGTGCAAGAACGTTTGGACGCGCGCACACGTCACCTGCTGATCGACGAATTTCAAGACACCAGCCCCTTGCAATGGCATGCCTTGCAAGCCTGGTTGTCGGGTTATGCAGGCGCGGGCGGCGGGGCCAGCGGGCAGAGGCCGCCCTCGGTGTTCATCGTGGGTGATCCCAAACAAAGCATCTACCGCTTTCGCCGCGCCGAACCCAAGGTGTTTGAAGCCGCGCAGGTGTTTGTACGTGAGGGGCTGCACGGTGTGTTGCTCGCCTGCGACCACACGCACCGCAATGCGCCGGGGGTGTTGGAGGTGGTGAACACGGTGTTTGAAGCCGCTTGCAAACAGGGTGAGTACAGCGGCTTTCACGCCCACACCACGCAAAAGACAGCAGCCAATACCAACCATCCTGCGCTGTGTTTTTTGCCACCACCCGAAACGCCGCAGGCCATAGAAAAAGGCAACAACAGCCCAGAGGCGAGCGACCAAGAATGGCGTGACACGCTCACCACGCCGCGCGTTGAACCTGAACAAGCACGCCGTGCTGCCGAAGCTGCGCAGGTAGCTGACGCCATCGCTCAACTGGTGCAACAACAAGGCGTGCCGCCGCAAGACATCAAGGTCCTCAGCCGCACCCGCGCTGCTTTGCTGGCCCTGCAAAGTGCTTTGCAAGCGCGCGGCCTACCTTTCGCGGCGGCGGGCCAGTACGCCTTGGGCGACGAAATGGTGGTGCGCGACCTGCTGGCTTTGCTCGACGTGTTGGTGTCGCCACAAAACGATTTGTCTTTGGCCCATGCTTTGCGCAGTCCGATTTTTGGGGCGTCGGACGACGACCTCATCACTTTGTTTGAAGCGACCCGCAAGAGCGTGGTTGAAAAAAGCGCACCAACGTCGTGGTGGCAGGCTCAGATGGCTCTCCCCAACCCGAGCGCGCCATTGAAACGCGCTGCGACTTTACTCACCCAATGGCAGTTGGCTGCGCAACAACTGCCGCCCCACGACTTGCTGGATCGCATCGTCGCCCAAGGACAGGTGCGAGAGCGGGTGGCCGCCAGTTGGCCACCGACTCTGGTGTCGCAAGCCCTTGCTTCGTTAGACGCGCTGGTGGCCCAAGCCCTGGTGTTGGATGGCGCACGCTACGCCACCGCCTATCGTTTTGTGCGTGCCTTGCGTCGCCGCACCATTCAAGTGGCCGCACCCACACCGCAAGCAGCCAGTGCTTTGCTCACCGTGCATGGTGCCAAAGGTTTACAGGCACCCTGGGTGTTTTTGATGGATTCCGACCCCACGCCCAAAGCGGCGGAAACTGTCACCTTGGGTTCGGCGCGGCGAAAGCGGTAGATGCTTTGTTTGGGATCACCCACGATGAACACCGAGGGC
>JBJTHI010000024.1:0-13083 GCA_046094425.1 Burkholderiales bacterium | reverse complement strand
CGCAAAGCGCCACGAGCCCCCAGAAGGGCTTCAAACATGCGCCAAAGAGCGCACAAAACGATGAAACATCACCCTCAAATCACTGAACCAGCAGCACAGCTCACACGCGCACTCGTTTCGCGGGGTTGTTCAGCGTTTCCCCAAGTCGAAATTCGCTGCTTGCGTGAACTGGCATTGACTGTCGGCGCTTCCCAAGTATTCATTTGGCAGGGGCCGAATTTGACTGATGAACAACTGTTGACTGAACAGTTCCCCGCTAACGGACAGCGCCTTGACGACTGATGATCAGACAACCACCTCCAGCCCACGCTTTTGCACCAGGTGCAGCAGTTTCAGTGCCGTGCCCGTTGGTTTCTTCTGACCAATCTCCCACTTTTGAACTGTAGAAAGACTGGTGTTGAGCAGCCGTGCAAACACCGCCTGGCTGACCCTTGAAGTCTCGCGGATGTGCTTGATTTGCTCAGGCTGAAGCGGCTTGATGGGCGGCAGGCAGAGTTGGTCAAATTCGCGCAGCGTGACCTGATCCATCACGCCAGCTTGGTGCAGTCCTTTGGCCGTTGCGTGGACGGCTTCAAGAATGGTTGATTTCGTTTTGCGCATCGCAGTTAATCTCCATCAGTTCACCGGCGTCTTGTGCTTGGGCCGCCGCCTGCGCTGTCAGTGACAGCAAGTGCGCGGCCAACTTCTTCAAAGCCTCGGTTTCGTCTTTGTCGATGTTGCTGCGCTCGTTTTTCGGAAAACCGAACACAAACACCCAACGGCTGCCCTTGTTCGTTGCAACCAGTGTGCGGTATCCACCGCTTTTTCCTTTCCCCAGCCGCCCAATACGCTTTTTGACGAGCCCGCCGCCAAGTTCCGCATCAAACAAACCGCGAGCCATTTCGCTGACGGCAGCGCAGAGGCTGGACGTGCTCAATCCTTCTTTGCGAGCCCAGCGGTCGAACCAGCGCGTCTTGTAAACCGGCATGCTTTTCCTTGCTCTCGTTTATAGCACTCGGTGCTATGGTTTGCAATGGGGCTGCCCTGTACTCAACCTCCATACAACTTCCCAGCGCCTGATGCATGCAGCCCTAGAGCACCGAACGCAGCACTGCAAGGAAGGATAATTGAGTCCGGTCGCAGTGAATCCCGTCATGTTCAGGGCACAACACAGAGGTTTGGGGCTTGATTGACAAGATGAATTCATACGGCGACAAGAACAACAACAAGCGCAATGATCAAGTGACGCCCGACCTCTCCGCCCACACCCCAATGATGCAGCAGTACCTGCGCATCAAGGCCGAGCATCCGGATGCGCTGGTGTTCTACCGAATGGGTGATTTTTACGAGCTGTTTTTTGACGACGCCAGGCGTGCCAACCAGTTGATCGACATCACCTTGACCGCACGCGGCCAAAGTGCGGGTGAGCCTGTGGTGATGGCTGGGGTGCCGGTGCAGGCGCTGGAGTCTTACCTGGCCAAACTCATCAAACTCGGGCAAGCCGTGGCCATTTGTGAGCAGGTGGGCGACGTGGCCACCAGCAAAGGGCCGGTGGAGCGTAAGGTGGTGCGGGTGGTGACACCGGGCACGGTGACTGACACCGAGTTGCTGTCCGACAAACGCGATGCGCTGCTTCTATCTGTGGCGAGCCGCACGCACAAAGGCATCACCACACATGGCCTGGCGTGGCTGGCCCTGAGCAGTGGGCAATTGGGTTTGAGCGAATGTTTGGATGCCCAATTGGGCAGTGCCCTGTCGCGTTTGAATGCGGCCGAAGTGTTGGTGCAGGCCGACCCGCTGCCCGCCGCCGTGACGCAATCAGGTGCCATGCTCACACGCCGACCGGCTTGGCAATTCGATTCGAACTTGGGCCAGCGCAAACTCTGCGAGCAACTGCAAGTGGCGAGTCTGGCGGGCTTCAATGCCCAAGATTTACCCGTCGCCCATGCTGCCGCCGCTGCGCTATTGAGTTACGCCGAACACACCCAAGGCCAGGCCTTGGCCCATGTGAAGCAATTGCGTGTGCAGCAGCCCAGCGACTTGCTGGACTTGCCCGCCAGCACCCACCGCAACCTGGAACTCACCCAAACACTCAGCGGAAAAGACAGCCCCACCCTGTTCTCGCTGCTGGACAGTTGCGCCAGCAGCATGGGCAGCCGCGCGCTGCGCCAGTGGTTGACCCACCCGCAGCAAGACCGCAGCACCGCCACCGCACGCCACGATGCGATAGAAGTGTTGCTGCAACCGGGCTCCAGCGCTTTAAAAACTATTCGTGAGGCCCTGCGTGGCATCTCCGATGTGGAACGCATCACCGCCCGCGTGGCCCTGCGCCAGGTGCGCCCGCGTGAACTGGCTGGGCTGCGCCACACGCTGCAAGCGCTGCCCCAACTGCAAGCCTTGTTGCCATTGAACCAAGCGGCGTTGCTGGACGACTGCGCTGCCGCGCTCACGCCACCCCCTGAATTGCCCGCACTCTTGCAAGCCGCCATTGCGCAAGAGCCTGCCGTGTTGCTGCGCGACGGCGGCGTGATAGCCAGCGGCTTTGATGCCACTTTGGACGAGCTGCGCGCCATCAGCCAAAACTGCGATGCGTTTTTGCTTGATCTGGAAACCCGCGAACGGGCCCGCACTGGCATAACCAACCTGCGGGTGCAGTTCAACAAAGTGCACGGGTTTTTCATTGAGGTCACGCAAGGCCAGGTGGACAAAGTGCCTTTGGATTACCAGCGCCGCCAAACGCTGAAAAATGCCGAGCGTTACATCACGCCCGAACTCAAGGCCTTTGAAGACAAAGCCCTGTCGGCACAAGACCGCGCTTTGGCGCGTGAGAAGCAGTTGTTTGAGGGTGTGTTGAATGACTTGATGGCGCACCTGGATTCGCTGTCAGCCCTGGCCCGTTCCTTGGCGACATTGGATGCGATAGCCGCTTTGGCCGAACGTGCGCTCACCTTGAACTGGTGCCGCCCTCAGTTCGTGCGCGAGCCTTGCATTGATATTTCGGCAGGTCGTCACCCCGTGGTGGAAGCGCGTTTGCAGGAAACCGGCGCTGGCGATTTCATCGCCAACCACTGCCGCCTGGACGCCAAAACCAAAATGCTCATCATCACCGGCCCCAACATGGGCGGCAAGAGCACCTTCATGCGCCAAGTGGCGCTCATCGCCTTGCTCGCGGCTATCGGTTCGTATGTGCCCGCGCAAAGCTGCCGCTTGGGGCCGATAGACGCCATTCACACCCGCATAGGCGCGGCAGACGATTTGGCCAACGCCCAGTCCACCTTCATGCTGGAGATGACAGAAGGTGCCGCCATTCTTCACAGCGCCACCGAACACTCCCTGGTGCTCATGGACGAGATAGGCCGTGGCACCTCCACCTTTGATGGCCTGGCACTGGCGGGCTCCATTGCCACGCACTTGCACGACCGCAACCGCGCTTTCACTTTGTTTGCAACGCACTACTTTGAACTCACCGAGTTCCCGGTGAAACACGAGCGTGCCATCAATGTGCATGTGTCCGCCGTGGAAAGCGGCGACCACATCGCCTTCTTGCACGACATCACCCCTGGCCCTGCCAGCCGCAGCTACGGCGTGCAAGTAGCGCGCCTGGCGGGCATGCCCGCCAGCGTGCTGCGCCAAGCGCGCGCAAGCCTGGAGGCACTGGAAGCGCAGCAACAATCGGGCCGCGCGCAAATTGACTTGTTCGCTGCGCCAGCCACTGTCGCCGCGCCTGAGCCATCAGCCGTAGAGGCTGCCTTGGCCAAACTCAACCCCGATGCACTCTCGCCCAAAGAGGCGCTGGACAAGCTCTACCAACTCCAACAACTTCTCAAGGAGACACAACCATGACCTATTGCGTAGGCATCAAACTCGATGCAGGCCTGGTGTTCTTGTCCGACTCGCGCACCAATGCCGGCTTGGATCAAATCAGCACCTTCCGAAAAATGATGGTTTACGAGCGCCCCGGTGACCGTTTCATGGTGATGCTGTCAGCCGGCAATTTGTCCATCAGCCAGTCGGTGCGTGAAATTCTCCAGGTAGAGAAACTGCCCGCAGAAAACCCCAACGATCCACCCATCACCATCTGGAACGCCACCAGCATGTTCGACGCCGTGCGTGTACTGGGCAGCGCGGTGCGCCGTGTGCACGCACAAGACAACGCCGCCTTACAAGCCGCGGGCGTGGACTTCAATGCCTCCATGATTTTTGGCGGACAAATTGGCGGTGAGGCCATGCGCCTGTTTTTGGTTTATTCCGCTGGCAACTTCATAGAAGCCACCAAAGAAACCTGCTACTTTCAAATTGGCGAATCGAAGTACGGCAAGCCCGTGCTGGACCGCATGATCAACCCCAGCACGCCGCTGGACGAAGCAGCCAAGTGCGCGCTCGTATCGATGGACTCCACGCTCAAGTCCAACCTCTCGGTCGGTTTGCCACTGGACTTGCTCGTGTATCCGGCCCACCAATTGCAAACCCATCAGATTGTCTGCATCGACGAAAACAACCCCTATTTCCACATGATCCGCAGCACCTGGGGACAAAGACTGCGCCAGGTGTTCGAGTCTATTGAAGATCCGAGTTGGAATGGCGCAGCGACCAATGCGCCGCTGTGTGTTGCAGCCCCTCGTTATGAGCCAATGCGTAAAGTCACCCACCCAGGCGAAAAAATCGTATGAGTGAAAGAACCCTCACCCTCACCCGCCCCGACGACTGGCATTTGCATGTGCGTGATGGTGCCGCCATGCAAGCCGTGGTGCCGCACACCGCGCGCCAATTTGGCCGCGCCATCATCATGCCGAATTTGCGGCCCCCGGTCACCACGGCGGCGCAGGCCGTGGCCTACCGCGAACGCATTCAAGCGGCCGTGCCCCAGGGCGTGCAGTTTGAACCCTTGATGACGCTTTACCTCACCGACAACTTGCCCCCGGATGAGATCAAACGCGCCAAAGACGCAGGGGTTGTCGCGGTGAAGCTTTACCCCGCCGGTGCCACCACCAACAGCGATGCGGGCGTCACGGATCTGCGCAAAACCTACGCCACGCTGGAGGCCATGCAGCGCGAAGGTGTGCTACTGCTGGTGCACGGCGAAGTGACCGATGCCGACATTGACCTCTTCGACCGCGAAGCCGCTTTCATCGACACCAAACTCATTCCCCTGCGCCGCGACTTTCCTGAGCTGAAGATTGTTTTTGAACACATCACCACACGCGAAGCGGCGCAATATGTTGCTGATGCGTGTCAATACACCGCCGCCACCCTCACCGCCCACCACCTGCTCTACAACCGCAACGCCCTTTTCACCGGCGGCATTCGGCCTCACTACTACTGCCTGCCCGTGCTCAAGCGCGAAACGCACAGACTGGCCTTGGTGCAAGCGGCCACCAGTGGCAGCACGAAGTTCTTCTTAGGCACAGACAGCGCACCCCACGCCACGCACTTGAAAGAACACGCCACCGGTTGCGCGGGCTGCTACACCGCCCTCAGCGCCTTGGAGTTGTATGCAGAAGCGTTTGAAGCCGCTGGCGCACTCAACAAACTGGAGGCCTTCGCCAGCTTCCACGGCCCCGCTTTTTATGGGCTGCCACGCAACAGTGGCACGGTGACTTTGCGCAAAGAAGCGTGGACGCTGCCTGAAGACTTGGCCTTTGGGGACGCCAGACTCAAGCCGCTGCGCGGGGGCGAGAGTTTGGCTTGGCGGCAAGTGGATTGAACGGGTGCAATTCAAGGTCATGTTGCCAATCGCAGGCCCTCACCCCAGCCCTCTCCCAGAGGGAGAGGGGGTTTTAGCTCCCACTCCCTCTGGGAGTGGGTTGGGGGCGAAGCAGGGAATTCAAACCGCATGCGGTTTGCCTGCGGAGCAACCTGGGCTTGCAAGCCCAGGTGCGCACTGCAAGTGAGGGTGGGGCCTACAAACAGCTCGTCAATCAACTGGTCGCAGCCCTGGCTCGCGCCTTACCGCACCTACGGTGAGGCGCTAGAAAAACTCAGGGGCAGCGGCCTCTCGGTTGCCGACGGATTGAATCTGTTGACCGCGAGACCCGCACCGGATGTTCACTTCGTCCCCTCGTCAGCACTGCCCGAAGGCCAAGCCTACGAAGCCTTCATCCACCAAACACGCAGCGTGCCCACCCGCAACAACCTGCACGATTTATTCAACGGCTTGGTGTGGTGGCAGTTTCCGCAAGTCAAAAAACGCCTCAACGATTTACAAGCTGCAGAAATCGCGTCCCAAGGCATCCAACAAGTCAGGGGTGCGCTGCGCGACGCACTGACGCTGTTCGACGAAAACGCCGCTTTGCTGCAAGCGCCCGAGCCCCTGGTGCAGGCCCTCACCACCCGTGACTGGCAAGCCCTCTTCATCACCCATCGCGCGCTTTGGCAGCAGGCGCGAATCACCCTGTTTGGCCATGCATTGATGGAAAAACTGGTTGCTCCCCGCAAAAACATCACCGCCCATGTGTGGTTGCTGCCAGCAGGTGATGATGTGCAAGAGCTGCTGCTCGCCAGTCTGTCGCCCCAGAGGCTGGCATGCAAACCCTTTCACCCCCTGCCCGTGCTCGGGGTGCCGGGGTGGTGGGCAGAGAACGAGGCCCCTGCGTTTTATGACGACGTCAACGTATTTCGCCAATCGACCTCAACAAAATACCCTTGACGCTGTGGGGCTGGCTATTGAAGTTCACGCCTTGCGCCTAATATGTGGCCCGTCACCCGTCATGGGTGGCCTATTCGGAGTGTCAAAACCATGAAACGTGTGTTCTTATTTTTGATGACTAACCTGGCCGTGATGGTCGTGCTGGGCATTGCCGCCAATTTGCTCGGCGTGAACCGCTATTTGACGGCCAACGGCCTGAACATGACCCAGTTGTTGGGGTTTGCTGCGGTGATGGGTTTCGGTGGCGCCATCATTTCGCTCTTGATGAGCAAACCCATGGCCAAGTGGAGCACGGGGGCGCAGGTTATCAATGGCTCGCCAGATCCCACCCACCAGTGGTTGGTGAACACCGTGGCCCGGTTTGCCGACCAAGCCAAAATTGGCATGCCCGAGGTTGCCATCTTCCAGGGTGAACCCAACGCCTTTGCCACCGGCGCGTTCAAAAATTCTTCGCTGGTGGCCGTGTCCACCGGCCTGCTGCAAAGCATGAACCGCGAAGAAGTGGAAGCGGTGATTGGCCACGAGGTGGCCCACATCGCCAACGGCGACATGGTGACCATGACCTTGATTCAAGGTGTGATGAACACCTTCGTCGTGTTCTTGTCGCGCGTGATTGGTTACTTTGTGGACAAAGTGGTTTTCCGCAACAACAACGACGGCCCGGGCATGGGTTACTACATCACCACCATCATTCTGGACATCGTGTTAGGTGTGCTCGCTGCCATCATCGTGGCCTGGTTCTCGCGTCAACGCGAATACCGTGCTGATGCCGGTGCAGCGCAACTCATGGGCCGCAAACAACCCATGATGAACGCCTTGGCTCGCTTAGGTGGCTTGCAGCCTGCGGAGTTGCCCCAATCGATGCAGGCCTTGGGCATCAGCAACAAGCCCAGCGGTTTGATGGCCTTGTTCTCCAGCCACCCACCGATTGAAGACCGCATTCGGGCTTTGCAGCAGGCGCAGTGACCGCGCTTTGTTTGAAAAGTAAGGGGCACTTCGTGTGCCCCTTTTTTTCTTCTTGGCGTCGGGGCTTCAAGGATGAACGATTCTTTTAGGTGATGTGACATGAAGCTGTCATGCGAAATTCTTATAGTTTTCGCTTTCAACGACAAACCCACGCTTCATGTTTACGCCACGCATCCACGCTGTACCCAAGTTGATTCTTTCCGCCTTTCTCATTGCACTCGGACTCAGCGCATGCGGAGGCAGCGACGAGGCCCCAAACAACAGCATTGGGTCGCTGCGTCTGATTGGTGAGGTGTCGATCAAGACAAAAACCATGTTCGAGGGTGTGGAGTTCGGTGGCATCTCCGGCATCGACCGCGCCCCCGATGGCAGTTACTGGGCCATCTCGGACGATCGCGGTGGCGAGAGAGGCACGCCGCGCTTTTACGCCCTGACCGTGGATTTCGACGCCAACACCTTTAAGAGCGTCACCATCAACAAAATGGTCTACATCAAAGGGCCGGACGGCAACTTGTTGTCCAGCACCACACGCACCGTCGATCCAGAAGGTATTCGTTTGGCACCCAACGGCAACCTCTACATCTCCAGCGAAGGCAACTGGAGCGCCACACCCGGCGCCATGTTTCAACCCTTTGTTCGAGAGATCAAAACCGATGGCAGCTTTGTGCGCGCATTCGACACACCCGCAGCGTTCAACTATGTCGATAACACCACCGCAGGTGGCCGCAGCAACAAACTGTTTGAGGCGCTGGCAGTCACACCCAATGGCACCGTGGTAACAGCCAACGAAGACGCTCTGATTGAAGACGGCCCCCTCACCACCCTGACAGCGGGCAGTGTGGTTCGTGTCGTGAAGCTCGACCCAGCCACTGGAAAACCAACCGCCCAGTACGCCTATCAACTACCGAAAATTCCGGTTGACCGCGCGCCCTCAGGCCGCTTCCCGCCCGACAACGGTTTGCCCGAACTGCTGGCCGTGTCTGACAACGAGTTCATCGCCGTCGAGCGTGCATTCGGTGACGGAGTCGGCAACACCATCCGTTTGGTGTTGACACGAATTGAGGCCGACACCACCGACGTGACAAACATCAAGAGTTTGACCGGCGCGAGCTACAAACCCATGACGCGCGAACTGTTGCTAGACATGCCTCTCACCTACAACGGTGTGAAGTTAGACAACATTGAGGGCATCACCTGGGGGCCACGCCTGCCCAACGGCAACCGCAGCTTGATTTTGGTGGCGGACAACAACTTTGCAGACGAACAGACGACCCAGTTTTTGGCGTTTGAGGTGCGCCCCAAGTAGATGCGTCAGGTGCGCACGTCGATTCCACACACCGAGAATTTTGCGTCCAGCGCCGCATTCGCCCCGATCAATGCCACCGTTGGCGCGTGAATGACGTAGCTGGGAATATCGGCAAGGTAGCTGCTGTAGCGCCCTTTGCTTTCAAACCGCGCGCGAAAGGGCGAGCGGTGAAAGTAGTCGCCCAATGCGGGGACGATGCCACCGCCAATGTAAACACCGCCCACCGCGCCCAGGGTTAAGGCCAAGTTAGACGCAACCGTGCCCAGCATGGCGCAAAACATGCTCACCGTGTCGTGGCAATGCTCGTCTTGCCCTTGCAGCGCTCGTGCAGTGACCTCTGGCGCGCTGCAATCTTGGGGCAGAACACCGCGCACATGAGCCAAGGCGCGGTGCAGCAGCACCAAACCCGGCCCACTGAGCAAACGCTCCGCCGAAACATGAGGCCACTGCCTCCAAAGCCAGGCAATCACCGCTGCTTCTTCGGCAGTGGCTGCGGCCAAAGTCACGTGGCCGCCTTCGCCTGGGACGGCAAGGTATTGATCGCCAAGTGGAAGCAAAGCCGATGTGCCCAGTCCCGTGCCGGGGCCTAACACCGCCTTCGCACCAAAACGCTTCACACCACCGCCGACTTGACGCAGTTGCCCTTCAGACAAGGACGGAACACCCAAAGCCAAAGCGGTGAAATCGTTCAGCAACAACAAACGCTTGAGCCCCAAGTCTTGTGCCAACTGCTGGGCAGAAAACGCCCAGCGGTGGTTGGTCATTTCGACCCAGTCGCCTTGCAGCGGCGTGGCAATGCCCAAGCAGGCATGACGTGGCCGCTGCGGACAACCTTCCAGGTAATGCTTGATGGCGTCCAGCAGCGTTGGAAATTTTTCCGTTGCGAGAATCTGCACTTGATCTGGCGCATCGCCAGCCGCCTGCACCAAAGCAAAACGCGCGTGGGTGCCGCCCACATCGCCGACCAAACGTGGGTAGGTGGGCGTGAGAAAAGTTGTCATGTCAAACCACCTCGTCCCAAGGTGCAGACAAACGCACCGCGCCGTTGATGATGCCCACCATGGAATAGGTTTGCGGAAAGTTGCCCCAGAGCTCACCGGTCACGGGATTCAAGTCTTCCGACAACAAACCCACCGGGTTGCGCGCCGCGAGCAAGGCTTCAAAACATTCTCGTGCGCGATCCACTTCACCGATGCGTGCTAAGGCATCCACACGCCAGAAGGAGCACACATTGAACGAGGTTTCGGGTTTACCAAAGTCGTCCTCGGCTTCGTAGCGGCGCATATGGGGGCCGTCACCCAAGGTGGCTTCCAGCGCCAGCACGGTGCTGCGAAAACGCGGATCGTTCGGGGGCAAAAAGCCCACCTCACCCATCAACAACACACTGGCATCCAAGGCGTGGCCGCCAAAACTCTCGACAAAACACTGGCGTTTTTCGTTCCAACTTTGTTCCGTGATTTTGCGGTGAATGGTGGCCGCACGTTGTCGCCAAAAAACACTGCGTTCAGGCAAGGCCAACACCTGGGCAATTTTGGAAAGCCGGTCGCAAGCGGCCCAGCACATGAGTGAGGACGACGTGTGCACCCGCGCGCGGGTGCGCAGCTCCCACATGCCGGCATCTGGTTGGTCGTGCAGCAACCAGGCCTTCTCGCCGACCAACTCCAGCGCCGCAAAGTCGCGTGCATCACCTCGGCGGAACAAACGGTGGTCGTGAAAGGCCTGGGCAGAACCGAGCACGATGTTGCCGTACACATCGTTTTGCAAATGCTCAAACGCTTGGTTACCCACCCGCACCGGCCCCATGCCTAGGTAGCCCGCGAGATGTGGCACGGTGAACTCGGGCAAGGAGCGCTCCAGGCCAATGCCATAAAGCGGCTGCACATGGTCGCCATTGCTGCTGCGAACCACGTCGTACAGCCAGCGCAGATAGTCCTCCATGGTGCCCACCTCGGAGAGACTATTCAGGGCGCGCACCACGAAGAAAGCATCGCGCAACCAGCAGTATCGGTAGTCCCAGTTGCGGCCACTGTTGGGTGCTTCAGGAATGCTGGTGGTCATGGCCGCCACGATGGCGCCGGTTTCTTCAAACTGGCACAGCTTGAGTGTGATGGCTGAACGAATCACCGCGTCCTGCCATTGCAGGGGCAGCGCCAAACGGCGCGTCCAATGCCGCCAGTAGAGCGCAGTTTGTTCTTCAAAGTCGCGTGCGGTTTCATCCACACCACCGGCCAGTGTTTCATCGGGGCCGAGAAAAAAATTGGTCGTGGCATGCAGGGTGAACCAAGTACTCTCCAGCACATAGGTGGGTGGTGCGTCCGTGGTCAGGCGCAGAGTCATCTCGGGAAAAACATAGCGCAGGTGGTTGCTGCCACGTGTGATTTGCGGTGCGCTCACGCCCCAATCGGCACGCGGCTTCACATGAAACCGAACACGCGGATGGCCTCGGAATGGCCGCACGCGGCGCACCAGTTGCGCTGGCCGAAAAACCCGTTCGCGGTGGGTGAAACGCGGCGCGAAATCGGTGACCTCAATGCCCTGGCCGTTTTGACCGAACATGCGGGTTTGAAGAATCGCCGTGCCCGGCAAGTAACTTTGTTCGATGCGAATGCAACCGTCCAATTCAAACGCCATGCAAGCCTCTCGCCCAGCCTGTGGTTCGGATTGAAGTAAGGAATGAAACACGGGGTCGCCATCAAAGCGCGGCACGCAGCACCAAGAGATGGTGGCTCGCTCGTCAATCAGGGCGCTGATGCAGCAATTGCCGATCAAGGCCAGGTTCAAAGACGCTTGGACGCTGAGAACCTCAGGGTTGATGTGTGTTTCTTCTGTACCCATGGTTGCACTTTGTCTCTCTTCTTGAACCATTCAAATGCGACAAGAACCGGTTGTGCGGCCAAGATGTGGCTGAGTCTGCGGTTGCGTCATATCCAATCGATTCATCGTATCGCGCTGGTCGGTGCAACGCCAACAACAAGCGGTAACCAGACCGCGCCTATTCATGAAAATCCTGAACCTTCAACTTCGTTTTTTGCTGCCTCTGGTGGTCACGCTCGTGGTGGCTGCTTATGTGGCCTTGCCGGTGATGGATCAGTTGACTTTGCATTGGTTCGCCCGCGACTTGAACAGCCGAGGCATGTTGATTGCCAACACCCTGTCCGAACCCATCATGGAAGCCTTGGCCGATGGCAAAACGGCCAAGCTGCGGCAGCGTTTTGACCGCGTGATTCAAGACGAAAGGTTGTTCGCGCTGGGGGTGTGCTCCTCAGACGACAAACTGCTGCAAGGCAGCACCACCTTCCCCAAACTGAGTTGCTCGGACGCACAAGCCGCTTCTGACACCGCGCAAGCGCGCCTGCCCTTGGCTGGTGGTGCGGTGCAAGTCGGTGTGCATGTGTTGACGGGCGAGGCCGGTGCATCGGCCAAGCTGGTGGTGCTGCACGATTTGAGTTTCATCGAGCGCCGCAGCCAAGACACCAGGCAGTATTTGATGGTATTCATTACCGCTTTGGGGCTGACGATTGCGCTCATCACCATGCTGGTGGCCCACCTGAGTTGGCGCGGTTGGGTGGTGGGCGTGAAAGGTTTGCTACGCGGCGAAGGGCTGTTTTTACCTTGGGTGTCGCAACCAGAAATTTCGCCCTTGGCGGCGGAACTGCGCACCCGGCTGCGTGACTTGGAAGACGAGTACCGGCGCGCCCTGGGGCCACAAACCCATTGGGATCCCGACCGCTTGCGCGCGCTGTTGCGCTCGCAACTGCGCGGTGACCAAGTGATTGTGGTGTCCAACCGGGAGCCCTATATTCACGAGAACCTTCACGACAAACAAGGCGACCGCATCGTCGTCAAACGCCCGGCCAGTGGTTTGGTCACTGCCGTAGAGCCAGTGATGCGGGCGTGTTCAGGCACCTGGATTGCGCACGGCAGTGGCAGCGCCGACAGGCAGGTGGTTGATGTGCGCGACCGCGTTGGCGTGCCCCCCGGGAAGAACGAATACATGCTGCGCCGCTTGTGGCTCACCGCAGAAGAGGAAGCCGGTTACTACTTTGGGAAACGCTGAACAACCCCGCGAAACGAGTGCGCGTGTGAGCTGTGCTGCTGGTTCAGTGATTTGAGGGTGATGTTTCATCGTTTTGTGCGCTCTTTGGCGCATGTTTGAAGCCCTTCTGGGGGCTCGTGGCGCTTTGCG
>JBJTHI010000023.1:0-12386 GCA_046094425.1 Burkholderiales bacterium | reverse complement strand
TGCCCACTTGGCCCAACAGCCGACTGCACGAGTTGCTGCCACACCGCTGGGTTCCGCCCGAAACCGTCCACGCGCCGTCCACTGCACCGGTCAACACCTGATCGTTGACGCGGTCAAGGTGGGTTTGCGGAACGCATACGTTGCCGCAGCCGATGTGCGTACCTGAAGCAGGTTCTCAACCCGGAGTTGAGCGCGCGTAGCTGTCCAGTCACCCAGCTGCAAAAAGGACGCAGCGGCGATGGCGGACTCTTGCAAGAAGAGTCCGCCTGTTGTGAAGGACAGCCGGTAGCGCTCGGTCATGTGGTGCTGCCTTTGCTGCTGGGATAGCCAGGCGCCAGCACAGCGGTCTCGACGCCGTACAAGGCAAGGTGGTCCTTCAACCAGAGGCGGTACTCGGGCCCTCGCAGGCTGTGGCCCGGGGAGCAGTCCACACTCCATTTGCGCAGGGCATACCCAGCCAATGCTGCTCGCAATTTCAGCCGCAACACGCCCTCTGGCATGTCGTAGTCCATGTGCGTGACCTCGGGATGAGGTTGGTCCGGGTGAGGCACCAAGTCCAACTCGACGATGCGTGTCCACTGAACGTCCTGCTCTGGGAGCTCATGGCGCGCTGCCTCGTCGCCCAGCTTTGGAGTGGGCTTGCTGATACGGGTCAGAACGAAGTCTCGGAAAGTCTGCGACTTGCGATCGAACGCGCGCACATGCCACCGAAGGCCCGTGTCCAGCAGCGCAAATGGCACGATTTCACGCGAAGACTCGCCGCTGCTCACCGAGTGGTAGTCGATGCTGAGCACCTGCCCCATGTGAATGGCGCGCGTGATGCAGGCAAGGGTGTCCAGCCCAGGGTAGGAGAGCCTGGAGGGCATGAGGCACGGTAGCAGGGCTTCAGACGAGGGGGCGGTAGCGTCCCCCAGCTGCTCAGTCAGCCAGCCTAGAACTTGGGCCGATGGCACGGCAAACAGAGGCGAGAAACCTGCCCCTAGGAGGTAGCGTTTGCCACGGCTTTCGTAGTCAACGTTCTCTGGTGCCAGCTCTTTGTACAGCGCCAGATCCCGCGAAGCTGCCGCCGACTGGATGCCGAAGCGCTGCATCAAGTCAGGCCGTCGAACTTCGCCCAAGAAGCGTAACCGCAGCTCGATGTGCTTGAGCCGGTCCCTTTGGGATTGGGGTAGTTCGGCTGTCGGATCAGCTTGCATGATGGGGAGGCGACGCTGAGGATGGAGGATCTCCACATTTTATCCTAAAGAAGCTATTTGAGCATCAAAAAGATACGAATGTAGCGACCAAATGGCTGCCGGCTTGAGCTGCTGAACCACGTTCGAAGACGCGCGTTGGAGGCGAGCCTCAAAACTTGCGCAGCAACAGCCTTGAAATGGGGCAATGGCGCCTGCTATTGCCCCAATGACAGGCGCCGTTACCTCATTCAATGCGAAGTGCTGGTGTGCCCCGACAGAGGTTCGGGCGAAACGTCCTGACCGGCAGATCCGCCTCTATGCGTACTGGACGCAAGGCATGTCCGCCGCACGCCTGGTGCGCTGTGCCGTAATTGCGGCGTGTCTTGCTACTGCGATGGCCAAGACCACGGCTGGCGGCATCTCCGTCGCCTGACGCCTTGAGGTCTGCGGACCACTGGTGTCGAAAGCAGGTGGCGGTGATCGTGTGAGCGTGATCGCGCCAGAGGGCGTGCCCGAGCCGTCGGATTTCCGTTGTGAAGTTGGCGGCGCTGGCGATCTGGACATGCAGGTTTTTTCCAGGCTCCATCCTGAGTCGCCGTGCAAGGGCAGCAACCAGTGGATGGGCGTCGTCCTCCGCGTAAGCCACAAAGCGATTCGGTTGGCCCTGGCTTGCTTTGACCTTGGCGCCAATCACATGCAGGCAGAGGATGTCCTTGCGCAGCAGATCGTCGAATTCCACCCAGACATCGATGCCTTTCGCCAGCTCGGAAGGGCGGGCGCCAGTCAGCGCGGAGATCAAGAGCGCGTCGGCGTACTTGCCATGCATGCCGCGTGCGCAAATGTCTTCCCTCCATGTGGATGGCAGTCCACTCAGCGCCTGGCGCTTGCTTCGGCGCTTGGACCTTGGCTGCGTCATCCCTTGCTGCTGAAGCCGGACCAGGGCCTGCATGGTCATCAACAGTTGGCTGCACGAGGCCATCAATCGTTCGCGGGTCGGTGTGTCCCATGCCTGTGGCAGAGCCGATGACATCGCTCCGACGCTCCAGAGGCAGTGATACCGAAGAGCGGCCAAGCGCTTGTAGAACGTGGTTGAGCGGCCAGTGTTGCTCACCACTGAAACGAGGTCGTCCTCGCCGGCGCTGCCGCGATGAAGCAGCTGCCTTGCCAGTTTCAGGTACTCATCCTGCGTGGCTGCGGATTTGCTTGTTGGCTTACCCTTCGACTCGATCACAGGCAGAGCGTTCAGGCAAGCGCGGACGGCACTCACGAGGCGCTGAACCTCAGGTAGGTGTTCGGCTGCAAGCGCGTCTTCGTCGGACGGCGGTCGGGGTTGATCGATGGCGCTGGAAATCACAGCCTCGTCCATACGATCTGCTCCTTACCGTGGGTGCTTTGTTCCAGGCGTGCTCCCGCGATGATTCCCAGTCGCTCCAACTCAGCTGCAGCAGCCAGCACTGGTTCACGGAACTTGGAGATCGGGCTGCTGTATTGCAGCTTGTCCTTCAGCCATACAAGACTGTGGCGCTGGGTCGCGTCTGACGAAGTGGCGACCAGGCGTTGCAGGGCCTTTGCCATGTCCCGCTGGACCTTGATCTGTAATCGCTTTTCCCAATCGATCAGCGCGAACTCACGGTTGCTGAACAGGCGAACCATGCGACGGTCGATGCGCAGAACGTAGGTGTCCAGTTCCTCATCCAAATCGAAGCCGTCGATCAGGTGCAGGACGCGGTGAATGCCCTTGCTCGGCGTGGCGTCGCCCGGAACTTCGCCCACGGTGTACTTCCGCGTTTTGATCTCCAACATGCCGAGGCTGAGGCGCAAGAACGACTCATGCAGCCATCCGTAATCCGTGCTCCCGATGTGTCGCCCCAAGGACTTCAGAAAGTGCGAGCGAACGACGGGCACTGGCGCACCAACAGGATGACGACGTGCCTCGTGAAGGGCTTGCATCCAGACATCGGAGTCGGGCTCATCGAGCTGCACGCCCCAGTACCGTAGTTGCACATCTGATCGGCTGGTGAGCACCTTTCCCTCGTGGGTTGCTCTGCGGCCTCGGGCCACTGGGGCAAAGAGGCTGGACCTTGCAAGGTGGTTTGGAATCGCGCGATCCAGGTCATGCCACCACGGAAGCTGGACGACTTTTTCCTCGGTCGCACGCGGCGTCGCCGAGGTCGTGGCAGTCCGCTCAAGGACGCGCTGGCGCAACCGGCTGAGAGCCTGATCCAAGCGGTGTTGCTGTGATTGCGGGCAGCATTGGGTGTTGGAGGCATGCGCTGCCATGGTTCAGCGCCCTCCCGTCGAGTTAGCCCAGCGCTGCCGGGCAAGTTGTTCGGCTTTGGTCGGGCGGCCGCGAGGGCGGCGTGACGGGGGCGGCTCGGCGGGGCGTGTGGACTCGATCCAATCCAGAACATCACGCTCATACCAGCACAGGCGCCTTGAGCCCGGCATCTTGAAAGGCCGGGGGATCAAGTTCCGGTCTTTGTACTTTTCGCAGGTCGCGAAGGTCCGAATGGTGGTGCAGCTCTTGCCGATCAGGGTCGAAAGCTGCTCGATGAAGATGATTCGAACAGGGGGATGTGTGTCAGCGAGGAAGGTGCTGACGAGGTAGTGACCAGAGTGTGCCTCTGGCAGGGAAGGGATCTCCATGACTCATCCAACTGACATCGGTGAACCGCCAAGCAGCTCATTGAGCGATTCAGTAAATTCACGATGAGAGCAACACCCTTGTGAAGAGTCCGGGACTACGGGCTAAGGGGAGGCACACAATCCCATCCCGGACTCAACTCCCCACCGCGGGGTTAAAAGACTGTCCGCATGCGGCGCGGCCTCGGGGATTTCCGGGCGCTGTGATTGGCGTGTCGGGCTATCGCTAAATCGCCCGAGGAACGTGCTGGTGCTTCCCTTAAATTACATCGGATGGAGGGTCACTACTCCGCATCCACCGCACCAGCCACACAGGTCAGTCAGTGCGATCAGTGTAGAGCTGCACTCCGCCGAGCGCAACTTGCATGCCGTTGTGGGCCATCCTTGGGCCATCGGCCCTCAGGATTTACTCTGAATTGGCGTTCATGGCGATCCAAAGCAAAAAAGCCCAAGTGCTTGATTCGCTTGGGATTTTCCGTTTTTTTTCTGGTCGGGGTGAGAGGATTCGAACCTCCGGCCTCTACGTCCCGAACGTAGCGCTCTACCAGGCTAAGCTACACCCCGTTGGGCACGGCCTGCTGCTAGTGGGGCAAGGCTGCCCAGTGAGGCCGTGCTGGGCGGTCAGGTTGAACGCTCGACCGCGCTTTCGCACAACTTTATCAGAAGGTTTTGCGCGCCAGACGTGGGAAGCGCATTCAAACAAGCGCGCGCTTCTTGGGCTTGGGCGCGCGCGGCTGCGCGCGTGCCCTCAATGGCCCCGGTGCGCCGCACGATCTCTATCACCTCGCCCAATCGTGCTACTTCTCCGTGCTCAATGGCATGGCGTATCAACGCTGTTTCACCGGGCGAACCCTTGGACATGGCCAGCAGCAAGGGCAGCGTGGCCTTGCCCTCACGCAAATCGTCGCCCACATTTTTCCCGAGCTTTTCTGTGGCACCTTCGTAGTCCAGCAAGTCGTCTACCAACTGGAAGGCGGTGCCCAGGCAGCGGCCATAGTGTGCGCATTCGTCTTCTACCGTTGCGCTGGCTCCGCCCAAAACGGCCCCCAGTCGGGCGCTGGCCTCGAAGAGTTTGGCGGTTTTGAAACGGATCACCTGTAGGTAGTCGTCTACCGCCAAATCGGCATCGTGCATGTTCATCAATTGCAGCACTTCACCTTCAGCAATCACATTGGTGGCGTCGGCCAGCACGTCCAGAACCCGGAGGTTGTTCACCGACACCATCATCTGGAACGCTCGGGAGTACAAGAAATCACCGACCAAAACGCTGGCGGCATTTCCAAACTGAGCGTTGGCTGTTGGCCTTCCCCGACGAAGTGAGGACTCATCTACAACGTCGTCATGTAAGAGCGTGGCGGTGTGAATGAACTCCACGGCGGCGGCCAACTCCCAACGCTCTGGCCCCTTGAAACCCAATGCTTGGGAGAAGAGCAGTACCAGCATGGGCCGCAGTCGTTTGCCGCCTGCGCCGACGATGTAATGGGAAATTTGTTGGATCAGTGCGACATCGGAGTGGAGGCGGTGCTGTATCACGGCATCCACATGAGCCATGTCTTCGGCCATGGCGGCGAATTCGGGAACGTTCACGGGGTCATGCCAAGGGTGAGGTGCGGGGTGCGGGCTTGCTATCCGCAGAAGGCTAGAGAAGCGCTCAAATTATAGAAACTGTCCCGCGGCATTTTTTCTCTGACGGGGTTGGCTTGTGGCGTTGCTTGCAAGATCGCCAAAATTGCATCTTTCATGCTAGAATTTAAGGCTTCGCGCGATCTGGTGGAATCAATCCTGCTGGGGCGAGGCGAGTTTAGATGGTGTGGCGGTATTTGTTGTTCATGAATGCCGCCTCACTCGTTGTTCATTGAAAGGGCTGATATGTACGCGGTCATAAAAACCGGTGGCAAACAATACAAAGTTGTCGCCGGCGAAAAAATTAAAGTAGAACAGATTGCTGCGGATGTTGGCCAAGAGATCACGATCGACCAGGTGCTCGCCGTAGGCGCAGGCACTGATTTGAAGGTCGGGACTCCCTTGGTAGCAGGCGCGAGCGTGAGGGCCACGGTGCTCTCGCAAGGTAGGCACGACAAGGTGCGCATTTTCAAAATGCGTCGCCGTAAGCACTACCAAAAGCGGCAAGGACACCGTCAAAACTTTACCGAGCTGCAAATCAGCGCGGTGAATGTTTGATTCCTGCCTTTAACCTCAGGAGTATTGATCCATGGCACAGAAAAAAGGCGGCGGTTCTACACGGAACGGCCGCGACTCTCAACCCAAGATGCTGGGTGTTAAGGCCTTCGGTGGACAAGCTATTTCGGCCGGTTCCATCATCGTTCGTCAGCGCGGCACACGCTTCCATCCTGGCGTGAACGTGGGCATCGGCAAAGACCACACCTTGTTCGCCTTGGTCGACGGCGAAGTGCAGTTTGCCGTGAAGGGCCCGCAGAACCGTAAAACGGTGAACGTGAAGTCTGCCTGAGGCGCTTGCGTTTGACCGATGCAAACCCCGGTTCGCCGGGGTTTGTGCTTTCTGCGCCGCCTTAACCGGTTGGAGCACGCATGGCCTGGGCTACCATGACCAGCTCGGGCATGCTCTGAACAAGTCGCAGGAGAAACTATGAACAAGAGTGGTTGGATCTTGATTGTGGTGGGCGGCGCATTGCTTGCGCATAACTTTGGCTGGTTTACTTGGGGCTGGCTCAAACAGTGGTGGCCTGTGGCGCTGATTGCGCTGGGTGTTTGGTCCATCGTGATGCATAAGCCTGGCGACAAGAACTCGTCGAATGATTCCAACGACAAGTCGTGAAGAGATGCCATGAAATTTGTTGATGAAGCCGTGATCGACATCGTCGCCGGTGATGGTGGCAGCGGCTGCATGAGTTTTCGGCGAGAAAAATTCTTGCCCTTTGGCGGTCCCAATGGTGGCGACGGTGGGCGTGGCGGAAGTGTTTACGCGGTGGGCGACCGCAACTTAAACACCCTCATCGACTACCGCTATGCACGCCGCCACGAGGCCCGTCGTGGCGAAAACGGGCGTGGCTCAGACCAGTTTGGTGCCGCTGCCGAGGACATCGTGCTGCGCATGCCCATGGGTACCATCATCAAAGACTTTGAGACGGGCGAGGTCTTGGCCGAACTGCTCGTGCCCGACGAAAAAGTCCTGCTACTCAAAGGTGGTGACGGCGGTTTTGGTAACTTGCATTTCAAAACCAGTACCAACCGCGCGCCCCGGCAGAAAACGCCAGGCTGGCCTGGCGAGCAACGCAAAGTCAAGCTGGAGCTGCGTGTGTTGGCCGATGTGGGGCTGCTCGGCATGCCCAATGCAGGCAAGTCCACCTTGATCACCGCCATTTCCAATGCGCGGCCCAAAATTGCAGACTATCCCTTCACCACCTTGCACCCCAACTTGGGCGTGGTGCGCGTGGCGGCCGAACAAAGTTTTGTGGTGGCTGACATTCCGGGTTTGATTGAAGGCGCTTCCGAAGGCGCGGGTTTGGGCCACTATTTTCTGCGCCACTTGCAGCGCACCCACTTACTCTTGCACTTGGTCGATTTCGCCCCGTTTGACGAGAGTGTGGATCCAGTCAAACAGGTCAAAGTGATTGCGCAAGAGCTTAAAAAATACGACGCCTCGCTGGCTGACAAACCACGCTGGATCGTGCTCAACAAACTCGACATGGTGCCAGAGGAGGAGCGTGCCGCGCGGGTCAAAGATTTCGTCAAACGGTTGAAGTGGAAGGGGCCGGTTTTTGAGGTGTCGGCCTTGAGCCGTGCTGGTTGTGATGGGTTGGTGCGTGCGGTTTACGAGCACGTGTCCAAACTCAAACAGGTGATTCCTGACGATCCCGATCCGCGTTTTGCTGCCGCAGACGGAGGGGCGGAGTTGCCATGAGCACCTCGGTGACGCATTCAGTGATGCAAAGCGCCCGCCGCATTGTGGTCAAGGTCGGTTCCAGCCTCGTCACCAACGAAGGCAAGGGCGTGGACGAAGAGGCCATCGGTAATTGGTGCCGACAAATGGCCCATCTGGCGCGTGATGGCCGCGAGGTGTTGATGGTGTCCAGCGGTGCCATCGCCGAGGGCATGAAACGTTTGGGGTGGTTCCAGCGGCCCAAAGAAATCCATGAGCTTCAGGCGGCCGCAGCCGTGGGCCAAATGGGGCTGGTGCAAATTTACGAGCGCAAACTCAAAGAACAGGGCATGGGCAGCGCACAAGTATTGCTCACCCATGCCGACCTGGCCGACCGCGAGCGTTACCTCAACGCCCGCTCCACGCTGCTGACCTTGCTCCGATTGAACGTGGTACCCGTCATCAATGAAAACGACACCGTGGTCAACGACGAAATCAAGTTCGGCGACAACGACACCTTGGGTGCCTTGGTCGCCAACTTGGTGGAAGCAGATGCGCTGGTGATCCTCACCGATCAAAAAGGCCTCTATTCAGCCGACCCTCGGCGGGATGCGAATGCCCGTTTCATCCACGAAGCGCAAGCGGGTGACGCGGAGCTAGAGCGCATGGCCGGTGGCGCAGGCAGCAGCATAGGCCGTGGCGGCATGATCACCAAAATATTGGCTGCTAAACGTGCTGCACGCAGCGGAGCCAGCACCGTCATCGCTTGGGGACGCGAGCCTGATGCGCTGATTCGCCTGTCTCAAGGCGAGGCCATAGGTACCTTGTTGTTGGCCAGCACCCCCAAACTCACCGCCCGCAAGCAGTGGATGGCCGACCACTTGCAATTGCCCGGCGCTGTCTTGGTGGACGCCGGTGCGGTGCTGAAATTGCGCGACGAAGGCAAGAGCTTGTTGCCCATCGGCGTGGTTGAGGTACACGGCGAGTTTCACCGTGGCGACGTGATTGCAGTGAAAGACCAACAAGGCCAAGAAATTGCACGTGGCCTGGCCAACTACGACAGCAGCCAAGCACGTTTAATCGCCCGCAAGCCCTCCACCGAGTTTGAGCGCTTGTTGGGGTTTACCGGCGAGCCGGAAATGATTCACCGCGATAACTTGGTGCTCAACGCGTCACCAGCGTTGTGACCATTCGCCCATGGGCTCAACGTTCTTCCTCATCCCTCGGAGATGGGGTTGCATCTAAGCTATGGACGGAGCGCGGGACGTGTGCCAAATCATCTTCGTGTGAATGAGAAATGGTGCCACCGCGCAGGTAGCGGTTGTGTACGCCAGTGCGCGGTATGTGGCGAGCCAACTCGGTAAGGGCCATTTGGTACACGTCACGTTTGAATTCAATCACCGCCTCCAGAGGCACCCAATAATCGTTCCAACGCCAGGCGTCGAACTCGGGGTGGTCGGTGGCACGCAAATTCACGTCGGTGTCGCGGCCGGTCAGGTGCAACAAAAACCAAATTTGTTTCTGGCCTTTGTAGTGGCCCCGCGCATCCCGGCGAATGAAGTGGTCGGGCACCTCGTAGCGGAGCCAGTCGCGCGTGCGCGCCAGAATACGCACGTGGTCAGCCATCAAGCCCACTTCTTCGTGAAGCTCACGGAACATCGCCTGCTCAGGCGTCTCGCCATACTTGATGCCCCCTTGAGGGAACTGCCAAGAGTGCGTTCTGATGCGCTTGCCCCAGAAAACCTGGTTGCGCTGGTTGAGCAGGATGATGCCGACGTTGGGTCTGAACCCATCACGGTCCAGCATAATCAACCCCAAATTTTTAGTTGAAACGATTATTGCACCGGCATGACAGGAATCAAGCCTGTCGCGGGTTTACCTGAGCGGTTTCTACGTCCTGTTACGCCGCTGCAAGGTTGTACTTACCCCGTCGCGTGCTCGCCCTCACAC
Organism: Burkholderiales bacterium; assembly: GCA_046094425.1. Classification (GTDB taxonomy): domain Bacteria; phylum Pseudomonadota; class Gammaproteobacteria; order Burkholderiales; family Burkholderiaceae_C; genus JANPCX01. The sequence continues at coordinate 2,777 of JBJTHI010000023.1, read as the reverse complement.
CGAAAACCATCCCGCAGAAAACCGCCCATGAAAGCCAGTCAGTTTTTTATTTCTACCCTCAAAGAAGCGCCCGCCGATGCCGAGGTGGTGAGCCATCAACTGATGATGCGGGCAGGGCTCATCAAACGGTTGGGAGCAGGCATTTACAACTACATGCCCATGGGTTTGCGTGTCATTCGCAAAGTAGAAAACATCATCCGTGAAGAGATGAACCGAGCCGGTGCGGTGGAGTTGCTGATGCCCGTCGTACAACCGGCAGAACTTTGGCAAGAAACCGGGCGCTTTGAAAAAATGGGCCCTGAGCTGCTGCGCGTGAAAGACCGCCACGACCGCGACTTCATCATTCAACCCACGAGCGAAGAAGTCATCACCGACATTGCCCGCCAAGAGCTCCGCAGTTACAAGCAACTGCCGAAGAATTTCTACCACATACAAACCAAATTCCGCGACGAGCGCCGCCCTCGTTTTGGCATCATGCGGGGGCGTGAGTTCACGATGAAGGACGCCTACTCGTTTGACCGCGATTTAGAGTCAGGCAGGCGCAGCTACGAAGCGATGTTCAAGGCTTACTGCGCAGTTTTTGATCGCATGGGTTTGCAATACCGCGCCGTGTCGGCAGACACAGGTGCTATCGGCGGTGATGTGTCGCAAGAGTTTCAGGTGATTGCCGACACCGGTGAAGACGCCATTGTTTACTGCCCCAGCAGCGACTATGCGGCCAATATCGAGTTGGCCGAAGCCGTCAGTTTGATATCCACACGTGCTGTTGCAAGCCAAGCGTTGAACAAGACTTCGACGCCGGGCAAGAGTACCTGTGAAGACGTCGCGGCACTGCTCGGGGTTCCTTTGGCCCACACGGTCAAGTCTCTGGTGCTGGCAACTGATGAGAAAAACGAAGCGGGCGATGTACTCAAAACCACCATTTGGTTGCTGCTGCTGCGTGGTGACCACATGCTCAACGAAGTCAAAGTTAACAAGCTGGCAGGCTTGAAGGAAGGCCATCGTTTTGCCACTGTGGCGGAAATCGAAGACCACTTCAACTGCAAGCCGGGCTACTTGGGCCCAATAGGTTTGAAGAAGCCCGTCAAGGTAATTGCCGACCGAACCGTAGCGGCCATGAGTGACTTCATCTGCGGTGCGAACGAGGCGGACTTCCACTACACGGGCGCCAACTGGGGCCGTGATCTACCGGAACCAGATGCGGTGGCTGATTTGCGCAATGTGGTGGCCGGTGACCCCTCACCCGACGGCCAAGGTGTGTTGGCCATTCAGCGCGGCATTGAAGTGGGACATATTTTTTTGCTGGGCACCAAGTACAGCGATGCCATGAAGGCCACGTTCTTGGACGAGAACGGCAAGCCCCAGGTTTTCGTGATGGGTTGCTACGGCATCGGTGTCACGCGTTTGCTGGGCGCGGCCATTGAACAAAACCACGATGCACGCGGCATCATCTGGCCCTTGGCCATGGCACCCTTCGCCGTCGTGATTTGCCCCATTGGTTACGACCGTTCCACCGAGGTGCAAGCCGCCGCCCAGCAATTGCACGATCAACTCGTTGCCCTCGGTGTGGACGTGATGCTGGACGATCGCGGTGAGCGGCCCGGTGCCATGTTTGCTGACTGGGAACTGATCGGAGTGCCGTGGCGCGTGGTCATTTCAGACCGTGGTCTCAAAGAGCGTCAGGTTGAGCTGCAAGGTCGCCGTGAAACCACTGCACGCAGCGTGGCGGTGGACGAGGTCTTGAACGAGTTGAAGGCGCAGCTTCAGCAATGAGTCAGTTCTTCATGCGTCCGGTGCTGACGCGCCGGTCTGCCCTTGTGCTGACGGCAACACCTCTCTTGTCAGTGCCGCCACGAACCAGCCAAGCGGGCGCTCAGGTTGAAGAAGACATGGCCGACTCGGTGCGCTCCGCACTTTCTGCCGCCATTGCCAACAACGCGCCGCCCAAACCGAGTTTTACCGACACCGCCTCACGCATTGCCTACTTGCGCTGGCTCGGTGAGATGAGCCAGCGCCTGAAGAAACGCAAACCCGAACACGTGGCGAGGGTAGAGTTTTTGGAAACGGTGTGGTATGAGAGCAAACGCGCTGGCTTAGAGACCGATTTGGTTTTAGGTTTGATCCAAGTGGAAAGCGGTTTTCGCAAATACGCCATCAGCAGCGCCGGTGCGCGCGGTTATATGCAGGTGATGCCGTTTTGGACGCGAGTCATCGGTGATGGCGATGCGACTCGCCTCTTCCACATGCCCACCAATTTGCGTTTCGGTTGCGTCATTCTTCGTCACTACCTGGACCGGGAAAAAGGCGACCTTTTCATGGGCCTGGGCCGCTACAACGGCAGCCGAGGGCGAGCTGAATATCCGAATTTGGTGTTTGGGGCGCGGAGAAGTTGGGATTTTCCGACGGGTGGATGATTTGGAAGAGTGGCCCCTTAATTAAGGGGGGGCGTCCAATCTCTGGTCTGATGCGAAAATCATCCAATTCAACTCAACGAAAGCACCTGATGTTCGCAAAGATCGCGCTGGTCGTTCTGTCTCCCTTGCTGGCATTTTCTGCGATGTCAGCACCAGTTACCTACAGTTTTTCTACCGCAGCGAACTCGTTTAGCGGTGTGTCAAGCACTCCTGCCAGCGTGCCGTTTAATGTGGAAGACACCTACCCGCAGACGTGACAGTGCCTGACCTGAGGCTGGCCCGAACCTGAGAGGCGGCCTGGCGATGAATATCAGGCAGCTGCTGGCGTGGCGATGAAGCCGTGTTTGCGCAGCATCTTGATCC
>JBJTHI010000022.1:0-5396 GCA_046094425.1 Burkholderiales bacterium | reverse complement strand
CCTCTTGACAGGCCTGAGTGCTGTGTTTCTGTGTCAATGACTCTTCACCCAATTGGTGGCTCCTTAAATCGTTCGCTAACCCGCATGGAGTCTACGTTTTCGGCAGCTTATATCGGGGTAACTGAGGAAAATAGGTTGATTGAACGTCGTTTCAGGAGAAGCTCATGAACCCCTCTGTACGCAACCCCTCTATCGTTCTCAATTCCCACGTCAAGCAAACTTCCCCAAGGGTTTGGTTGATGGCTGTGGTGGTGGCTTTGGCCAGCACCGTGGCGCTGTCTGCGTGGGCGCAACCACCGGGTGGTGGTGGCGGCATGCATGGTGGCATGTGGGGTGGCCAACCGCAGCGCATGGAGCGTTTGCTCTCCAGCATCAACGCGACCGATGATCAAAAAGCACGGATTCAGCAAATCATGCAAAAGGCAATGGGTGACATGGCGGGTCAACGCGAAGCTGGGCGTGCTTTGAAAGACCAAGCGCGCGCCATCTTCACCGCTCCTACGGTGGATGCCAACGCTGCCGAACAAGTGCGCCAGCAAATGCTGGCCCAGCATGACCAAGGCAGCCGCCGCATGATGGCCGCTATGCTGGAGGTGAGCCAGGTGCTGACGCCCGCGCAGCGTGCGCAAATGGCCGAGCAGATGCAAAAACACGGGCAAAAGCGCGGACCAAGACACGACCGTCGTCACGGCGAGCCGCGTCAGGGCTGAGTTCAGTTTGTGGATCTGCGGGGTTTGATGTTGAAATCAAGCTCCGCGTTTGTTTTGCGACCCGTTTTGCAACTCATCACCCCGCCATGTCTGCCCGCTTGCTGCTCATTGACGACGATGCCCGACTCTCCGCCATGGTGAGTGACTACCTGCACGGCTGTGGTTACGCCGTGGACACGGCCGCCACCTTGGCCGAAGGGCAAAAGCAACTCGATCACACCAGTTATGACGCGCTGTTGCTCGACCTGATGCTGCCCGACGGTGATGGCCTGGACTTGTGCCGCAGCCTGCGTGCTCAGTCTCGTACCCGCCATTTACCCCTGCTCATGCTCACCGCGCGCGGCGAGCCTCTGGATCGCATCGTGGGTTTGGAGTTGGGTGCGGACGACTATTTGCCCAAGCCTTTTGAGCCGCGTGAGCTGTCGGCCCGCATCAAGGCTTTGTTGCGCCGCGCCTCAGCCAGTGTTCAGAGCGACGACGTACTGCGTTTTGGTCGCCTGGAAATTGACTTGGGCGAGCGCGTGGCTCGCCTCCAGGGAAAACCATGTGACCTCACCAGCCACCAATTCGATTTGTTGGTGATATTGGCGCAAAGCGCAGGCCGTGTATTGTCGCGCGACCAAATCATGGACGCCCTCAAAGGCCATGCCCTGGAAGCGTTTGACCGTTCCATTGACGTGCATATCTCCCGCATACGCGCCGAGATTGAAGACGAACCCAAAATGCCGCGCCGCGTGATCACCGTGCGTGGCGCGGGTTATGTGTTTGCGAAAAAACAAGATGCAGACGATGCGGCGGACGACTTGCCTTGAACCAGAGGTGGCCGCGCCATGAGAACCCTCACCCTGCGCATCTACCTCACCGTGGTGGCGGTGTTGTTGTTGTTCGCTTTTGCGTCCAGTGTGTTGTTCCAGCGCCATGTGGCCAGCGAGCGGGCGCAGGTGCGTTTGCAAGAGCAGGCACGGGCCGAGTCGGCCAACACTGAACGTTTGAACGCGTGGGCTGACTTGATTCAGCGTTCCTTGCCCGGGGCCGATGCGCCGACCTCTGAACAGGCGCAGGCCGTGCGCGAGTGGTCAGAGCGGTTGCGCATTCCGCTGGCCCTGCACAATCCGGCGGGCGAACGCATATGGGCCTCGGACGCCTATTTACATCGTGAACAGAATCGCCAAACCAAGGGGCTGCCGCTGCGTTTGGACGACGGTCGCACCTTGTGGATCATGCGCGGCATGCCACTACAAGGGGCGGGGCAGGGGCATGCAATCGCTGCACGGGCAGCATCCGTTGCTCAGAGTGAGGCTATGGGCATGCCCCCACGCTCGCCACCCTTCATGGGCTGGCCCCGCGGCGTGGGCTTGGCTGTGCTATTGGTGTTGTTGTTCGTAGCCATTGCTGCTGCAGCTTGGCCGGTTGCCAGGGCGCTCACCAAACGCTTGAACCTGCTCAAAGCAGGGGTAGAAAAATTCGGTGCCGGTGCGTTGAATCACCGTGTAGAGGTGTCGGGCAAAGACGAAGTCGCGGCGGTGGCCGCCAGCTTCAATCAAGCGGCGCAGCGCATTGAAACCTTGGTCCAGTCTCACCAAACTCTGCTGGCCAATGCCAGCCACGAACTGCGCTCGCCGCTGGCACGGCTGAAGATGGCGCTGTCGCTGTTGGAGGGCAGCGAAGGCCCGCAGCGCGAGCGCTTGAAACAGGAAATACGCACCAACATCGGCGAGCTTGACGCCTTGGTGGAAGAGGTGCTGCTGGCCAGCCGTTTGGATGCACAAGCGACCGGTGACGCCCAAGAGCCCATTGACCTGCTTGGCCTGGCCGCCGAAGAAGCGGCTCGTGTGGATGCTGAGGTTCATGGCAACCCGGTGACCGTACACGGCGACGAACGCTTGCTGCGCCGCGCGCTGCGCAATTTGCTGGAGAACGCGCACCGTTATGGGCAGTCGGCTTCTTCAACCGATACGTTGGGGTCCGCCATCAGCGTGGACTTGCGTCAAACAGGCGAAATGGTGGCGCTGCGCGTTTGCGACCGTGGCCCCGGTGTGCCAGCGGCCCACCGCGAACGCATCTTCGAGCCTTTTTTCCGACTGCCCGGCCATGCAGAAAAAGCTGGTGGTGTGGGCTTGGGGCTGAGTTTGGTCAAACAAATTGCAAAGCAGCATGGGGGCCGCGTGGTCTGCGAAGCTCGTGAGGGTGGGGGCAGTTGTTTTGTCTTGGCGCTGCCGATGAACAAAACATCTTGAAGTCAACTGGCTCAGGATTTGGTTTTTTCGCGTGGTTGCATCGGTGATGCATAGGTGCCCACATAGAACTCCGACCATACGAAAAAAAGCCAAGTTGGAATCAATAAAGGGATCAGCGCCAGGCCGCTTGCGCAACCTGGCCCACACAACGACCAGCGATAAATCAACAGCCCAGTCAATAGTGGCGAGAACAGCAGGCTCGTCCCGATCAGCCGCAGTCCCTTGCGCAATTGTTCCGGGCTGTGTGAATAACCTCGGTAGCGCTTGTAAGCCAGGAAAATCAAGCGCAAAGCAGCCGGAGCCATCAAGAGCGACAGACCCACCAGTGAAATCGCTGATTCCAAGAACTGATCCAATACAAGTCCCTCTGAATTTGCGGCTTCAGGTGTTTTGTTTCTCAAACACCTCAGCCGGGGGGTGATCCACTCCCTTGCTCTCCCGAGCCCGCTCTGCATAGCGGTTGAAACGCCAGGCAGTGGCTTCGAGCGTGATACGTCGCCAGGTAGCGCGTTTCTCGGCGGGGCTCATCATCGGCCAGTGCTGCACTTCATCAAACGTGCGGCCACAACCCTTGCAGGAAGCGTCTCCTTGGCTGGTGGAACAAATGGCAATGCAGGGGGCGTCGGGTGTGCTGGCATACCAGGCCAGCCATGCGTCATGCGCTTTGCGTGGCATGGTGGCGTCGTCGCACTCGCTCTCGTGGTAGTACACCATCAAGCCATACACGGTGGCCAGGGCGCGCACTTCAGGGCAGGCGGTGATGCCGTCGGGCGAGGGCGACTTTTCACGCCACCAGTTGATGGCCGATTCAATGTCGGTGATGTGGATGCCCGCCACGGTGGGTGATCGATTGAAGGCCGTGCTCAGTATGCCAACCCCATCGCGTCTCGCACTTCACGCATGGTTTCGCGCGCCACGGTGCGGGCGCGCTCGGTGCCCACTTCCACAATCCAGTGCAATTGTTTGGGGCTGCTGAGGTATTTCTCTGCACGCTCGCGCCACGGTTCTTGTTCTTTTTTGATGGCATCAATCACCGGTTGTTTGCATTCCAAACAACCAATGCCGGCGCTCTTGCAGCCTTTGACCACCCAGTCCTTGGTGTCGGTATCGGAATACACCTGGTGGAACTGCCACACCGGGCAACGTTCGGGATCACCTGGGTCGGTGCGGCGCACACGCTGCGGGTCGGTGGGCATGCGTTTGATTTTTTTCTCGACCTCGGCGGGTTCTTCGCGCATGGCAATGGTGTTGCCATAGCTCTTGCTCATCTTCTCGCCATCGAGGCCGGGCAGTTTGCTCACCTCGGTGAGCAACACCGCAGGCTCTGTGAGCACGGCTTTGCCGGTGCCGCGTAAGTAGCCGTCAAGCCGTTCGCGGTCGGCGCTGCTGAATGCGCCGCAGCCGGCTATGAGGGCACGGCCTTTTTCCAAAGATGCTTCATCGCCGTTTTGCTGGTAACTCTTGCGAGCGGCTTCAAACGCTTTGGCGTCGTCTTTGCTCATCTTCTTCACCACAGCCTGCGCCAGCGCTTCAAAGTTGGGCTCTCGGCCATACAGGTGGTTGAAGCGGCGCGCCACTTCGCGGGTGATTTCCACGTGAGGCGCTTGGTCTTCACCCACCGGCACACAGTGGGCTTTGTAAATGAGGATGTCAGCAGCTTGCAAAAGCGGGTAACCCAAAAAGCCATAGGTCGCCAGGTCGCGGTCCTTGAGCTTCTCCATTTGGTCTTTGTAGGTGGGCATGCGTTCTAGCCAACCTAGCGGTGTGCCCATGGCGAGCAAGGTGAAGAGTTCGGCGTGTTCGGGCAAGCGGCTTTGAATGAAGAGGGTGCACTGCTCGGGGTCGAGCCCAGCGGCCAGCCAGTCAATCACCATGTCGTACACATTGCGCTCGATCACCTCGCGGGTTTCATAGTGGGTGGTCAGCGCATGCCAGTCCGCCACAAAATAAAAACACTCATAGTCGGCCTGCAAACGCACCCAATTTTTGAGCGCCCCGTGGTAGTGACCCAAGTGCAGCGCACCCGTGGGGCGCATGCCGGACAAGACACGTTGTTTCATAGGAGAGTTGCCTAGAGAAGAAGGGTTGTCGGGCGAATAGGAATCGAGGGGGCGGATTGTAGGTGGCCGCCGGTGGTTCGTCCGCGCGGTTCGTCCGCGCTGACATGGCTGCCTCAACGGTGAGCAGGTGATCGCTAACTGTCATGTCCCTGGCGAGGCACCCCGGATGATGGAAGACACTGTGGGCGTGCGGGTCAAGTTAGCGATCGCGGTCCATGCCATCAAAGAATTGACCGACCTCTACTCGCGCTGGCCCGCACGCTTGTGATTGTTGTTCAAGCTGCAGGAGTTATGCAATGGATCTGACCCCGATGCACAAGCGCGTCATTGCGCTGGATGTCCACCAAGCCAAGATCACCGCCTGTGCCGTTGTCGAGCATGACGACGGT
>JBJTHI010000021.1:0-12893 GCA_046094425.1 Burkholderiales bacterium | reverse complement strand
ACGTGGGAGACGACGCGCAAATTGAACGCCTGTTTGCCGACCTCGGTGCCGCCTGGCCCCAGTTCGACGGCTTCGTTCACTCCATTGGTTTCGCGCCCCGCGAGGCCATTGCCGGTGATTTTCTAGAAGGGCTCTCCAGAGAGTCTTTCCGCATCGCCCACGACATTTCCGCCTACAGCTTCCCTGCCCTGGCCAAAGCCGCCCTGCCCTACCTCACGCCCCAAGCCGCCCTGCTCACTTTGACCTACCTGGGTGCTGTGCGCAGCGTGCCCAACTACAACACCATGGGTTTGGCCAAAGCGTCTTTAGAAGCCAGCGTGCGTTACCTGGCCGGGAGCCTCGGCCCCAAGGGCATCCGCGTGAACGGCATTTCCGCCGGCCCGATCAAAACCCTGGCCGCCTCAGGCATCAAAGACTTCGGCAAGTTACTGGGCGAATTCGCCGCCACCGCCCCCCTGCGCCGCACGGTGACGATTGAAGACGTGGGCAATGTGGCAGCGTTTTTGATGTCGGACTTGGCCGCAGGTGTGACTTCGGAGATCACCTATGTGGACGCGGGATTCAGCCATGCGATGCCCAACCCCGGAAACGACTGAAGCGACCGAAAAGCAAAGTCTCAGCGCACGCAGTCCACGTAGTAGCGGCGTGCTGCGCCTTCATCGTCGCTCTCCACCAGGCCATGCACATCGGTGTCAAATCCGGGGAAAGCGGCGTTGAACTGCCGGGTGAAACGCAGGTAGTCCACGATCTTTTTGTTGAACCGCTCGCCGGGAATCAAGAGCGGGATGCCAGGTGGATAGGGTGTGAGCAGCGAGGTGGTGATGCGGCCTTCTAGGCCGTCAATTTCCACTCTCTCGGTTTGACGGCGGGCGATGCAGGCGTAGGCATCACTGGGTTTCATGGCGGGGTGAATGTCAGAGAGATACACCTCGGTGGTCAGCCGCGCAATATCGCCTTTGGCATAGGTTTCGTGAATGCTTTGGCACAGGTCGCGCAGGCCCATGCGTTCATAACGCGGGAACTTGGCGACAAACTCGGGCAGAACGCGCCACATGGGTTGGTTGCGGTCGTAGTCGTCCTTGAACTGCTGCAAGGCGGTGAGCATGGTGTTCCAGCGGCCCTTGGTGATGCCGATGGTGAACATGATGAAAATGGAATAGAGGCCCGTCTTCTCCACCACCACGCCATGTTCGGCCAAAAACTTGGTGACGATGGAAGCGGGAATGCCGGTCGCAGCGAATTTTCCGTTCACGTCTAACCCCGGCGTGATGATGGTGCTCTTGATGGGGTCGAGCAGGTTAAAGCCTTCGGCCAGGTTGCCAAAGCCGTGCCACTCTTCATTGGCTTTGAGCACCCAGTCGCTGCTTTGGCCTATGCCTTCTTCGGCGAGTTGGTCGGGGCCCCAAATTTTGAACCACCAGTCGTCGCCAAACTCTTCGTCCACCTTGCGCATGGCGCGGCGGAAGTCCAGGGCTTCGGAGATGCTCTCTTCCACCAAGGCGGGGCCGCCGGGGGCTTCCATCATGGCCGCGGCCACATCACACGAGGCAATGATGGCGTACTGCGGGCTGGTGGAGGTGTGCATCAAATAGGCTTCGTTGAACAAATGCCTGTCTAACTTGCGGCCCGGTGAGTCCTGAACCAGCACCTGCGAGGCCTGGCTGATACCGGCCAGCAGTTTGTGGGTGGACTGGGTGGCAAACACCAGTTGGTTCTGCGGACGCGGGCGGTTTTTGCCCATGGCGTGGTAGCTGCCATAGAACTTGTGGAAGGCGGCATGGGGGAGCCAGGCTTCGTCGAAGTGCAGGGTGTCGATGTAACCATCCAGCGAGTGTTTGATGGCCTCGGTGTTGTAGAGCACGCCGTCGTAGGTGCTTTGGGTCAAGGTGAGGATGCGGGGCTTGACGGTGCTGGCATCTACATCTTTGAGCAAGGGGTTGGCGGCAATTTTGCGTTGAATGGCCTCGGGCGAAAACTCTTCTTTGGGGATGGGCCCAATGATGCCGAAGTGGTTGCGCGTGGGAGGCAAAAACACCGGCACCGCGCCGGTCATGATGATGGAGTGCAGGATAGACTTGTGGCAGTTGCGATCCACCACCACCACATCGCCCGGGGCCACCGTGTGGTGCCAGACCATTTTGTTGGAGGTGCTGGTGCCGTTGGTCACGAAGAAACAATGGTCTGCGTTGAAGATGCGGGCGGCGTTGTGCTCAGACGCCGCTACGGGGCCGGTGTGGTCGAGCAACTGACCCAACTCTTCCACCGCATTGCACACGTCGGCACGCAGCATGTTCTCGCCAAAAAATTGGTGGAACATTTGGCCAATGGGGCTCTTCAAAAACGCCACACCGCCAGAGTGGCCGGGGCAGTGCCAGGAATAGGAGCCGTCTTGGGCGTAATCCATCAAGGCACGGAAAAACGGCGGCGCGAGTGAATCGAGGTAGCTGCGTGCCTCACGAATAATGTGCCGGGCCACGAACTCGGGCGTGTCCTCGAACATGTGAATGAAGCCATGCAACTCGCGCAGCACATCGTTGGGCAGGTGCTGCGACGTGCGGGTTTCGCCGTAAAGATAAATTGGAATTTCCGCGTTCTTGAAGCGAATTTCTTCAATGAATTTGCGCAGGTTCAGCACCGCAGGGTCGAGCTCGGGGCCGGGGGTGAACTCTTCGTCGTCGATCGACAAAATGAACGCGCTGGCCCGGCTTTGCTGCTGCGCGAACTGGCTCAAATCGCCATAACTCGTGGCCCCCAGCACCTCAAAGCCCTCTTTTTCAATGGCCTGCGCCAAGGCACGAATGCCAAAGCCCGAGGTGTTCTCGGAGCGAAAGTCCTCGTCGATGATGACGATGGGAAAACGAAAGCGCTGCATGGCTGTCCTTGGGTGGCGCGTTGATGGGAGGGCGGTTTGAAAGCGCGAAGTGTAGGGCTGTTTGCAGTCGGTTTCCCAGGGTCTCAAGCAAGGCGCAGCCAGTACCTTCAACAAGGGCAAGGTGGCACGCTAGGGATCCGCGTCTTACACTGCGCCGCTGAACTAACCGGGAGGCTTGAAACTCATGGACTTTTCCTCCGCCACCGTTTGGTGGGTCTTGGCCGGATTGCTGGTGGCCGCCGAACTGCTCACAGGCACGTTTTATCTGCTGATGGTTGCGCTGGGAATGGCGGGGGCCGCCGTGGCAGCCCATCTGGGCCTGGCCTTCACACCCCAGCTGTTGACGGCAGCGCTGGTGGGCGGCGGTGCCACCGCCGCTTGGCACTGGCACCGCGCCAAACAACCGCGCTCTGCCCCCGCCCACATGAACCGCGATGTGAATTTGGACATTGGTGAGCGTGTCCACGTCAGCACCTGGAAAGCCGACGGCACCACGCGCGTGAGTTACCGAGGTTCCATGTGGGCGGCACGTTTGGCCCCCGGCAGCAATCCAAGCCCCGGGCCTTACATCGTCAGCGCGGTGGAGGGCAACCATTTGGTGCTCACGCCGCTAGCAAGCACAACGCCAGCGCAGTAAAACATCAACCTCACCTCGTCACAAAGGAGCACCCATGCTCGAATTTGCAATCGTCCTTAGCATCATCGCCGTCATCTTCATCGTTCGCACCTTCAAAATCGTGCCTCAGCAAAGCGCCTGGGTGGTGGAGCGCCTGGGAAAATACGACCGCACCTTGACCCCTGGGCTCAAATTCGTGGTGCCCTTTATTGAGCGCGTGGCCTACAAACATTCGCTCAAAGAAGTGCCGCTGGATGTACCCAGCCAGGTGTGCATCACCAAGGACAACACGCAGTTGCAGGTGGACGGCATCATTTACTTCCAGGTGACCGATCCGATGCGCGCCAGCTATGGTTCGAGCAACTACATCTTCGCCATCACCCAACTCGCGCAGACTTTGCTGCGCTCCGTCATTGGCAAGATGGAACTGGACAAAACCTTTGAAGAGCGCGACACCATCAACGCTTCGGTGGTGAACGCCCTGGACGAGGCCGCCATGAACTGGGGCGTGAAGGTGCTGCGTTATGAAATCAAAGACCTCACACCGCCCGCAGAAATTCTGCGCTCCATGCAGGCGCAAATCACCGCCGAGCGCGAAAAGCGCGCCTTGATCGCGGCATCAGAAGGCCGCAAACAAGAACAAATCAACATCGCCACGGGCGAGCGCGAAGCCTTCATTGCACGCTCGGAAGGCCAGCGCCAAGCAGAAATCAACAACGCCCAGGGCGAGGCCGCTGCCATCGTGGCCGTGGCCGACGCCACCGCAGAGGCCATCCGCAAAATCGCCGAAGCCATTCGTTCACCGGGTGGCGAACAGGCGGTTCAATTGAAGGTGGCCGAAAAAGCCGTCGATGCCTACGCGCAACTCGCCCAGAAGAACAACACCATGATTGTTCCGGGCAATATGAGTGAGGTATCTGCCCTGATTGGCACCGCCATGACCCTGATGAAACACAAGACCCCCAGCGCCCCATGAACACCGCGCTGAATGTATTGGGGCAAGAACTGGTGCCTTGCTCTTACGATCCGCTGACCGGCTACTTCCGAGATGGCTGCTGCAACACCCGGGCAGACGATGTCGGCAGACACCTCATTTGCGTCAAAGTCACCCAGGCGTTTTTGGAGTTCTCCGCTAAAGAAGGCAACGACCTCATCACCCCACGGCCCGAGTACCGCTTTCGGGGTTTGAAGCCCGGCGACCGCTGGTGCTTGTGCGCCCTACGCTGGGTGCAAGCCCAGCAGGCCCAGGTGGCACCGCCCGTGGTGCTGGAGAGCACCCACCAGCAAGCCTTGCAGTTCGTGGACTTGAGCGTTCTTCAAGCCCACGCCCTCGTTGCGGCATGAATTTGCACGGGTAAAGCCGCTTCCGACGCACGTTTTGACGCGAACAGCCCGCTTGGGTGATAATGTGGGCCTTGATTCGCGCGTCAAGAGTGACAGCAGCACCTCCGGGCCCCGGCCACCCTCTGACCCAGGGTCCCCACACCAGGCCAACGCTTACCCGCAAGGACTGCACGGCTACCCGCAAGGGTTGCTCGTCCAAATGTTCACCCGACCTTGCACGCCGAGCCTCGCAAGCCGTTTGTGGCCCATGTATTGATGCCGTTGTCGATTCAAAAGTCGGCGATGGCCGAAGCTATTTGGGTTGACGGGTTCGCGTGGATCGACAACAAAACAACTGGCTCACACCATAGAACACCTGGGCGCTTCTGTTCGGCCCACACCACTGTCAAGGATTTGCATGCCTGCGAAAAAGAACGCTCCCGCCACAGCGAACAAGGCGGAAACGAAAACCAAAACCACCGCTGCCCCAGCCAAAACAGCGACCAAAACCTCGGTGAAAGCTGCCGTGAAAGAGGCCGTCAAAACCAAGGCAACGACCAAGGCGGCGGCGGGGACGGACACGGGCAAGGACAAACGCGGCAAGGCCGGCAAAGGCGCTGACAAATCCAAAAAAGAGGCGATTCTGGACGAAGATTTCTCCGACATTGAGGCCGACCTGGAAGGCGAGCCCGACGCCGAGGCCGATGCCAAAGAAGTCAAAGCCAAACCCCTGCGCATGAAGGTCTCGCGCGCCAAGGAGCGCGCACTGATGCGTGAGTTCGGTTTGGAAGAAACCGCGCTCACCGAAGAAGAAGCTGCCAAGCGCCGCCAAGAGCTGAAAACGCTCATCAAGATGGGCAAAACGCGCGGCTTCCTCACGCACCAAGAAATCAACGATCACTTGCCTGAAAAGTTGATCAATGAAGAAATCTTGGAAGCCATTGTGTCCATGCTCAACGACATGGGCATTGCGGTATACGAACAAGCGCCCGATGCCGCGACGCTGCTGATCGCAGGCGGTGGCACCACCACCGCCACCGAAGAAGAAGCCGAAGAAGCCGCTGAAGCGGCGCTTTCCACTGTCGATTCGGAATTCGGCCGCACCACCGACCCCGTTCGCATGTACATGCGCGAAATGGGCACAGTGGAGTTGCTCACCCGCGAAGGCGAAATTGAAATCGCCAAACGCATTGAGGGCGGCTTGCAGTCGATGATGCTGGCCATCAGTGCGTCGCCCACCACCATCGCTGAAATTTTGGTTTATGCGGACAAAATTGCCGCCGGTGAGATGCAAATCTCTGAAGTGGTGGACGGTTTTGTATCGGAAGGCGAAGCCGACGACTATGTGGCCGAAGAAGACGTGGACTTCTTTGACGACGATGATGACGACGACGGCGCGGGCGGCAGCAAAGCGCTCACTAAAAAATTAGAAGAGTTGAAAACCGCTGCGCTGGCCAAGTTCGCCAATCTGCGCATCAACTTCGACAAGATGCGCAAAGCGTTTGAAAAAGAAGGCTACCAATCGCCCTCGTACAACAAATCGCAACAAGCCATCAGCAGCGAGCTGATGACGATTCGTTTCACTGTTAAAACCATTGAAAAACTTTGCGGCATTTTGCGCTCGCAGGTAGACGACGTGCGCCGCTACGAACGCGAGTTGCGCAAAATTTTGGTGGACAAATGTGGCATGCCGCAGGAGTACTTCATCAAGTACTTCCCGCCCAATATGCTGAATCTGAAGTGGGCCGAGAAAGAGGTGGCGCTTGCCAAACCTTATAGCGCGGTGCTGTCGCGCCACTTACCACCGGTGCAAGAGTTGCAGAAAAAACTGGTGGATCAACAAGCCCGCGCCGTGGTGCCCCTGGAAGATTTGAAGGGCATCAACAAACGCATGAACGAAGGCGAGAAGTCTTCGCGTGACGCCAAGAAAGAAATGATCGAGGCCAATTTGCGCCTGGTGATTTCAATTGCCAAAAAATACACCAACCGCGGTTTGCAGTTCTTGGACTTGATTCAAGAAGGCAATATTGGTTTGATGAAAGCGGTGGACAAATTTGAATACCGCCGAGGCTACAAGTTCTCGACCTATGCCACCTGGTGGATCCGCCAAGCCATCACACGCTCGATTGCCGATCAAGCCCGCACGATTCGTATTCCGGTGCACATGATCGAAACCATCAACAAGATGAACCGCTTGTCGCGCCAACATTTGCAAGAGTTCGGTTTCGAGCCCGATGCCCCCACGCTGGCCGAGAAGATGGAGATCCCGGAAGACAAGATCCGCAAGATCATGAAGATCGCCAAAGAGCCGATTTCCATGGAAACACCCATTGGTGACGACGATGATTCCCACCTGGGCGACTTCATTGAAGACACCAACAACACCGCGCCTATCGAAGCGGCCATGCAAGCCGGTTTGCGTGATGTGGTGAAAGACATTCTGGACAGCCTCACCCCCCGCGAAGCCAAGGTGTTGCGCATGCGATTTGGCATCGAAATGAGCACGGATCACACCTTGGAAGAAGTGGGTAAGCAATTTGACGTGACCCGCGAGCGCATCCGCCAAATTGAAGCTAAGGCCATACGCAAACTCAAGCACCCCAGCCGCTCGGACAAGCTGCGGACGTACTTGGACAATCTCTGAAAGAGAATGGATAAAGTACGTGATGCCGAAGGCAGCAGCACTTGTGCAGCAAGTGCACGTCAGCTTGCACGGAACGCACAAGCTGCGGACGTACTTGGACAATCTTTGAAAGAGAGAAAAATGACCAAGTACGAGATGCCAAAGGCAGCAGCACCCGCGCAGCGGGGGCAGTGCAACTTGCGCGGAACGCACAAGCTGCGGACGTACCCGTATAAGTTCTGATCGAACGAAGGCCACCTCTCTGTGTCTGAACTGATACAACGCACCGTCCTGTTCGCCGATTTACGCGGCAGCACGGCGCTGTATGAGTTGATGGGCAATGCCAATGCCACGGCCGTGGTGACGCAAAGCGTGGCATTGGCTTGCCGTGTGGTCACGCATTGCGGAGGCACGGTGGTGAAGACACTGGGCGATGGCCTCATGGCCATGTTCGCCGACTCGGCTTCAGCAATTCAAGCTGCCGACGAAATGCACGACTCGCTTGAGCGCATTGCCGCGCACGGGCATGCCTCGTCCACCATGCCACTGCCGGGGCTGGAAATTCCCTTGGCAAAAATGCCAGCGCTCAAATTGCAAGTGGGTTTGGCGCGTGGCGAAGTGGTGGAGATGTCAGGCGACTGTTTTGGCGACGCGGTGAACGTAGCCGCACGTTTACTCGACCATGCTGGCGACAACGAAACCCTGGCCACATCCGTGGTGGTGGAAGACTTGCCCTCGACCTCGCAAGCCCGCTTTCGCAGCCTAGACCGCATGCAATTGCGCGGCCGGGCGGAGCCCGTGCACGTATACCTGCTGGAAACCTTGAAACCCAGCGACTCCGCTGCCACCGCCTACGGCGAACTCACCGCCTCACCCGACCCCGAGGGCATACGCCTGACCTGGATGGATTTGAACCGAGTCTATTCCCCGCAGAAACTGCCCGTGGTGTTGGGGCGCAGCTCACAAGCCACTTACTGCATAGACGACAGCCGCGTCTCCCGCTCCCATGCCAGGGTTGATTGGCACGGTGGCACCTTTTCACTCAGTGACCTCAGCTACAACGGCACCTATGTGCGTTTCGCTAACGACAAAGAAGTGGTCAGCCTACGCCGCAGCAGTTGCACCTTACACGGCAGTGGCGTGATTGGTTTGGGCGCCTCGCCCACCGACATCACTGCGCCCTGTGTACGCTTTGAGGTGCTGAAGTTCTCAGACACCCAGCCGGGTGATTTGTGAGTCTGTTTAGCTAACAACCTAAGCACTCCGCCAGAGTCAACAAGTCCGCCACAGTGTGGGCAGAACTTGGTCGATGCGCATGGGCCGTGTCGCTGCGGCGCACCCACACCGCTTGCAGTCCTGCCGCTTGCGCACCGGCCACATCCAAATCCAAATCGTCACCCACATGCAGCACACGGGCGGCGGGCAGATTCAAGGTGGCGCAAGCACGTTGGAAGATGCGTGCATCGGGCTTGCCCACGCCCACTTGTTTGGCGTTCACCGTGCCAACGAAAAAATCGCTCAAACCCACACGCTGCACGTTGGCGTTGCCATTGCTCAGGGCCAACAAGGGGAAGCGTGAAGACAGGCGTTGCAGCGCGACCTGCACATCGGCATAAAACTCCACCTCGTGCCTGGCCGCGAAAAATACTTCAAACGCGGGCTCGGCCAAATCAGGGCTGTAGCCGTGCCGACTCAAACCTCGACGCAAGCTCTCAATCCTGATCGCGGTGAAGTCATGCGCCCACTGTGGATGTTCTGTCGCAACATCATCGCGCAGCAAACGCAAACCTTGAACATCCACCGCTTGCGCAAAAGCCGGTGCATGCACGACCAGCCAAGCATGCAAGCGCAACTCGGCCCGTT
Source organism: Burkholderiales bacterium (assembly GCA_046094425.1). Classification (GTDB taxonomy): domain Bacteria; phylum Pseudomonadota; class Gammaproteobacteria; order Burkholderiales; family Burkholderiaceae_C; genus JANPCX01. The sequence continues at coordinate 3,596 of JBJTHI010000021.1, read as the reverse complement.
CAATGGCGGGCCAAACTGGCCAAAGCGTATCGTCCAAATCAATCGTGAGTGCCGCAACTTGGGAAAATTTCATACTTCCAACCCAACAAATTTTTGTTTGAACACGCCTCATCATCAAAGTGTGTAGAGATTGTCCGTTAGAGTCGCGGCCTGTTGTTTCATTAACTCAACGGTGCCATGAGCCACAACGAACAGTACCCTCAGCAAACGCAGCTACTGCGCATGCTGTATGTGGAAGACAACCGCCTGAATGCAGTGCTGTTTGAAGAGGCCATGCGGCTGCGCAGTGACATCGATCTGCGGTGTTTTGAAACCGCCGTCGAGGCGCTGGCGTGCTTGAACGAAGACACCGCTTGGGTGCCAAACCTCATCGTGCTGGACGCCAACTTGCCTGATGACACGGGCTACGCCTTGCTGAAGAAACTGCGGGCTCGCGCTGAGCTACAGCACACGCCTGCCGTCATGTGTTCTGCCGACGCCTATGCCGATGATCTGGCACGCGCACGTGAGGCTGGTTTTGTGGGTTACTGGATCAAACCCTTGGACCTGACCCAAGTCAACACAGACATCAACCGCTGGTGCAATCTGGAAGGTTGACCTTATTCATAGGTGGTGTGCATTGCGGTGACAATTCGGCCACGTTGTTCAACGTTGGTTCACCTTCAGTCCCTCACCGTCATGCGATTTTCCCCTGAGCCTCCCTACACCCACGGCCAAACTCCGGGGCTACCCCCAACTGCCGTGCTGCTGTGCAATTTAGGTACACCCGACGAACCCACTGCCCCCGCGCTGCGCCGCTACTTGGCTGAATTTTTGGCAGACCGCCGCGTGGTGGAGATTCCTCGCCTGCTGTGGATGCTGATTCTCCACGGCATCATCTTGCGCGTTCGACCCGCCAAGTCGGCACGCAAATACGCCAGTGTGTGGACACCCGAGGGCTCACCGCTGCGGGTGTGGACAGACAAACAGGCCAAACTGCTGCAAGGTTTTTTGGGCGAACGTGGCCATCAAGTGGCGGTGCGTTACGCCATGCGCTATGGGACGCCCTCAATTGCCAATGTACTCAACGAGTTGAAAAAAGGCGGCGTGAAGCGGGTGTTGGTATTGCCCCTTTACCCGCAATACTCTGGCCCCACCACCGCCAGTGTGTGTGACGCGGTGTATCGCTGGGGTCAACATACCCGCCACCTTCCGGAGTTTCGTTTCGTCAACCATTACCACGACGACACTGGCTACATCGGCGCATTAGCCAAACGTATTCAAGACCATTGGCAAGTGGAGGGTCGGGCCGATAAGCTGGTGCTGAGTTTTCATGGCGTGCCAGAGAGAACCTTGCTGCTGGGTGATCCCTACCACTGCGAGTGCTTAAAAACCGCAAGGTTGTTGGGCGAAAGATTGAGTTTGAGTAAAGACCAACTGGTGGTCACTTTTCAAAGCCGTTTTGGAAAAGCCAAGTGGCTGCAACCCTATACCGAACCCACCTTGATCGCCTTGGCCCAGCAGGGCGTGAAACGGGTGGATGTGGCCTGCCCCGGTTTCACATCAGACTGCCTGGAAACCTTAGAAGAAATAGGCATGGAAGCACGCGAGGCTTTTCTCAAAGCGGGCGGCGAGAGTTTTCACTACATACCTTGCCTCAACGACCAGCAAGAGTGGATGGCGGCACTGAGCCAAATTGCCATACGGCATCTGCAAGGTTGGGACACCCAAACGGCGTTGACTGATGCGGCTTTGTTGGCGCAGCAGGCACAACAACAGCGCTTGGCACAGGCGGCTGGTGCAAAGCAGTAGCGACCCGATGCACCCACTACGCAGCGCCTGCCTTGTTCAATCAACATGAGCGAGCGCGAGATTTTGCGCCCCAGCCTTGGATTCACTGCCCGCCCTACTGACGTTTTCTCTGTCAGTGGTGCAACCAACGTCCGGCCCGCAACCAGAAATCCAGCAGCAATACCAGCCCGTCCGACTGAGACACTTCGTTAGACTGTGCTGTCAGCAAATCTTGGGACCAAGCTGCACTGGACAAACGCAGCAATTCCGAGGACATCACACGACACAGACCCATATTCCAGTTCAGGAACTCCCGCTTTTGTATGGGCTGTTGAACCAGCTCAATCAAGTTGTGGTGTTGACGCGAGTGTTGTATGCGCTCATACACTTGGTGCAGGGCCTGACGCTGACCTTCCAAGTACTGAAAAAAATTGCCATCGTCGTACAGCAAAACGCCCGTGACACCCAAAGACCAGTTGCGGCTGCGCGCATCCGTGAGCAGCTTTTCCAGGCCCACCTCCATCAGCATTCTTGTCGCCGAACTGGTGTACGCCAGACAAAACAAAGACTCCATACTTCAGCCCCTTTTTCTGTCCATCTCTGGCAACCGCGACCAGGTGATTGCCATCCAGCTCAAGTGGGATAGCGCGCAAACTATGCCCCTGTGTTGAGTGACACCGCCGCATCACCCCTTGCGGCCAAGGGTTGTTGGCAAGGCCAAGGTCAACGCTGGCCTGTGCCTCGAACTCACGATTGTATTTCCGCCACGGAAGAGGCATCGAGAGGAAAAAAAAGCAGCAGCCACCAATGGGGTAGCTGCTGCCGCAGTGGCGCAGTGAATGCATAGAAGTCATGGCGACAATCGCCGTCAACGACTTCTACCCTATGCCACTGCTGTCACTCAAAAGCGATGGCGAACGCCGAACTGCACGCCGTTGGAGTTGGACCCAGCGGTGGGGCTGTTGAAGCCCAAAGAAGCGGCTGAATCGTTATCCACTGCCGTGAAGTGTGCGTACAACGCGGTGCGTTTGGACAGGTTGTGCGTGAGCTGCACGGTGAACAGGTTGGCGTCGTCACCGGAAGCAGAAGAACCGTTGACGTTTTTCGCTTGCGCCGCGCCTAGAGCCAAAGTGGTTGCTCCAAAGGGAATCGCTGCAGACAAACCGTAGACCTTCATTTTGGCGGTGCCAGGAAGTTTGTCTTCTTGGTCGTAGTAGCCGGTGAACTTGGCAAAGCCAAAGTCGTAGGCCGCTACTGCCAATACGGCGTCTATGCCTTGTTTGCCCGCAGTGGTTCCGTTGCTGTCAATCACTCGCATCACCGACAAACCAGCCGACACCGGGCCACCGCTGTACATCGCATGCATGCTGTACTGTTTCTGGAAGTCTTTGCTCGAGTTGGTGTTCTGATTCTCAGCACCGAGGCTGTACTGCAACTGGGCAGTGAAGCCACCCAAGTTGGGCGTGAGGTAAGTGATGGCATTGTTGACGCGGTTGTAGTCGCCGTTTCCAATGATGGGCACCACACTGAGAACGTAGTAAATTTTTGGTGCCGACCATGCCAGCCACATCGTCCATCGGAGAATACTGACGGCCCAAACGCACAGCGCCAAAGCCACCGGCCAATCCGACAAAAGCCTGGCGACCGAACAAGGCACCGCCTTGGCCGCTGGTTCCGGTGTCAATGTTAAGGAAACGCTGAACAAGTCCACGCATATTGAAGCAAAGGCGTTATAGAGCGATGAACACACAAAGCACCTTGGCGATGGCTGGATTCGACGCGCACAGCAAAGTCACCCGCAAAGCAGCCTTCCTTGCTCGCATGGA
>JBJTHI010000020.1:0-3992 GCA_046094425.1 Burkholderiales bacterium | reverse complement strand
GGGTTGGAACTGCACGGGGGTGGTGCTGAGTTGAACGGGTGGAGCGGCGGGCGACCAGCGCAGTTGGGCCTGGCTCAAGGCCAAGGGTTGGTCAAAACTCAAACGCAGGTAACGCGGCATGGGCAGGCCTGTCGGCCAGTTCACGTGTTTGACGCTGGGGGCAAGCGTTGTGGGCGCTGAAGCGGTTGAAGTCGCTGAGGCATCTGATGCGGCCGCCGCCGCGTTCATCGCGGGCAGTTCCAACAAGGGGCCGGAGGTGATGGGGCTCCAGCGCTGGGCATCCATGCTGCCTTCTACCTCCACACGGCTGCTCAGACCTTGTGCGCTGGCGGGCCAGTCCAGTTGCAGTTGGGCGATAGGACGGCCAGGGCGGGGCAGGGCGCTCAAGTCCAGCAGCCAGATCCGTGGAATGGCGGCGGTGTTGCTTGTGCTTGCTGGCGCTGGGCGATTCAATTCAATTTTGACCACGGCACCAGCGCTATTGATCTGCACACGAAGGTCTTGAGCCTCTACCCCCACGGTGCTGTTGTTGGCGCTTGCCGCACTGGGCCAAGCAAAGCGCGGCAGGGGAGCAGAGGTGAGGTTGCCCTCGTTCTCTGCGCTTGCCACTGGTGCGCTGGGCAACCACGCGATGGGCACGGGGCGACCGGCGGCATCGAGCACACGCACATCGGCCCACATGCTGTTCCCTGTGCTGCTGCGTGAGGCTTGCAGAACGGGCAGGGGCAGGCTCAAGCGTTGCAATCCCTCTTGGGGTACCAAGGTGAGGGGGGCTATTGATCCATAACGCTGACTGAGGTCGCCGGTTTCGCCAGAGGTGTCTTTGGCCGCAAGCGATGCCGTCAGCGTCAGCAGCGTCGCAACACCCAACATGCGTCCGAGTTCAACGATTCGCATTTGGTGGCTCATGGTGATTGTTCCTTGTTGACGGCTGTGGCAGCAGGCGGCATGGGCGACACATACCCAATCACCAGCATCAAACCACCCACTGCGAGGAAGGAAACGATGCGCTGCAAGGTGCCCACATTGGACAAGTCCACCACAAACAGTTTGAGTACCACCACCGCGAGCAAGGCCGCGCCCACCATCCACAGCCGCCGCGCTTGGGTTGCGGAGGCTTTGCGTGTGGCGTAGAGCATGGTGACCAAGGCACTGAGAGTCCACAGCACCGTGAGGCTGGTTTGCACCAAGGCCGAGTCGAGTGCGCCGCTCTCCCACAGGGGCGTACCGGCCCAGTGGTGCAGGGTGCGGATCAACAGGGAATTGAGCCACCAAAACGCTAGCAGAGCCATCACGGCTTTGGCCCAGGGGGTGGTGGGCGTTTGAGCATGGTCCAAGGTGCCCAGGCGCGACAAACGAATGCAGTAAACCAAGATCAAACCATGCGCAAGGTCGATGGGATTGAGCAAGGGCAGGTAGGGCAATGGGGCCATGCTGGCGTCGGAAAACGCATTCACGGCCAGCACCCACAGGGCGAGTAACACTTGCCAAGGTTGGAAGACGAAGCGGCGGTAAGCCATCAATTGCTCGCCAACCGGGAAACGTTGCAAGGCTGCGCGCCCGATCAAGAACAGCGCAATCAAGGTGGGCAGCAGCATGGCGGCGGCAGGCGTCCAGCCCTCGTGGCGGGCCACCAGGTGGGCACCGACTGTGTAAAGCAACAAACCACTTTGCAGCATGGCGTACCAAGCCAGCACCACGCCTGGGGCGGTTTGCCAGTGCTGGGGTTCGCTGCCTTGTTGGCGGCGGAGTAACCACAGACTGAGCGCCACCAGGCCCAGCGCTTCCAGCCAGCCCCAGTGGGTGGCCAGGCGCGTCCAACTTGCGCTCACAGAACCAAAGTGGTTCAAGACGCCAGCGGTGGATTCGAGCAGAGCCAGCAGCATCAGCACCAGCGCGGGCCAGCGCAATTCGGGCCAACGCATGCGGCGCTGCGCGAATTCAAAGATCACGGCCAAGGCAGCACTCCAAGCGACGCCCAAGGTGCTGGCTTCCAGCAGGGACTGCGGCCAGGCAACCAACTCGAACCAACCGAACCACCACAGTTGGGCCACGCCCAAGCCCATCATCAACAGGTGCAGGGGCTGGGCCAGTGGCTGGAGGCCTGTGGGCTGTTCAAACTCATCAGGTGCAGCTTGTTGCCGCAGCAAACGCGCGCTGAAGAGCGCCGCTGCGGCCAGAATGAATACACCCAAAAACTCGGTGTTCAAAAACGGTGTGAAGTCTTGGGCCGGTACCAAGCCTTGATCCACCGCCCAGCCCGAGACGCGGCTGGACACCGCAGTCCAAAACGTCAGCGCCGCGCCGCCTTGCAACAACAAACCCATGCCGGCTGCCCACCAGCGGCGTTGGCGCAGGCCTACCCAGAGCACGCCCACACCTTGGATCGCCCAAGCGGCCGCCGTCCACTTCGCATCCAAGGCCAAGGGCACCACCAGGGCCAGGAAAATCACACCCAAGGCCAGCAAGCCTTCCACCAGCAACAGCATTTGTTTTCCTGCTTGTTGCCACAACCAGCGGCCCACGAGCAGGTAGATGGCCGAGAGCACCGCCGCACTCGCCGCCAGCGCCAAAGCTTGGTCTTTCAACATGGCTGCTTGCAAGCCGAAGGCCACGATGGGCACGCCAAAAAGCAAGCTGCCATCGACCGCAGGCAAGGCCGGGCCTGCATGGGTTTCAGTCTTCAAGATTTGCCGCGTGTACTGCACGGCAATGAAGAGGTAGAGCAAGAAGTGGATGATGAGGAAGGGCTCCGTCGTCCAAAAGTGGTCTGCCGTGTAGGCCTTGGCCCCCCAGGCACCGGCCAGCGTGAAGGTGAAGAAAAAGCCCACCAGGTTGAGCAGCTTCCAGGCTTGGCGTTGTGCGATCCATGCAATCGCCAAATTCAACAACAAGCAGTAGCTGAACAAGCCCACATGGCTGCCCTGGCCAGTGCTGGTGAGCACGGGCGCAAGAAAAGCACCACCAAACCCCAGCACCGCCAGCGGCAAGGCGTTTTGGCTCACAGCCAACACGGCGGTGATGGCGGCCATGAGGCCGAGCAAACCAAAGGCCAAGCTCGCAGGCATCAGCCCATATAGACGGTAGGCAGCAAAGAGTGTGAGGTAGACCATGCCCACTCCCGCCCCTTGCAGCGAGAGCGCATACCCGCGCCGCTTGTGCAACAGCCGCCGCCCCAGCACCACCAGCACCACGCCGACCACCACTACGCCCATCAAGCGCAACTCAATGGGCACCGTGGTGTGCTCGGCGGCGTAACGCAACAAGAAGGCCACACCAATGAACAAAATCAACACCGCCACCCGCACGATGGTGTTGCCACCCGTGAACCACGCGCGCAAGCTGGCACCGAGTGAGCTGGTGATGTGCAGGGACTTTTCGTCTGCTTCCAGCGAGAGGGCTTTGTGTGTGGGGACGGCGGTGGCCGGTGCTTGGCCGGGCAAGGTGTCGAACCAATCTGGCTCGCCTGAGGCGTTGCTTGTGACGCTGCTTGTGGGGCGGGCCGCAGTTGCAGCGGCCAGCGTGGGTGCCACGGTGACCGGCGCGGCGGTGGGTAAAGGTTGAAACGCCGGGGCCTCGATTGCCTCGCGGGTGGGGGCCGCTTCGTTGATCGTGCTGGCCGCGGCTTTCTCGGTGGATGCGCCTTGCAAGGCTGCTACCTGTTCGCGCAGGTTTTTCAACTCCAGCGTGAACTGGTTTTCAGTGCGTGTGAGGCGCTGCTGCAAACGGCTGATGAGCCAGCCGCCCAAACCGCCCAGCACCACCAGGCCACCCCCATGCCAACCCACGAGCTCGCCAATGAACCACGCGGCCACGAGGCCCAGCACCAAACCCATCCAGCCCATGTGTCTCTTATATGGATGCCTCCCGGCTGACAAGCGCAATCGGTGTGGTGTGGTGAAGAAGTCGGCTGCGTCCTTATATCCGGCCTTGATTGCATGAACGGCTTGGTTGCCCAAGCTGCTTGTGCTGGCCCCGATGCATATCCGCTG
>JBJTHI010000019.1:0-2659 GCA_046094425.1 Burkholderiales bacterium | reverse complement strand
GTATGAATCGAGAGATTCACGTACGGTTCTGGGAGAGCGCGGGGGTGCGATTCCCCTGCGCCACTCAACCAAATAGCGTTTATCGGCCGTGCCACCCTAACTCATTCAGCCGTGTTAGGACTTGATCGCCACCTCAGGCGCGGCTGACACGATCTTGAGTAATGCGGCGACTGGACCGGTGGGGTTGCGTCGGCGCTGCTCCCAGTTCTGTGACGTCGAGGTCTTGCCTTTTGGCCCCCCTCACTTCGCCCCCACCTCATGCCAAGTTTTCAACGCCGCCTCAGTGCGTTTCCAAGCATCGCGTGTGTAGTCGTGCCGGTAGGCGCTGCCCGTTAGGTCGAAGCCGTGGTTTGCTTCGGCGTACTCCACCAATTCCACTGATTTACCTTTTGCATTCGCAGCCGTTGCAATCTCGCGGGCGCGATCAATCACACAGCAGTCTTTGTAGGTGTCTTTGACGGCGGCCAAGAACAGCAGCGGTATTTGAATTCGCCCTGCCAATCCGTCCACGTTTTGAATCCAGTTGGTTGCGGGGTAGTACAGCACGGCACCGTGTACCAAATCACTCAGTGTGATCACATGCGCCAAGCTGCCGCCACCGCCCATGGAAAACCCCACCACGGCTACCTTCTTCGACGTGTTGTTCGGCGATGCCAGCATGCCGGTGATGGCGTGGCGAACAATTTGGGCTGACGGTTTGCTGCGGGTGAGTGTGTCATTCCCATCGAGCAACATCACGTAATAGCCCAGAGCGGCAACGTCTTTGGCGAAGGCGCGGCGCTGCTCGGGGCCGAGTTGGCCTGAGATGACCAACACCGACGCGCCTTTGCCTGCGGGTGGCAGGAATTCCTCGCGGAAGTATTCCGGCGCTGCTTGAGCCAATGCGGAGAAGCTGACCAAAAAAGCCAGCGCTGCGATGACTGCGTGGGTGAGTCGAGAAACGAGTTTCATGGGGTTGACCTCGCAAGGGGTTGACGATGCAAGAGTGCGGCCAAAGTTGAAATCCACCCTGCACGAAATCATGCCACCTCGCATGACTGTGGCGCTACCGTTGCTCGCAAACACACCGTCGGTACAAACCCCAAAAACAAAACGGGCCACGCTTTTGACGTGACCCGTTGATTTTCTTGGCTCCTCGACCTGGGCTCGAACCAGGGACCTACGGATTAACAGTCCGGCGCTCTACCGACTGAGCTATCGAGGAATTGAGCCCTAGATTATAGCCAGTATTTTCGGTCTTTGGCTACCGCAGGAGGTTGGAGACGGCTTTCAAAGATCGGTTTGCACCGACAGGCGCCAGGTTCTTGGTGCCATGGGGTAGAGGTAGACATGGTCGAACTGGTAGGGCGATTCGCGCCAGCGGCGTTGGTCGAACACATTGCTCACGCCTACACGCCATATCCACTGCGTTGCGGACGGGCTGCTTGCGCTGGTGTGGCGGTAGCGCAGGCCCAAGTCCACCTGCTGCGTGCGGGGAATGCTCACGCTGTTATCGGGCAGCACCTGGCGGCGGCTCTCAGACACCACATCGCCCAGCAGTGCCAGTCCGGGCAGGGCGGCCACGTCGTAGCGGGCTTGCAGTTTGACGGTGGTGGCGGGCACGTTGACGGGCGTTTTGCCGTTGAGGGTGGCGTCTTGGCTGTTTTGCCTGCGGGCATGCAACCACTGCAAGCCGCCCTGCAGCGTCCAAGGGCCGCTGCGCACGGTGCTGCTAGCCTCAATGCCTTGGTGGCGTGCTTGGCCGTCTGTTTGGCGGGTGCAGGTGTTGCCGGGGGTGTCGCTGAAGCACTCTAGCCCGATGCTGGCCGACACGGGGCGGCTGATGTCGAACCAAGCGAGTGACCAACTCCACGGGCCGCCGCTGTTCTTCAGGCCCACTTCCGTTTGGCGGCTGCGCAGCGCGGGCAGGGCTTGGCCAGCATTGGTAAAACGCGCGCGGTTGGGAGCCACGTCGCTCTCTATGCCTTGGCCCCAACTGGCGTAAACCGTGGTGGATGGATTCAACGCCAGGCTGGCCGCCAGCCACGGTGTGGTGAACGACTGCTGGTAACTGGTGGCGCGCGAGCCATTGGTGCGAATGCTGTCGCGCTCCAAACGGCTGTGGCGCAGGCCCAGCCATGCAGTGAGGTCGGAGGTGAGTTGGATGGCGTCGCGCACGAAAAACTCGGTGCTGCGCTCATCGCGGTTGGTGTTTTGGTCGGTCAGCGCCGGGTCGGCTGCGGTGACGGCTGTGCCCTGCACATTGCCCGTGCCCACATAGTTGTAGGCCTGCATCTGAAAACGTTGAATCAGTTTGTTTTGCTGCACGCCCCAAGACAGCCGGTGCTGGAGCGAACCGGTTTTGAATTGGCCATGCACCGCCAGCTCCAGCGCGTGCCGGTGGCGACTCTCGTTTTCGCTGCGGTAGTCGTAAAGGTCGAAGCTGCCGTCGCTGCAATATCGGTCGTAATTGTTCTCTGCACTGCAACCGTAGGGGAAGGCCAAGCGGTCTTGGGTGAGCAGGCGTTGGCTGGCGGCATGCGCCGTCCAGCGCCACTCTGGGTTGATACGCTGGGTGTAACGCAACGAGTAGGTGTCTGCATTCATCACCACCGGCGAAGACCAAGGCTGGTTGTTCAGGTTGATGCGGGCGTCGTTCACGGTCGGCAAGGTATTGCCC
>JBJTHI010000018.1:0-3912 GCA_046094425.1 Burkholderiales bacterium | reverse complement strand
ACGCCTGGACGCCACACCCGTGAGTTGAGACCCGGCTTTCAGCCCACGCTTGGCAAACCAACCTTGGTGCATTTCCAGCACATAACGCACCGGCTCTTTGGAGCAGTGGCTCTCGGTGCTTTGCGGTTTCATGTCGGCGATGTTGACGATGCGGCCATCGTCTTGGATGAAGGCGGCTGACAGCGGCAGCAGGGTGTTTTTCATCCAAAAACACTGGGTGGCGGGCTGTTCAAAGATGAAGAGCATGCCTTCGTTTGGGGCCATCTCTTTGCGGTACATCAGACCGGTGCTGCGCTCATCGGGTGTTTGCGCCACCATGGCTTGAATGCGGTGCATGCCTGCCATGATCTCGGTGGTGGGCAATTTCTGTGGCTGGCCTTGACTTTGCGCTTGAACTGTCACGGACAAGGCCAGAGCCAGGGAGGAAAGAAGTGCCAGACAACGCCGTGTGTTGATGTAGATCATGTTCCAGCTCGGGAGTAGAGCCTAGATTATCGGGGTGTCGCCTCCCACCGCCTCCACCCTGCCGCTGACCACTGGGCCTCGCGCTGCCACCGACCCCCCGCAGGGCTTCAGTTTGCTGGACGACCCCGCGGAGCAAGGGGCTTATACCGAGTGGCACACTGCCGCCGACGGTCGCCGCGAGGCGGTCTCGCATTTGCGCCTCTCGGGCATAGATTGCGCGGCCTGTGCGGCACCCATAGAAGCCGCGCTGCGCGCCGTGCCTGGGGTGCGGCAGGCGCAGGTGCATGCGGCGTCTGAGCGGGCGCAGGTGCGCTGGTCGCCTCAAGAAACTCGTCTGTCCCACCTGGTGGCGGCCGTGCAGAAAGCCGGTTACGACGCCGTGCCCGATGTGGCCGCGAGTGCGCGGCAATTGCGCATCCAGGACAACCGCCTGTTGCTGTGGCGCGTGTTTGTGTCGGGTTTTTGCATGATGCAAATCATGATGGTCTCCACCCCGGCCTACTTTGTGCAAGCGGGTGAGATTCCGGCAGACCAACTGCGGCTGTTGCAGTGGGCCGCCTGGTTGCTTTGCATACCGGTGCTGCTGTTTTCCAGCCGTCCATTTTTCAGCGGTTTGTGGCGCAGCGTGCGAACGCGGCGTATCGGCATGGATGTACCGGTGGCCTTAGGCATCGCGGTGATGTTCATCGCCAGCAGCGCTGCCACGTTCGAGCCAGGGGGAGTGTTTGGTACTGAGGTGTATTTCGACTCCCTGTCGATGTTCGTGTTTTTCCTGCTGGGTGGACGTTGGTTGGAACAGCGTGCACGTCATCGCGTGGCCTCGCAGTTGGAGGGTTTGCTGGCCCACCACCAGGAGGCCGTCGAGCGAGTGACGGAAGCGGGCGGTAGTGAGTGGGTTGCGCCACGGCAGTTGCGCGTGGGGGACTGTGTGCGTGTGCCTGTGGGACAGCGTTTGCTGGCAGATGGGGTTTTGCTTTCAGGTACCACCGAGGTCAACGAAGCCCTGCTCACCGGTGAAGCGCTGACTGTGCGCAAAGTGGCCGGGGAGGGGTTGCTGGCCGGTAGCGTCAACATGGGTGCCCCGGTGTTGGTTCGCGTGCAGCGCTGCGGCGACGACACCCGTTTTGCGCAAATTCAAAATTTGATGCGCAGCGCCATCACCCAAAAGCCCGGCGAGGTGCAACTGGCTGACCGCTGGGCGGGCCCGTTTCTGTGGGCCGTGTTGTTGCTGGCAGCGGGGGCGGCGGCGCTGTGGTCTTTCTGGGATCCCAGCCGTGCCGTTTGGGTGGCAGTGTCGGTGCTCATCGTCACTTGCCCTTGCGCTTTGTCGCTGGCCACGCCCGTGTCGCTGCTGGTGGCCGCAGGCCAGCTCGCCAAACGCGGCGTGCTGCTGCGGCGCTTGGACGTGCTGGAAACCTTGTGCAAGGTGAACCGTGTTTTTTTGGATAAAACCGGCACCCTGACCGAAGACCACATGGCGCTGAAAGCCGTGCGGCACCTGGCTTCTGCGGATTCCTCGGGTTCTGGTTCAACGATATTGACAAGACGCGAGGCTGGGGCCGTGTTGGCTCAGGCAGCGGGTTTGGCGGCTTGGTCCGCACACCCTTTGTCGCGCGCTCTGGTAGATGCTTGTGGCCACGATGCTGGCCAATCCGCTGATTGGACAGACGTGCAGGAGCACCCTGGCTGCGGTCTGCAGGGGCGAGACCGTGAGGGCAGGGTATGGCGTTTGGGATCCAGCTCTTGGGTCGGTGCTGTGCCTGAGCGCACATCAACCCCCGGCGAGGTGCTTGAACTATGGTGGGCTTGCGGCAGTACGGTCGTTTATTGTTTTGCGTTGCAGGAGAGCTTGCGGCCTGATGCGGTCTCCAGCGTGGCTGGTTTGCAGCAAAGTGGGTTGCAAGTTTCGTTGCTCTCCGGCGACCAACACCACCGCGTGCTGTCCATGGCGCAGCGTTTAGGTGTGGCAGCCGCCCAAGGATCAGCAACGCCCGAAGACAAATTGTCCGCTGTGCGCTTGGCACAGCAACAGGGCCACTGCGTGCTCATGGTGGGCGATGGTTTGAACGATGGCCCGGTATTGGCCCAGGCCGATGTGTCTTTTGCTTTTGCGAATGCGGGGGCGGCCTGTTCACCCGCCGCCTTGACACAAGTCCATGCCGACGTGGTGCTGATGTCAGGTTGCCTGTCCGATGTGCCGGGCACTTGGCTCTTGGCACAACGCACTCTGCGCATCATTCGCCAGAACTTGTTCTGGGCTGCGCTCTACAACGCGGCCTGTGTGCCCTTGGCCTTGTTGGGCTACTTGCCACCGTGGGCGGCGGGCCTGGGTATGGCGATGTCGTCGCTGCTGGTGGTACTGAATGCCTTGCGTTTGGCGACTGATGTGGTGCCGATACCCAGGCAGGCGATTTGAATCCAACATCCTGATGGACATTCTTTACTTGCTCATTCCTTTGTCTGTCGTGCTGGCATTTTTGGTGCTGGGTGTCTTCGCCTGGGCTTTGAAGGCGGGCCAGTTTGAGGACTTGGAGCGTGAAGGCGAACGAATTTTTGAAGAGCAATTGCAAAGAGATGCAACGCAGCTTGACCAAGATCAAGTGCCCGCCGTGCCGCAGCCCAAACAATAACGACACGATTTGAAGCACGACGCTTGAGGCACTACCGCAGAAAAAAAAGCCGTTCGGACTGAGCCTGTCGAAGTCCTTGGGTTGGTTCTCACGGCCCTTCGGCAAGCTCAGGGCGAACGGTGTTCTTCAGATTGTCTTTGGGTCGGCTATTTCACCCACTACTTTTTTGAGCAGCGAGGAGCACACTCATGGCCAGCCCTGGCATCACAACAACGAGCACTGAGAGTTACTACAACGACACCGTCGTTCGCCACTTCACCCTGGCCGCTGTGCTGTGGGGTGTGGTGGGCATGTTGGTGGGCGTGGTGATTGCCGCGCAAATGGCCTGGCCGGAATTGAACTTTGGCGTTCCCTGGTTGAGCTTTGGCCGTTTGCGGCCCTTGCACACCAATGCGGTGATTTTTGCGTTTGGCGGTTGCGCCTTGTTTGCCAGCAGCTACTACGTGGTGCAGCGCACTTGCCAAGTGCGTTTGTTCGGCGGCGGTTTGGCAGCCTTCACGTTCTGGGGCTGGCAGTTGGTGATATTGCTGGCGGCCATCTCTTTGCCCCTGGGCTACACCAGCGGCAAAGAATATGCCGAACTGGAGTGGCCGATCGACATTCTCATCACCGTGGTCTGGGTGGCTTATGCGATTGTGTTTTTCGGCACCCTCGGTATTCGTAAGGTTCGACATATTTACGTGGCGAACTGGTTCTTCGGTGCTTTCATCTTGACAGTGGCGCTTTTGCACTTGGTCAACAGTGCCGCGCTGCCGGTGAGCCTCACCAAAAGTTATTCCGCCTACGCCGGTGTGCAAGACGCCATGGTGCAGTGGTG
>JBJTHI010000017.1:0-2471 GCA_046094425.1 Burkholderiales bacterium | reverse complement strand
AGCGGATATGCATCGGGGCCAGCACAAGCAGCTTGGGCAACCAAGCCGTTCATGCAATCAAGGCCGGATATAAGGACGCAGCCGACTTCTTCACCACACCACACCGATTGCGCTTGTCAGCCGGGAGGCATCCATATAAGCAGCACATGACCACACACCGCCAGGTGCTCTGCGTCAACCGGGCCGCGGCTCGCACCGTGCGCATCAACGGGCGGGACGTGCTCACCGCCATCTATAAGCAAGCGGTGCAGGGTTCCGTTGAGGTTGGCCCCATGGGTTTGCAAGGCGATGAACAGGCCGACCTCTCTGTGCACGGCGGCCTGTCCAAAGCGGTATATGCCTACCCCAGCGAGCACTATCCTTTTTGGCAAACCGTGCGCGCCCAAGCCCAAGCGGGTTTGTGGGACGAAGCCTTGCAGCCCGGCGCCATGGGCGAAAACCTCACCCTGGCAGGTTTGCTGGAGAAAGACGTTTGGGTGGGCGATGTGCTGCGATTTGCGGGCTGCGAACTCGCGGTGAGCGAGCCACGCCAACCTTGCTTCAAATTCAACGCCGCCATGGGCTTCAACCAAGCCGCAAAGTTGATGACGCAAAGCGGTTGGTGCGGGTTCTATTTGGCGGTGCGGGTGCCGGGGCGCATTCAGGCGGGAGAAATTTTTGAACTGATTCCTGGGCCGCGTGAGGTGGGCATACCGGAGCTGTTTCACAGCCGGTCGCGGTAATCCAGCCCAATCCCAGTGGGGTCTTGGTCGCTTACAACGGTGGCCACTTGTTCGATTGAACAGGCCACAGTGTTGATGTCGGCACTCCGTCGTTTGCGCATTTCTAGAATGCAGTCCGGAGCCACCCGACCTCGTGGGCTATTTCTTCCGGCCCACAAAGTCGTCAACCATTCGGAGATGCCTCATGAACGCCCCTGTACCCAGCCACGTTCTGCCGCCTTACACGCCTCGCACTGTTCCCGCGGCCATGGCACTGGCGTTGCAAATCGCTTTTGGCGCGCGCTGTTCAGCCGCACTGGCGGTGCGCGAGCAGCATGGTCGTGACGAGTCTCCATTTGATGTGGCACCGCCCGAACTCGTGGTGTTTTGCGAAAGCACCGAAGAGGTCGCCCAGGTGGTTCGTTTGGCGCACGAGCACAACGTGCCCGTCATTCCCTATGGGGCTGGTTCTTCTCTAGAGGGCCATTTGCTGGCCGTGCAAGGTGGTATCAGCATAGACCTGGGTCGCATGAACCAAGTTCTGGCGGTACAAGCCGAAGACCTCACCGCCACGGTGCAAGCGGGTGTCACCCGCATGCAGTTGAATAACGAAATTCGCCACAGCGGTCTCTTCTTCCCTATTGACCCCGGAGCCGATGCTTCTATTGGCGGCATGAGCGCCACCCGCGCCAGTGGAACCAACGCCGTGCGGTACGGCACCATGCGCGAGAACGTGCTGGGTTTAACCGTGGTGACGGCGCAAGGCGAGGTCATTCACACCGGCACGCGTGCACGTAAATCGTCGGCGGGCTACGACCTCACGCGGCTGATGGTGGGCAGCGAAGGCACGCTGGGCATCATCACCGAAGTCACGGTCAAGCTTTACCCACAGCCCGAAGCCATCTCTGCCGCCGTGTGTTGCTTTCCCAGCATAGACGCGGCCGTGCAAACCACGATCCAGATCATTCAAATGGGTGTGCCCATCGCACGCTGCGAATTGCTGGACGCGAACGCCGTGCGTGCCGTGAACCGCCACGACAAGCTGTCCCTGGCCGAACAACCCATGCTGCTGATGGAGTTCCACGGTAGCCCCGCCGGCGTAGAGGAACAAGCAGCCACCGTGCAGACGATTGCTGCCGAGTTCGGTGCCAAAGACTTCGCTTGGGCCACAACGCCGGAAGAGCGCAACAAACTCTGGACCGCCCGCCACCACGCCTATTTGGCCGCTCTGCAAACCAAACCCGGTTGCCGCTGCGTGACCACCGACGCTTGCGTGCCCATCTCACGGCTGGCCGAATGTGTGAACCAAACCGTAGAAGAAGCGGATGCAGCCGGTCTGCACTATTTTTTGGTTGGCCATGTGGGCGATGGCAACTTCCACATGGGTTATTTGATCGATCCCCACATTCCCGCAGAGCGCGAGCTGGCCGAACAACTCAGCCACCAGTTGGTGACCCGCGCGATTGCGATGGACGGCACCTGCACCGGCGAACACGGCATAGGGCTGCACAAAATGGGCTTCTTGGTGGATGAGGCGGGTGCCGGTTCTGTCGCCATGATGCGCGCCGTCAAACAAGCGCTGGATCCGAAGAACATCATGAACCCAGGCAAGATATTCATGCTTCTTGATTAATGTGGAAGACACCTACCCGCAGACGTGACAGTGCCTGACCTGAGGCTGGCCCGAACCTGAGAGGCGGCCTGGCGATGAATATCAGGCAGCTGCTGGCGTGGCGATGAAGCCGTGTTTGCGCAGCATCTTGATCCAGC
>JBJTHI010000016.1:0-41243 GCA_046094425.1 Burkholderiales bacterium | reverse complement strand
TTGTATTCCGCCTCACGTGCCGCGAGTTTCTCGGGGTCGTTTTTGTCTTATCGGAAGATGATCTCCACCGCGCCCTTGGCGCCCATCACCGCAATTTCAGCATTGGGCCAGGCGAAGTTCACATCGCCGCGCAGGTGTTTGGATGCCATCACGTCATAGGCACCGCCGTAGGCTTTGCGGGTGATGATGGTGATCTTGGGCACGGTGCACTCGGCATAGGCGTAAAGCAATTTCGCACCGTGTTTGATGATGCCGCCGTACTCTTGTGCGGTGCCGGGCATGAAGCCAGGCACATCCACAAAGGTGAGCACCGGAATGTTGAAGGCATCACAAAACCGAATGAAACGCGCGGCTTTGGTGCTGCTTTTGATGTCCAAACAGCCGGCCAGCACCAAAGGTTGGTTGGCCACCACGCCCACGGTTTGCCCTTCCATGCGGATGAACCCGACGACGATATTTTTCGCGTACTCGGGTTGAATCTCAAAAAACTCGCCGTCGTCTGCGGTCTTGACGATGAGTTCTTTCATGTCATAGGGCTTGTTGGGGTTGTCGGGCACCAGGGTGTCCAGCGACCACTCCACGCGGTCAAAGGGATCGTCGCTGGGCCGCACGGGTGGCTTTTCGCGGTTGTTCAGTGGCAGGTAGTTGAACAGGCGGCGCAGCATCAAGAGCGCGTCCACATCGTTGTCCAGCGCCAAATCGGCCACGCCGCTGCGCGTGGTGTGGCTGATGGCTCCGCCCAGGTCTTCCGCCGTGACTTCTTCATGAGTCACAGTTTTCACCACCTCGGGGCCGGTGACGAACATATAGGACGAATCCTTCACCATGAAGATGAAGTCGGTGATGGCCGGGCTGTACACCGCCCCCCCCGCGCACGGCCCCATGATGAGGCTGATTTGCGGCACCACGCCCGAGGCCAGCACGTTGCGCTGGAACACCTCAGCATAGCCACCGAGAGACGCCACGCCTTCTTGAATGCGCGCACCGCCCGAGTCGTTCAAGCCAATGACAGGCGCGCCCACCTTCATGGCCTGGTCCATGACCTTGCAAATTTTCTCAGCGTGGGCTTCAGACAAAGCACCGCCAAACACGGTGAAGTCTTGGCTATACACAAAGACGAGCCGCCCGTTGATGAGGCCATAACCCGTCACCACCCCGTCGCCTGGAATCTTGTTGTCTTGCATGCCGAAGTCAGCACAGCGGTGTTCCACAAACATGTCCCACTCTTCAAAGCTGCCTTCGTCCAGCAACAAATCGAGTCGCTCGCGTGCGGTGAGTTTGCCTTTGGCGTGCTGGGCGGCAATGCGCTT
Source organism: Burkholderiales bacterium (assembly GCA_046094425.1). Classification (GTDB taxonomy): domain Bacteria; phylum Pseudomonadota; class Gammaproteobacteria; order Burkholderiales; family Burkholderiaceae_C; genus JANPCX01. Next base: position 39,933 of record JBJTHI010000016.1, on the reverse strand, counting down.
TTCGCCGCCGCCCAAACGGGCTGCTGCACGCTTTTTTTCAAGTTGTTCCAGGATGTCGTGCATGGAGTTTTCCTTGTCTCTCAGTTCTTCAAAGCGGACAACAAGCAACGTGCGGCGGTTGATGCAGGCACGCGCCCCGCCGTGACATCGGCCGTCAACGTGGGTAGCAAGGCCTGCACTCGCGGGTGCTGGCGAAAGGCGAGTTTGAGGTCGTGGTCGATGCGCTCCCACATCCAATCCAAGGCCTGCCGCCTGCGCCTATCGGCGAACAAACCAGCCGCATGTTGTTGGCTGCGAAATTGGGTAACACGCTCCCAAAACACCGTGATGCCTTGGCCTTGCAGGGCACTGATTTGAATGACGTCAGGACGCCAGGCGGCAGGCAGGTGTGTGGCATCTGCTGGCGCATGCGAGCCGAGCAAGTGCAAAGCGCTGCTGATTTGCGCCTCTGCACGCGTGGCGGCGTCGGCGTCTAGGTCGGCTTTGTTGATCACCACCAAATCGGCCAACTCCATCACCCCTTTTTTGATGGCTTGCAGGTCGTCACCCGCATTGGGCAATTGCATCAGCACCAACATATCGGTCATGCCCGTCACCGCCAACTCGCTTTGGCCCACGCCGACGGTTTCAACGATCACGATGTCGTACCCCGCTGCTTCGCAAACCAGCATGGCCTCGCGGGTTTTTTCGGCCACACCACCCAAGGTGCCGCTGGAGGGGCTGGGCCTGATGTAAGCCTGCGGGTGCACGGAGAGTTTTTCCATCCGCGTTTTGTCGCCCAAGATAGAGCCGCCCGAGACCGAAGAGGATGGGTCTATGGTCAGCACCGCCACCCGGTGCCCTTGTTCAATCAAGTACAAACCCAGGGCTTCAATGAAGGTGGACTTGCCCACACCCGGCACCCCACTGATGCCCAGCCGAAAGGAGTGGCCTGCCTGGGGCAACAACTCGGTGAGCAAGGCATCAGCATGCTCGCGGTGGTCGGGCCGGGTGGATTCGAGCAGGGTGATGGCTTTGGCCAAGGCACGCCGCTGGGTGGCTGGATCCGGGCTGGTGACAGCTTGCGCCAGCGATTCAATGCGCTGGGTATCGGTCGCGGTAGTGCGCTGTTCGCCTTGCTGCGGCGCGCTCAGGGCCGACGCGGCGGTGGCCTTGGCGGGCGGCACCATGCGCACCCGGTGCTCGGGGCCGTGGGTTGAGCGTGCCAACTGCTGCATCGCCCGCTGGTAGCCCTCAACCAAGGCTTGTTTCTCAGCATGCGTCCAGTGTTTGATTTGGTGCTCAAACGCGACCGCTCCCTCCAAGGTTTCCAGCTCGCCCTGCCACACCAAGTTCAGAGGCCTGCGGCTGGCGGTGTAGGCCACCTGGCCTTCCTCGTGTTCGACGAGACGGATGTCGATGTCCTGCGCACGGCCACCCTCGGTGTGGCCGCAGTAATAGCTGCCATCCGCGCACTGCAAGATGTAAACGATGAAGTGTTTCACGCTCAACGTACTGGAGGAAGGAATGGACGCACTGCGAGGCGCTCAGGCCAATACTTTTTGAATGTGGGTCAGCACGTCTTTGGCGCTCACCGGAATCGGCGTGCCCGGGCCGTAGATGCCCTTCACACCCGCCGCATACAAAAACTCGTAATCTTGCTGCGGAATCACGCCGCCCACAAAAACAATGATGCCTTCGCCACCTTGTTTTTTCAGCTCCTGAACAATGTCAGGCACCAGCGTTTTGTGGCCCGCCGCCAAGGTGCTCACACCCACAGCATGCACATCGTTTTCAATCGCTTGGCGGGCGCATTCGGCGGGGGTTTGGAAAAGTGGGCCTATGTCCACGTCAAAGCCCAGGTCAGCAAACGCGGTGGCCACCACTTTGGCCCCTCGGTCGTGGCCGTCTTGACCGAGTTTGCTGATCATGACTCGGGGGCGGCGGCCTTGCGCGGTGGCGAACTCGGCGATGTCGGCTTTGAGTGCGTCCCAAGCCTGGGCATGGTCACTGTCCATAAGGCCTCCTTCATCGGGCTGGGCATCATAGGCTGCTGCATACACACCGCTGACCTTTTGCACATCGGCCCGGTGGCGACCAAATACCTGCTCCAGCGCATCGCTTACCTCACCCACCGTGGCACGTGCACGCATGGCGGTGATGGCGAGGGCCAGCAAATTACCTTCGCCGCTACTCGCTGCTGCCGTCAATGCAGCCAGCGCTTCTTGCACGGCTTGGGTGTTGCGCGAGGCTTTGATACGCGCCAGTTGCGCCACCTGTTGCTCGCGCACCATCACGTTATCGACATCACGAATTTCCACCGGATCTTCTCGCACAGGGCGGTATTTGTTGACACCCACAATCACGTCTTGCCCGGAATCAATGCGGGCTTGTTTTTCTGCCGCAGCCGCTTCAATTTTCAGCTTGGCCCAGCCGCTGGTCACGGCCCGTGTCATGCCGCCCATGGCGTCCACTTCTTGAATGATTTTTAAGGCCGCATCGGCCATGTCTTGCGTCAGCTTCTCCATCATGTAGCTACCGGCCCAAGGGTCGATCACGCTCCCAATGTGGGTTTCCTCTTGCAAGATAAGTTGGGTGTTGCGCGCAATGCGGGCGCTGAACTCAGTGGGCAAGGCAATGGCTTCGTCGAAGCTGTTGGTGTGCAGGCTTTGCGTGCCGCCAAACACCGCCGCCATGGCCTCAATGGTGGTGCGCACAATGTTGTTGTAGGGGTCTTGCGCGGTCAGGCTCCAGCCGCTGGTTTGGCAGTGGGTGCGCAGCATCAAACTCTTGGGGTTGGTAGCGCCAAAGCCTTGCATGATTTGGCACCACAAAAGCCTGGCCGCCCGCATCTTGGCCACTTCCAAGTAAAAGTTCATGCCTATGGCCCAGAAAAAACTCAGGCGCGGCGCGAAGTCGTCCACCGCCAGGCCTTGGGCTAAAGCCGTTTTCACATACTCTTTGCCATCGGCCAAAGTGAAGGCCAATTCCAGCGCCTGGTTGGCCCCAGCCTCTTGCATGTGGTAACCCGAAATGGAAATCGAGTTGAACTTGGGGCTATGGGTGGCCGTGTGGGCAATGATGTCGCCCACGATACGCATGCTGGGCTCGGGCGGGTAGATGTAGGTGTTGCGCACCAAGAACTCTTTCAGAATGTCGTTCTGAATCGTGCCGCTGAGTTGGTTTTGACGCACGCCTTGTTCCTCGGCGGCCACCACATAAGCGGCCAGCACTGGCAACACCGCGCCGTTCATGGTCATGCTGACACTCACTTTGTCCAGCGGAATGCCGTCAAACAGCAGCTTCATGTCTTCCACGCTGTCTATCGCCACACCGGCTTTGCCCACGTCACCAGTGACACGCGGGTGGTCGCTGTCATAGCCACGGTGTGTCGCCAAATCGAAGGCCACACTCACGCCTTGGGCACCTGCGGCCAGCGCTTGGCGATAGAACTCGTTAGAGGCCTGCGCCGTGGAAAACCCGGCGTATTGGCGGATTGTCCACGGCCGCACTGCATACATGGTGGCCTGTGGCCCACGCAAGAAAGGCGCAAAACCAGGCAAGGTGTCGGTGTGCGGTAAACCTTGCACATCTGCCGCTGTGTAAAGCGGCTTCACTGCAATGCCTTCTGGGGTGCGCCAGGTCAAAGCAGCCAGGTCTTGCATTGGGGCGGACTTGGCCGCAGCTTGTTGCCACAAAGCCAGCCCGTCTTCGTTCCCCACCACAGCAGCCCCGACGTGGTTTTTTGGGGTTGGCGATTTGTCTTTGGACATAGCGATCTCACTGAAAAACGGAACAAGCAACAGCACCCTACTCTGCAGCGAATCTGCACCGAAGGCATTGATTCAAACCCAGATCCGGCAGTTGACCGCTTCATTCCACTCGCAACCCTGTATGGGCATTGAGTTTTCTGCACACGAAAACCATCACCGCGTGGGCCAAAGCGCTACGCACCCATTGATTGAGCCGTGCTTCGGGGCGCTGGCGGCGTTGCTCCTCGTTGCGGGCATCAGCCCGCTGCCTCGTCGCGCCTTGCCATCGTCCCGAATCACCGCCCACTCGGGAGCGTTCGACTACCGGATCTAGGTTAAAACATAAATTTACTATAATTCAAAATTCAATTATAAACTTTAATGTCTTACATTGATCTTTCAGGCGGCACATCGGCCGCACCAGAAACACTCCACCATTTCGTCGTCGTCCACCACCCGTTGAGCAGCCACACACCCACCATGACTTCACGCCCCCTGCCCCGACGCGCGCTTTATGAAGAGGTGGCGGAGCAGTTGCGCAGCCGCATCTTGGCGCATGAGATGCATCCTGGAAGCTGGATTGATGAACAGGCCCTGTGCGCGCAACTCGGCATCAGCCGCACGCCCCTGCGCGAAGCCTTGAAGGTGTTGGCCAGCGAAGGCCTGGTCACCATGAAATTGCGACGCGGTGCTTATGTCACCCAAACCTCAGCCCAGGACTTGGCCGAGGTATTTCACCTGCTGGCCCTGCTGGAGAGCGACGCCGCCGCCGTGGTGGCAGAACGAGCCAGCGATGCGCAATTGGCTGAATTGGCGGCCTTGCATCAACAACTGGAAGACACGGTAGACCAGCGCGTAGCCTTCTTCCAAGCCAACGAAGCTTTTCACTGGCGTTTGCTGAACCTGGCCCACAACCGCTGGCGCGAACAATTGGTGGCCGATTTACGCAAGGTAATGAAACTCGGTCGCCATCACTCCCTGCTCAAAGAGGGGCGGCTGATGGCCTCTTTGAACGAACACCGCCGACTCATGAAAGCGCTGCTGGCGCGTGATGCCAACTTGGCCCGTGAATGCATGCAGGAGCACATCCACAACGGGCAGGTGGCTGCAACCTTGTGAGTTCACCATCGGCTGCTGAGAGAATCGCCGCATGCAGCAGCCACCCTCCTCCCAACCCACCGTCGCGCTCATCGCCGCCGTCACCCGCCAAGGCGGCATAGGCAAAAACAACGCTTTGTTGTGGCACGAACCTGCCGACCAAAAGCAATTTCGGCAAGTCACCATGGGCTGCCCCGTCATCATGGGCCGCAAAACCTGGGACTCGCTGCCTGAGCGCTTTCGCCCCCTGCCCGGTCGCAGCAACATCGTCATCACACGCAGCCCCGCTTGGCAAGCCGCTGGCGCGCTCGTGGCCCACAGCTTCCAAGAGGCGATGACCCACGCAGCGCACGCAAGCAAAGTGTTCGTCATTGGCGGCGCAGAAATTTATGCCCTGGCCCTGCCCTTGGCCGACGAGTTGGTATTGACTGAAATTGCCGCCGACTTCGACGCCGACGCTTTCTTCCCCCCGTGGCGCAAAGAAGACTTCCGTTTGGTTCTCGCCGAGGATCACTTGTCTGACAAGCAAGTGGCCTACCGTTTCGCCACCTACCAGCGGATCAAAAACAAACCATGAAAATCGCCACCTGGAACGTCAACTCCCTCACCGTGCGCCTGCCCCAGGTCTTGGACTGGTTGCAAACCAACCCCGTTGACGTGTTGTGTTTGCAAGAAACCAAACTCACAGACGACAAGTTTCCCCATGCCGAGTTCACCGCTGCGGGCTACCAAGCGCAGTGGTTCGGCCAAAAAACCTACAACGGTGTGGCCTTGCTGTCCCGAGAATCTGCCTTGGAGGTCGTCAAAAACATTCCCGGCTTTGCTGACGAACAAGCCCGTGTCATCGCAGGCACAGTGAACGGCGTGCGTGTGATTGGTGCGTATTTCCCCAATGGCCAAGCCCCGGACAGCGACAAGTTCACCTACAAAATGGCCTGGCTGCAAGCCTTGCAAGACTGGGTGCGCGAAGAATTAAACCAGCGCAAGCAATTGGTGCTGGTGGGCGACTACAACATCGCCCCCGAAGACCGTGATGTGTATGACCCCGTGGCCTGGGCGGGGCAAATTCACTGCACCCCGCAAGAGCGCAGCCACTTCCAGCAACTACTGGGTTTGGGCCTGGTGGATGCGTTTCGCTTGTTTGAACAAGCCCCCAAAAGCTGGAGCTGGTGGGACTACCGCAACCTGGCCTTCCGCAAAAACCAAGGCCTGCGCATTGACCACATTCTGGTAAGCCAGGCACTCAAGGACCAGGTGGTTTCATGTTTGATCGACAAACTGCCGCGCAAAAACGAGAGGCCGAGCGACCATGCACCGGTGGTGGTGGAACTGGCTTGAGTTGCGCAACGTCTGCCCCCCGCCCGTTCGGACTGAGCCTGCCGAAGTCCCCGACACAACCCTTCGACAGGCTTGTATGGTTCGATTGATGAATCTGAACGAGTTGTTGGTAGGGCCTGTGGGGTTGTGGGCCAAGGGTCAAGCGGTGGGCAACGCGCAGCGTTGTCCTCGGGTTGAACCGGTGCGCCGCAGGCGCATGGTCCACAAATCCACAGGCCTGGCACCGAGGCTGCGATATCGTGTGCGCCTCCTCAACTCTTTCTCCGCGGGCAAGGTGCTGGGGTGCAGGGACATCGACTGGCATCGGCTGACTGTGCCGTAAAACAGCCCAGCAGACCGACTCACTGAGAACTCTCCCACCCCTGTGCCGAGCGTCAATTAAGAACCTAGCGTCGTCCCGCCTCAACAACGATACGAACGCCAATTCATGCAAGCAAACGCCGTCACAGACCCACCCCAGCCCCCGCATTTTTACATGATGAAGATTTCTCAACACATCCCAGCGACCAGCGCACCAGCACCCGCTGTCATCGGCGTTGACGTGGCCTCCAAGCACCTGGACGCAGCCGCCTACGGCAACACCAGCGTGCATCGCTTTGCCAACACGGATGCAGGCGTGGCCAAGTGGCTGCGCACGCTGCCTTCGGGCACTGTGATTGCCTTGGAGTCCACTGGGCGGTACCACGAGCGGCTGGCTTTTGCCGCTCACGCCAAGGGCTTGGTGTTGTACCTGCTCAACCCGCGTGATGTGCGCCACTACGCTCGCGCCATGGGCATGCGGGGCAAGACGGATCGGCTGGATGCGCAAATCCTGGCGCGTTATGCGGCGCATGAGCGCACAGAACTGCGCCCTTGGGTGCCACCCAGCCCCGAGCTGCGCCGACTCCATGAGCTGGTGAGCCGTCGTGGCACGCTGGTCAAGCACCAAGGTGCCATCAAACAAAGCATGCGCGACTGTGAGGAGCTGCGTACTTCGATGAAGCCGCTGCTGGCGCAGTTCACCAAATTGATCAACACCATTGACACCCAAATTGCCCAAGCGGCACAGGCCTTGAACCTGGACAGCGAAGGTTTTGAGCGCATCACCAGTGTGCCGGGCATTGGGCTGCTGTCGGGTTCGGTGCTGCTGGGTTTGTTCCAGCGCCTGGCGCAGCGCAGTGCGGATGCCGTCATTGCCTTCTTGGGGCTGGATCCGCGCCCGATGGATTCGGGGCAGAAGGTGGGCCAGCGCAGGCTGTCCAAGCGGGGCCCCGCCGAGTGGCGGCGCTTGCTGTTCAATGCGGCGATGTCGGCTTCGCGCACGAATGCCTGGAAGTCGCACTACGAACGCGAGCGGGCCAAGGGTCTGCCCAGAACGGCTGCGCTGAACGTGCTGGCCCGCAAAATGGTGCGCGTCGCCTTCGGTCTGTTCAAGTCGAATCAGCATTTCGACGCTACCAAAATCGCGCTGGCATGAATAAACAATTGACGAAAACCATAGGGCGAACGGTGTTTGCACAGATTCCTTCAACGCTCAAGCGGCCTGAACCTCTTCACCCACTTGCTCACGCCAAATCCAGCGGCAGTGCAGCAAATGCCCCACCAGCCGCGCCAACATCGCCATTGACAACTGCTGCGAGGCAGTCAACTCGCGCGGTTCGCGGTCGATGGCACACACGGTACCCAGGGCATAACCGTCCGGCGTCATGATGCTGGCACCCGCGTAGAACCGAATGCGTGGTTCGCCTTCTACAAGAGGATTGCACTTGAAGCGTTCGTCTTGCCTGGCATCGGGCACGACGAAAACATCGTCAGGGTGCATGATGGCGTGGGAACAAAATGCTTGCGAGCGTGCAGTTTGTTCCGCCTCAATGCCGACCTTGGCTTTGAACCATTGGCGGTCGCTGTCTAGCAAAGAGATCAGCGCAATGGGAGTGCCACAGATGCTGGAGGCCAATCCCACCACATCATCAAAAACCGCCTCAGGCAAGGTGTCCAGGATGGCATAGGTGTAAAGCGCTTGCAGACGCTCTGCCTCGTTGTCGGGCACAGGATAAGACAGTGAGTCGTCCACGCACGTCTCCTTTGGACTCATTTGGTATGTCAGGTGTGAGCGGTCAGCTTGAAGCGCCGCACGACAGCCACCAACTCCGCCGCTTGTGTGCTCAGGTTTTCAGCCGCTGCCGCCGACTGCTCCACCAAGGCAGCATTTTGTTGCGTGGTTTTGTCGAGCAAAGTCACCGAATCACCCACCTGCGCCACACCTTGCGTTTGTTCGCCAGTGGCGTTGCTGATCTCGCCAATCAAGGCCGTCACGTGTTTCACCTGTTGCACGATTTCCGCCATGGTTGCACCGGCGTCGCTCACCAATTTGGCACCGGCGTCCACCTTGGCCACGCTGCCACTGATGAGGTCTTTGATTTCTTTGGCCGCTTGCGCAGACCGTTGCGCCAGGCTGCGCACTTCACCCGCCACCACCGCAAAACCCCGCCCTTGTTCACCGGCCCGCGCGGCTTCTACCGCTGCGTTCAGCGCCAAGATATTGGTTTGGAAAGCAATGCCGTCAATCACCCCAATGATGTCGTTGATGCGGCGTGAGCTGTCGGTGATTTCCTGCATGGTTTGCACCACCTCGTTCACCACCGTGCCGCCGCGTTCGGCCACAGTGCTGGCGCTGGCGGCCAGGTCGTTGGCTTGGCGGGCCGATTCGGCGTTGTGGGCCACGGTGCTGGAAATTTGCTCCATGGCCGAGGCCGTGCTTTGCAAATTCGAGGCTTGTTCTTCGGTGCGGTGCGACAAGTCCATATTGCCGTCGGCGATCTCGCGTGCACCTTGGGCAATGGCATCGCTGCTGCCACGCACTTGATCGACGATTTCCGCCAAGTTACGGCACATTTTGGCCATGGCCGCCATCACGCTGCCCGTGTCGCCAGGCTGAACCGGCACCGAAACCGCCAAGTTGCCTTCCGCCACGGCGTGTGCCACTTTGGCCACGTCCACGGGCTCTCCGCCCGTCAAACTGAATACGCTTTTTTGCGCCCAGCGGGCGAGCAAGAGCAAGACCACGATGGCAGCCACGGCCACGGAAACCCCCAGCACGTCCACCCACACCCCCGTGTCGTCATAGTTTTTCATGGAATTTTCAGCAAATTCCAGGGACGCCTTCACGGTGATGGCAACCCCTTCACGGTGTTTCTCAAAGAGCTTGTCCAGCGCCACCAAATCGGCCTTGGCGGCGTCCATATCACCCGCTGCAACGGCTTTTAGAAATTTGGCGCTGCCCTCCACAAAAGGCAGGGCTGCTTCGTGTTGGGCACCCAACAGGTCTTTTTCCAAGCCATAAGGTGGATTGGCTTTCCAATGCGCCACCCTGTCGTCGTACTCTTTCTTGAGCCGCGCGAATTCCTGCTGTGCCAAGGCAGGCGGCACACTGCCTTCCATCGCTTTAGAAAGCAGCAGACGCATCTCAATCAGGTACAGCGGGGGCGGCAGCACGTCGGCGGTCACGTCTTTGGCTACGAAAGTTCGTTGCACTGCCGCGTCACCGCGTTGGAGGCCTACCTCGGTCACAGCGGCCAACAGCAAGAGCGCAGCAATGCCCGCAGCAGAGAGGGCCATCAGGGTGTGGCGCAGTGATTTCATAGGGCTTCCTTGCTCAGGGTCTCAGCAGGAGGATGCGAACCTTGTTCCACTTCCTAAATCAACTTTTCGGACAAAGGAAGTTTGACTTGAGCGAATTTATTCGTATCGATTGAAAAACAAGGCAAATTGGCCCCAGTTAACACCGGGTCTTTTTTCTACGAGCGTTCAAACAGCAAAAATCGCCAAAAACAACAGCTTCAGGGACAACAGTCAGCGAGCAGGGCTGGATGCAGCGCAAAATGATCTGCATCAAACACCGAGCCACCGCCGCATGCTTGAATCCAACGACATTCACTCCCTGGCCCCCTTCATGCTCCCCACGACTGTGGCCTTGGTGGACGACGACAGCGTCTACACCGAGTTCTTGCAACAAGACCTGAACCAACGCGGCATGCGGGTGGACGTGTTCGCCGACAGCAACGATCTGCTCACCGCCAAAGCGCCGTTCGACTACAGCTTTTATGTGCTGGACTTGATGCTGCCCGGCATAGGCGGCGTGGAGCTCATCAAGCTGCTGCGCCGCCGCACCCAAGCCGGTTTGCTCGTGGTGTCGGGCAAATTGGCTGACGATGTATTTGAACAAGTGATGAGGGCCGGGGCCGACATGTACCTGGCCAAACCCGTGCGTTTTGAGCAAGTGGCCATTGCCATTGAATCGGTTCACCGACGAGCCCAGCCTGTCGGCAACCAAGCCAGCAACGAATGGCGGCTGGACGAGTGGGCGCGCAAACTGCTGGCACCCGATGGTGCGGTGGTGGAACTCAGTGAGGCCGACATGGCGGTGCTGAAGTGTTTTGTTCATGCGGACGGCCAGGTGGTGAGCCGCGAGTTGCTTGCCAACAGTCTGAGCGAACTCAAGGGCCGCAACCCTTCAGACAATCAACCCGACGGGCTCAATGCAACGATTTTTCGCCTGCGCCGCCGCATAGAAAAAGCCACGCCTGCTTTGGTGCCGTTGCAAACCAAATCGCGTGTGGGTTATGTGTTCAAGGCGCCGCTGTCGGCGGTTTGATTGGCTGGCGTGTCAATCCAGCGTCGCCTGCGTCAACGCCAGGCGAAAACAAGTGTCGCCTGGTTGGTTGCGCAGCAGCATGGCCTGCCCCCCATGCAGCTCCATGACCCGGCGCACGATGTAGAGCCCCAAGCCATAACCGCTGCGCGAAGCACTGTTCTTGCCTCGGCTGCCACGCTGAAATAGCTTGGGTAGCAGGGCCGTGTCGATGCCCGGGCCTTGGTCGGACACATCCACCAAAAAAGCCAAGGGCTGGTCGGTGTCGGACAGGCGAATGTGCACCGGCGTGTTGGCTGGGCTGCACGCCAAGGCGTTGAGCAAGAGGTTGCGCAAGGCGATGCGCATCAGCCCCATATTCATCGACACGGTGCGAATGCTGGAGTCGCGTTGCACCGCAATGCGCTGGCGCTGGGCGGTGGGAATGTCGGCAATGCTTAGGGCAATGAAGGCGTCTACGTCCTCATCGCTGGTGTGCTCCAAGCGGCCACGCCCGAGGAGGGACGCAGCCGTCAAGGTGTTGTCCACGCTGGAGAGCACCTGGGAGAACACGGCTTGCATGCGCAGCAAGCGGTGGGCCACCGCCTCTGCGCCGCCGCTTTGCAGCGCGTCTTCCGCACTTTGCAGGGCGGCCGAGGCGTTGTGTAAGGGTTGGCGCACCTCGTGGGCCAGCACGTCCAGCATGTCGGTACGCTCTTGCAGCAAAGCCGCTGTTTGCTCGGCTTGGTCTTGAATGCGTTGGCGCAGCGCTTGTTCGTCTTGCAGGGCTTGCTGCTTGGCATGCTGCTCGGTGATGTCTTGAAGCGCACCCACCAAACGAACAGCGCGCCCGGCCTCAAACTCCACTTCACCAAAAGCCCGCACCCACATGGCGCGGCCTTGGGCGGAGACAAAAGGCAGCTCCAAGTCCCAGGACTCACCGTGGGTGATGCCGCGTTGAACCGCCGCCTCAATGGTGGACTGAGCCTGCGGCGCAAAAAAAGAAATCGCTTCTTGCATGCTGGGCCGATGGCCCAGCGGCACACCGTGAATGCGGCAGGTTTGGTCTGACCACCAAATGGCCCCCGTGACCAAATCCACCTGCCAGCCGCCCACGGCGGCAATGCGGCCCGTACGGTCAAGTGAGGCTTCGCTGGCGCGCAGCCTGTCTTCTTGCAAACGCCTGTCGGTCACGTCTTCCACTGCACCCACATAACCCTGAATGGATCCGGCACTGTCACGAATGGCGCGGGCTTGGGAACGAACAAAGCGTACTTGCCCGTCGCCGCGCAGAATGCGGAATTCCATGCCAAAGTCATGCGGCTCCTCCACCGAGGCTTGCCAGGCGGTGAACACGGCGGTTTTGTCATCGGGGTGCAAGGTGGCAGCCCAGCCGTCGCCCAAACTCTGCTCCAGCGTTAAGCCATAGATGGTTTGCCACTGTGGGTTGGTATAGCGGCAGGATCCGGCAGCGTCGGTTTGGTAAATGCCAAAGGGGGCCACTTCACAAAGCGTTTTAAAGCTCTCGTCGCCCAAGCGCGCCAGGGCGTCAAGGTGCGTCTTGTCGTCAATGGAAGTGGGCGCTGTGAGACTGTTCATGCCATGAGGCTGTGGCGATAGGTGTTGAATACTAGCTGCCGCTCTAACACTCGTTTCCCCCACAGGCCCTAAGGACTTGCAGGGGGGTGGTCGATTGGCACGGGACAGACACACAATAACGCGATCATTGCACCCCCCGCCCGAGGAGATTTCTGATGCTTGCCCCCAAGAACAAACCCCACGCCTTTGCCAAGACCCTCAAATCATTCAAAACCGCCAGCGGCAAAGAAGGCCAGCTTTATTCGCTGCCTGCGCTGGCAAAAACCTACCCGAATGTGAACCGCTTGCCGGTGTCGATTCGCATCGTGCTCGAATCCGTGCTGCGCAACTGTGATGGCAAAAAGGTGACGGCTTCCCATGTGGAGCAACTGGCCAATTGGAAACCAAAAGCCGAGCGCAGCGATGAAATTCCCTTCGTGGTGGCGCGTGTGGTACTGCAAGACTTCACCGGCGTGCCGCTCTTGGCCGACCTGGCCGCCATGCGCAACGTGGCCGCCAGCCTCGGAAAAAACCCAAAAACGATTGAACCTTTGGTGCCAGTAGACCTGGTGGTGGATCACTCGGTGATGATCGACCACTTCGGCGGCAAAGACTCGCTCGACCTGAACATGAAGCTGGAGTTCGAGCGCAACCGCGAGCGCTACGAGTTCATGAAGTGGGGCATGCAAGCCTTTGACACCTTTGGTGTGGTGCCCCCCGGCTTTGGCATCGTGCACCAGGTGAATTTGGAATACCTGGCGCGCGGCGTGCATCAGACCAAAAACAAAGTGACCTACCCCGACACCTTGGTCGGCACCGACAGCCACACCACCATGATCAACGGCATAGGCGTGGTGGGCTGGGGCGTGGGCGGCATTGAGGCCGAGGCCGGCATGCTGGGCCAGCCGGTGTACTTCCTCACGCCCGACGTGGTGGGCTTTGAACTCACCGGCCGCCTGCGCGAAGGCGTGACCGCGACCGACCTGGTGCTCACCGTGACCGAAATTTTGCGTAAGCACAAAGTGGTGGGCAAATTCGTGGAGTTTTTCGGCGAAGGCACTGCCAGTCTCGCACTTCCCGACCGCGCCACGATAGCCAACATGGCCCCCGAATACGGTGCCACCATGGGCTTCTTCCCGGTGGACGAAAAAACCGTCGACTACTTCCAAGGCACAGGCCGCAGCAAAGCCGAAATTGAAACCTTTGAGGCTTACTTCAAAGCCCAAAAAATGTTCGGCGTGCCCATGAAGGGCGAGATCGACTACAGCCAAGTGGTCACGCTGGATTTAGACAGCGTAGCCCCAAGTTTGGCTGGCCCCAAACGTCCGCAAGACCGCATTGAAATCGGCCAGGTCAAAACGCAGTTCGCCAGCCTGTTCTCCAAACCGCCGACCGAGAACGGGTTCAACCAAGCCGAAGGCAAACTGCACCAGTCCTTCACCACCAGCGATGGTGTGCAGGTGAAAAACGGCGACGTGCTGATCGCCGCCATCACCTCCTGCACCAACACCTCCAACCCCAGCGTGATGATCGCCGCTGGTTTGCTCGCCAAAAAGGCCGTGCAGGCAGGTTTGAAGGTTCAGCCCCACATCAAAACCTCGCTCGCCCCGGGCTCGCGCATCGTTACCGACTACCTGGAAAAAGCCGGTCTGCTGCCTTACCTGGAACAACTCGGTTTCAACGTGGCGGCTTATGGCTGCACCACTTGCATCGGCAACGCAGGCGACCTCACACCGGCGTTGAACGCGGCCATCACCGAGAACGATTTGATCTGCGCCGCCGTGCTCTCAGGCAACCGCAACTTCGAGGCCCGCATCCACCCCAATCTGAAAGCCAACTTTTTGGCGAGCCCGCCCCTCGTTGTGGCTTACGCCTTGGCGGGCACGGTGCAACGCGATTTGATGACCGAACCGGTGGGCCAAGGCACGAATGGCCGCGACGTGTACCTGGGCGACATTTGGCCCAGCAGCGACGAGGTGTACAAGCTGCTCAAGCACGCCATGAACGGCAAAGCCTTCAAGGCCAACTACGACAAAGTGAAGTCTGAGCCCGGCGAATTGTGGGAAAAAATCAAAGGCGTGGAGGGCCAGGTGTACAACTGGCCGGCGTCCAGCTACATCGCCAAACCACCGTTCTTCGACGGGTTTGCCATGACACCGGCGGGGCTGGCTGCAGGCCAAATCTTTGGCGTCAAAGGCGCGCGCGCCATGGCGCTGTTTGGTGACTCCATCACCACCGACCACATCTCCCCCGCCGGTTCCATCAAAGAATCAACCCCCGCAGGCGCTTGGCTCAAAACCCAGGGCGTGCAAAAAGCCGACTTCAACTCCTACGGCTCACGCCGGGGCCACCACGACGTGATGGTACGCGGCACCTTTGCCAATGTGCGGGTGAAGAACTTGATGATTCCTGCGGGCGCAGACGGCTCACGCGAAGAAGGCGGGCTCACCTTGTTCCAGCCTACGGGTGAAAAGATGTTCATCTACGACGCCGCCATGAAATACATGGCGGAAGGCACACCCACGATCGTGTTCGGCGGTGAAGAGTACGGCACCGGCTCCAGCCGTGACTGGGCAGCCAAAGGCACGCAGTTGCTCGGCATCAAAGCTGTGGTGGCGCGCAGCTTTGAGCGCATCCATCGCTCCAACCTGGTGGGCATGGGGGTGTTGCCCTTGCAGTTCAAGGCGGGCGACTCGTGGGAGTCTTTAGGCATCACCGGCAACGAGGTGTTTGACATTGACCTCGGCACCACGCTCGCCCCACAACAAGACGCCAGCTTGGTCATCACCGACACCTTCGGAGTGCGCCGCACCGTACCCTTGCTGCTGCGCATCGACACGCCCGTAGAGGTGGACTACTACCAGCATGGGGGCATCTTGCCGTTTGTGCTGAGGCAACTCTTGGCGGCGTAAATTGGTTGCTTGATGTCCCCCCTATTTCGTCATTCCCGCGAAAGCGGGCAGTGAAACAACGAAGCAACGGCTGTTCTATTGACGCACCGACTGGATTCCCGCTTTCGCGGGAATGACGGGGTGGCCTATGGAATTCGCGCTTGAACAGCACCATCCCAACCCACCGTGATGCTGCCATCGGGCCACTGGATGACTGGTCGTTTGATCACGCTGGGTTGAGACTGCATCAAAGCCAGCGCGCTGCGCTCGTCTTGGACAGCCTCTTTTTCAGCCTCGCTGAGTTGGCGCCAGGTGCTGCCTTGGCGGTTGATGAGTAATTGCCAACCGCAGTGTGTGATCCACCGCGCCGCCAAATCCACGGGAACGCCACTTTTTTTGAAATCGTGAAACCTGTATTCACGACCGGCAGCGCTTAAAGCAGCACGCGCCCGTTTCACCGTGTCGCAGTTGGGAATGCCGTACAGAACCAGTTCAGTCATGTCGCCGGTCACCCTTGTCTTCGCACTGGGGATCTGGCCCATGACCGCTTCCCACCACCACGGATTGCATCAGGCTGACTTCAAACCACACACAAAACGGCGTTTCATAACGGTAAGACCACACCGTTTCACCACGCCAACCCACGCTGCGCACATTCGATGGTGTACCGAGCCAAGCGCTGACCTGCGCTTGGCGCCAACCAGGTTCCACCTTGAAGAAGCGGGCCTCAGTCAGCACTTGTTCCCAAGCGAGCAAGCGGCCTTGGGCGTCAAAGTCCAGCATATAGGTGTGTTTGCCCATGGGGCCACGCGCGAATTCCAAGCGGCTCTTGGCCTGGGATTGTTCGGGTGGAGGCTGATGCTGGGCGGTGGCCGGGCCCAAACGCTCAACCACCTGGTTCACTGGAGTGCCTGGCGGAATCTGCTGCGGGCTGTAGGCGTTGCAAGCTACCAAGAAGAGGCTCGCCGCCAAGACTGCCGGGGCAGGAAAATTGGAAAGGATGTTGGGTTTCATGATGATCCTCTTGGCGACTGTGCTTTCCCACAAGAACGCCGCATAAACGCCATGATGCGCCCAAGGGAACAACGCTACAAGCAGTCAGGGCTTTGCACCGCCTGCAACACCAGTTGCGTGCCGCCCTCTTCTTCTTTCTCGCGCAGGCGCAGCCACCACACGCCTCCTTTTTTCACCGCCCACGGCTGGGGAAAACCTGAAATGAGCTGCGCGGCCACCATGCCCAAAGTAGGTTGGTGGCCCACGATCAGGACGGGCTCGGTGGAAGTGGGCCAACGCGCAGCCTGAAGCAAGTCGTCTACGCTGGCCTCGGGGTTCAGTGCCTCTATCGTTTTGAAGTTTCGGCCCAGGGCGGCCACCGTTTGTTGGCAACGTTGGGCAGGGCTGACCAAAATGCGGGTGGAATCGGCCAAACGTTGGTTGAGCCAGGCGGCCATGCGCTGGGCTTGTCGCTCACCCTTGGGGGTGAGACGCCGCTCTAAATCGGTCTCACCGTCTCGCAACAAATGGGCTTGGGCATGGCGCCACAGAATCAAGTCCACCGCCGTTCTCCTGCTTGAACTTTCAGTCCGCACCAAATAGCTGCGCCAGCGCCCGTTGTGCACTGGCACCCTGCTCTGCCACACGTTGGTACTGGCCGTCGGGCTGAAGTTGCCAGGCATCCAAGCGGTCATGTAAGTAGGGCACCAAACATTCGTCGATCACACGCTGGCGCAAGGTGGGATCGGGAATGGGCCAAGCCACTTCAATGCGGCGGAACATGTTGCGGCTCATCCAGTCGGCACTGGACAAATAAAGCGCTTCGTCGTTCTGCCCCGAACCCCAGCAAAAATACAAAATGCGCGAGTGCTCCAAAAAGCGGCCAATCACGCTGCGCACCCGAATGTTGTCAGTGACGCCAGGAATGCCGGGCGGCAACATGCAAGCACCGCGAACAATGAGGTCGATCTTGGCACCGGCTTGACCGGCTTTGATCAAGGCCTCAATCAAGGGCACCTCGGTCAAGGCATTGAGTTTGAGCACGATGCGCGCGTGCTCGCCCTTTTTGGCGGCCAGCGCCACCTTGCCCACATAAGCCATCATTTCGCGGTGCAGGGTGAACGGCGCTTGCAGCAAACCTTTGCTGGGTTTTTGACGGCCCAGGCTGGCAAGTTGTTGGAAGATGGCGTCGGCGTCTTCGGTGAGCTGGGGGTTGGCGGTGAGGTAACCAATGTCGGTGTAGAGCTTGGCGGTTTTGGGGTTGTAGTTGCCAGTAGACAAGTGCCCATACCGCCGCAGGCGGTTGCCCTCACGGCGTGTCACCAGCAGCAACTTGGCGTGGGTTTTGAGGCCGACAATGCCGTACACCACCTGCACGCCCACGGCCTCCAAGCGTTCGGCCCAGTTGATGTTGGCTTCTTCGTCAAAGCGGGCTTTGAGCTCCACCACCGCCATCACCTCTTTGCCACGGCGTGCGGCTTCAATCAGCAAGTCCATCAAAGGCGACTCACTGCCGGTGCGGTAAATGGTTTGTTTGATGGCGAGCACATCGGGGTCGTACACCGCTTCGCGCAAAAACTGCACCACAGGCTCGAAAGACTCGAACGGGTGGTGCATCAGCACATCACGCTGGCGCAAGGTAGCGAAAACAGAGTCTTGACGCGGCAACCGTCCCTCGGGCCAACTGGGCTCGTAGGGCACAAAACGCAAGGCAGGCGCTTGGGTTTGGTCGATGAGCTGGTTCAACCGCACCAAATTCACCGGGCCGTTCACGCGGTAGAGCGCAGCGGGAGGCAAGTCGAACTGGTCGAGCAAGAAGGTGGACAACTCTGGCGGGCAGGTGTTCACCACTTCCAAACGGATGGCCTGGCCGAAGTGGCGCGTGGTGAGGCCAGAGCGCAGGGCTTGGCGCAAATTGGTCACGTCGGCTTCGTCCACGGCCAAATCAGAGTCGCGGGTGACGCGGAACTGCGAGAACGCTTCCACCGTTCGCCCCGGGAAAAGCGACTCCAAATTGGCGCGGATCACGCTAGTGAGCAGCACAAAGGCTTGCTGACCCGTTGCAACCAGGTTGTCGGGCAAGCGAATCACACGTGGCAGCACACGCGGCACTTTGACGATGGCAATGGTGTTGGCGCGGCCAAAGGCGTCGTTGCCCGAGAGGCGAACAATGAAGTTCAGCGATTTATTGGCGACCAAGGGAAAAGGATGCGACGGATCGAGCCCCACAGGCACCAGCAGCGGCCTCACTTCCCGGGAAAAAAACTGGCTCACCCAGCGCCGCTGCGCCTCGTTGCGCTCGGCGTGGTTCAGGATGTGAATGTTCTGTGCGCTGAGTTTGGGCATGACCTCGTCGTTGAAAACGCGGTATTGCTCGTCGATCAACTCGTGGGCCTGGGCCGCC
This sequence comes from Burkholderiales bacterium, assembly GCA_046094425.1. Taxonomy (GTDB): domain Bacteria; phylum Pseudomonadota; class Gammaproteobacteria; order Burkholderiales; family Burkholderiaceae_C; genus JANPCX01. The sequence goes on along the minus strand of JBJTHI010000016.1, from coordinate 21,291 downwards.
ACAATTTCCAAGTCGCGGTTGGAGACACCAGCACCGGGCAACCTTGCCGCTTCAATGTAGTCGGCAAAACGCACCTCAAAAAACTCGTCCAGGTTGCTGGAGACGATGCACACATAACGCAGACGTTCCAGCAAGGGCACGTCTTCACGTGTGGCCTGGGCCAGCACGCGGCGGTTGAAGGCGAGGATGGCGGTTTCGCGGTTGAGCAGCGCGGGCATGGTGGCCGATGTGGCCGCCAAGTCAGCAGGCTGGGTCGAAGTGGAATTTAAAAACGTCATGCCTTCAGTTTATGAAGGTTTTGTGGCTGCTCCGTGACAGACCCTGTTTATTTCAAGTTCTATCAACTGGACGAACCAATCACCACCACGCAAACAATCACCAGCCCCAACACCAGGTTGAACAACACCCAGTGCCTGATTTGCACCAACACGCGGTTAGCAGCCGACCAGTCCAAGCCCTCCACCGCACGGCGCAAACGGCTGTGCAGCACGAAGCGTATGTGGCCCAGCACCAGCCACATGAAGATGCCCAATCCAGCCATCACCCACCATTCCAGCGGCATGTTGAAGGGCAGGCCCGCCTGCACGGTTTGTTTGGCAACGCGACCAATCATCCACACCCCCGTGCCAACCGTGAGCGTGCCCAGCACCAACACGGCATTCAAAAAACGCGACAGCACGGCCAGCATCAAACGCGCCTTGACCGGCGGATCCAACTCGCCCAGCGCGGGGCGCAAGAAGAAGTGAGAGAACACCATGCCGCCAATCCAAACAATGACGGACAACAGGTGGATGAGTTTGAGTGCGGCGTAGAGCATGTTGACTTTCGTTCAAAAGTAAATCAGTTCACAGCGCGTGAACCAGGGGCTTGACTGCTGGGCGGCACAAAGAGTTCCGCCGCATCCACGGCATCAAACAAATAATGTTGGCCACAAAACTCGCAGCCTATGTCCACCCGGCCTTGTTCTTCCAAAATGCTTTCCACCTCTTGAACACCCAAGCTGCGCAACATGTGGCCCACGCGCTCGCGTGAACAGGTGCAGGCAAAACGTGGGGCGCTCGCGCCAGTGAGTGGTTCAAAGCGCAGCAGGGGTTCTTCCCAGAAGAGGCGGTGCAGCACGGTATCTGCATCCAGCGTGAGTAATTCTTCTGGCGTGAGCGTGGACGCCAAATGAGCAATGCGGTTGTAGGCATCGTTCAGCCCAATCTCATCTTCATTGCGTGCTGCGCCCAAGTTGCCCTGCCCTTCTACCGGCAAGCGCTGAATCAAGAGGCCCGCCGCCACTTGGTCGTTGGCCGCCAGGATGAGTTTGGTGTCGAGTTGCTCCGACTGCAGCATGTAATGCTCCAGCACCTCGCTCAAGCGCTGCAGTGGCTCGCGCTGGTCTCCATGCAAAGGCACCACACCTTGGTAGGGCGTTTGACCGGGGAGCTTGTCTTTGGGGTCGAGCGTGATGGCACAGCGGCCCTTGCCGTGTTGGTTCAGCATGGCCTCCACTCGAGCCCCCGCAGCCACTTCGCCCGACACGGTGGCCGTGACACGAAAAGCCAAGTCAGATTGCACTTCGGCCACCGCCAACTTCACCGGCCCATCGCCGTGCATTTGCAGCACCAGCGCGCCGTTGAATTTGATGTTGGCTTGCATCAGCACACCAGCGGCAGCCATCTCGCCAAGCAAGGCCCGCACGGGTCCTGGGAATTGACCATGGGCACCTGGCCCTTCGCGGCGTTGGTGTACTTCTTGCCAGTCGTCAGTTAGCCGCACCAACATGCCACGCACTGGCAGACCATCAAAGATGAATTTATGGAGTTCGCTCAAAGGTTCTCGATTCTTATCAAAGTCACAGTGCAACCGGCCCCGCATTTTTCGCATCCACCGCCTGCCGCGCCTGCTGCTGGCGCACGCGGTCAATGTATTGCTCACTGCGAGCCAGTTGCTCTTGCATGATGATGTTGTTCTGGCCCATGGCCGTGATGGCCTGGCTGCGGAAGGTGTCCATCGCGTCCATCGCCTGGTAGGTTTGGTCGAACATTTCTTTGATTTTGTCTATGCCCAGCATGGGGTTACTGGCAAAGTTGCCGGTGGCTTCCACGTGTTGGTTCAGTTGTTTGCCGGTTTGGGTGATGAGGTCGCCAATCGTGGCATTCACGCCTTGCAGCATTTCCATCACCTGAATTTGGTTGCCGGTGGCGCGCGCCACGGTTTGCGCCACGGCCAAGGCGCTCATGCCGGTGGTGGCCACGCGGGAGCAGCCGTTCATCATTTCGCGGCCGGTTTTTTTCAGCACGTCCAGGGCCAAATAGCCGTTCACGCACACCGCTTGTTGGGTTTGAATGTCAGCCAGGTTTTGGCGTGCATAAAAAAGCACCTCTTGCTCCAACGCTTTGGCGCGAATGGGGTCGGTGGTTTTGAGGGCAGTCACTTTGTTCGCCAACTGCGTGTCCAAAGTGCGGGCGAAGTGAATGGCGGCTGAGAGTTGCTGCATGGCATCCCACAACTTGCCGCGTGTGGCTTCAATGTCGGCCACGTCGCGCTGCACGTCGTCGCGCGCGGCGTAAAGCTGGTTCATGGCTTGGCTGAGTTGCGAGGAGGCGCTTTGGTATTTGCGAAAGTAGGCTTGCAGTTTGTTGCCATAGGGAATCAAGCCAAAGAGTTTGTTGGGCTGAAGCAAGTCGCCGTCTTTGCCAGGGTTGAGTTCATCCAATTGACCACGAATGGCGGCAATGGCTTTGTAGGCTGGGGAGTCTTCGGCCCCCACAAAGTTGCGCTGCAAGAGTTGGCCTTGCATCAAGCTGGCGGCGGTTGAAACTTCCTGGCGGCCCAGTGCAAAAGCGCTGTCGAGTTTGGCTTTGAAGGCGTCGCTGTTCACGTCTTCTTGCATCAGGGCGTCGATGAAACGGCCCACCTGGTCTTCCACCTGGGTTTGTAATTCCGGCTTGAGCGGCACCGCCCCGCTACTGGCCTCCACCGGCAGCGGTGTGATGACTTCGGGTGGTGTGAGAGTGAAAGCGGTAGTGGTCGTCGTGGAAGTGGACATTCAAGACTCCTTGGAGGTTGGCGTCAGTGAAGGAGGTGTCGGCAACACACTGCGCTGGCCAAATTTGTCGTGCAAGAACTGCGAGTGGCTGAGGAATGCGTGGGCGTCTTGGCTGGCCAAATCATCGGCCAGTTGTTTCACCTTGGTCTGCAATTCACTCAAGGTGTCGCGGAAAGTGTCTTGCGCAGTTTTGCCGTTTTGCAAAACGCGGCTGCCTGCGTATTGCGGCGGGATCGACAAATAGGTTTTTAGCGCTTCGGGCAAATAAGAAATCGCAATGTGGCGGGCATGAAAACTCTCTTGCAGAGACAAGGCTCCTTTGCTGCGCTCCCACTGCGCGAGCAAGGCATCCAAGTCCGCACACAAGCCCAGCACCTGGGCTTGCAAGCTGGCGGGCAGCCGGTTGTCGGGGTTGTATTGCACCAGGCCTCTCACGCCGCCCAACGCCCGATTCATGGCCTGGCGGGCGTCTCCTTCGTCTTTGAACTCCAGCGCTTCCCATTCGGGGGCAGACAGACTCGGCCAACCCAACCACAAACCAGCCACGGCAAAACCGGCTGCGTAGCCTATGGCCGCAACACCGACACCTACCGTACCAAGCCAGCCCAAACCCTGCAACACCAACACCGCGGTGGCCACGGCCAGGCCGCACCAGTTGGCGGGGTGGGTGAGGAGGCGGGTGAGGCGGTTCATGTTGGGCATTCAATCTTACGGAGGGCGCTACAGCATGCCCCCCAAGCAGCGTTGAAAGTAAGCTCGTCCTTTGCGTAAACATCCGACAGACTTCCCGGCCCTGTGTAGTGCATTTGACGGAAGAGATGCACGGCAGCAGCGATGTCGCAGTTTTTGAGTGCTTGTGCGATCTGTTCAAACTTCTCAGCTAAGAAAAGAAGACCTTCCGCACGCAGCACCACCACAAAAGCAAGCGTTGCCTCTGTCGCTTGGTTCATTTCTGAGTTGTTGGAAACGTTCACTGTTTCAAGCCCAACTAACCAATAAGTTTGTCGTACTCACCATGCGTACCAATCCAGAACCAATGCACACCGCCATCCACCGGAATGCCCAATGCTCTGTAGTACAGCCCTACCCGGACGCTGTGGAATCGGCCCTTACCAATGGATTTGAAGTGCAAAGAAGGATGGGACGGGTCTTCCTTCAACAGCGCATAGTTTCTGTGCGCCAGTGCCTGCACCTCGGCTGGTAGTGCCTCCAAGCACTGCCAAAAGCGTGCCGATGCCGTGTGTTTCAAAGTGGTCGCACCGAGCCAGCACGGTGGTCGGCAAGGGCTTCTGCCGCCAGGGCGTCCAGCTTGCCTGCGTTCGCGTCGTCTTCGACTTGCGCGTCCCAACGAGCAGCATCGAATTCAGCAAACCAGCGGCGGAACTCGGCCAATTCCGAGGGAGGCAAGGCTTCCACAGCTTTTTCGATTGAATGAATGTCACCCATGTCAGTGCTCCAAGGTGTCTGAATAGAACGGCTGCAAGTATGCGGCAACGCCGAGGCCATGAACATGCTCTCCCGTCATTCCCGCGCAGGCGGGAATCCAGGCAGTGCGACAAGGAACGGCCATGGGCGCGGCGGCCACCACCGACTGGATTCCCGCCTTCGCGAGAATGACGAGAGGTGAGTTTGCGAGATCAATTTTCATCACTGATACGCCCGAATATCCTTGAACACCGCATACAGCGCCGTTTTGCGCGCATCAAACACCTTGCCACCCGTGATTTGCACCAAACGTTTGAGGTCGGCTTCTTTGGCTTCGCCGAAGAGCACCATGAAGACGGGAATGGCGCGCACGTCTTCGGGGAGTTGGTTGTAGCTTTGCTCGAAGGCGGCGAGGTTGCGGCCCATGGTGTTTTCGCCGTCGGTGAAAGCCACCACCGAGTACTGGTACTGCGGGTTTTTCTTGCGCTGCTCCAGGCTGTGGGTCAGGGCGGCCAGTACGCTGTCGTACAGGGCGGTGCCGCCTGTCATGTTGAGCGAGTCGGCGTATTGGCGCACATTGGCCAGCACTTGTTGTTTGGCGTCGGAGTCAGTTTGCAACTGCACCCCTTTCCCAGAGCGCTGGCCTGCGGGAACTTCAAAGGCAGTGATGGGGCCGGGCATGTCAGCAAAGGGCAGCATCCAAACCCGCTCGCGGTTGGTGAGTTTGGCGAGGCGTCCCGTGAGCGAGTTGTCGATGCCGGAGATGTAGTGAATGGCTTCGATGAGCTGCTCGCGGCGGCGCTCGCGCATCATGCTGCCGCTGGTGTCCAGCACAAAGGTAGAGGCAATGGGGCGGCGGAATTCGTTGAGGTAGGCGTCGATCAAACCGTCGGACAGCGCCCGATCGGGTGAGAACGGCAACTCCACGCGCATGGCACCGGCGGGGAATAAATCAGCCACGGCAGCAGCCACGTCCGGGTTCACTGGGCGGCGCAAGGTTTGGCGAGCCAACCAGGTTTGGGCCTCGGGGCCTTTGAGGTAGGCCACCACCTTCAAGTAGTCGTCGCGCCGACCCTCTTGCAGCAGCATGAAGGGATAGTCTGCCGTTGCAACGCCTTCGTGCGGATAAACCAGACTGAGTTTTTCGCTGAGTTTGCCGCTGGCGTTCAGCGACAACAACCAGCTTTCATAGTTGATGAAGGTGTTGACCTGGCGGCCTTGCTGCTCGATGAACTTCTCCGACAAATAGGTGGAGTTGTCACCCGGCAGTTTGTAGCCCTTCAAGAAATTCGCAATGGCGCTGCGGTCCACATCTTGTGCCGTCAAGGCCTCGGCTTTGTTGCTGGCAGCGGCCACCACGCCCATCAGGGCCATGAAACCTTGGTTGGAGGTGGCGGGGTTGGACAGGGCGTAGGTGATCTTGCCCGCCGCTGCGGCTTGGGTGATGGTGCGCCAGGTGACTGTTTCGGCCACCTTGGGATCGTCCCAGCCCAGTTGTTTCGCCACCGACTGGCTCACACCCAAGGTAATCGGCGAGAGCATGATTTTTTCTTGCAGCTTGACGCGGGCTTGCCCCTGCGGGTCACTCAACAGGTATTTGGCGTTGGCAAACCAGGCGGCTTGGGCGTCTGTCTTGCCCGTGAGCACGGCTTCGGTGCTTTCCATGGTGCCGCCGTAGGTGAAACGCAGCTTCACGTCGGTGGCTTTTTCCACCATGGCTTCCAGCGGCTGGGCATCGCGCAGGTCGCTGGTGGCGAGCACTTTGAAAACGGCGGCTTCTGCTTGGGGCAAGGCAGCGGATTTCGCGGCTTCTTCTTTGCCGCAAGCGCCCAGCATCAGCACACCTGCCAACACGAGGAACTTGAGTGAAGTGATCGTTTTCATTTCGCCATCTCCTGGGTCACCACGTCGATCATTTCGGCCATGAGCTCAAACGACGGCGGGTCGATCACGTTGGCCAGCCGCTCTTCCACCGCCAAACCGGTGGGCGCGATGGTTTGCATGAAAACGCTGCTGTCGGCAATGCGAAAGCCGTACTCCACGGCAATGCGCTGCAAGGCCGGGTCGCTACCCAACAAGTCCGCCAAAGCGCGTGCCCTTGGATTGGTGGCCACAAACACTTGTTTGTTCAAGATGGTGGGCTGGGGGTAGGCCAGGACCATGTCAGCGCCGAGCGACTTTTTGGCCAAGGCATGCGCCACCATTTGGTACTCGTAAATGAAAGCCAGCGGGGTTTTTCCGGGGCCAAGGGTGAGGTAGTCGTCAAAGTTGCCGTTGACGTAGTTTTCTTGGTAACCCTGGCGTTTGAAGAGTTCGGCTAATTTGGTTGCCAAGGCGGTCGCAGTGGCACGGTCACTCACCACCTCGCCATTCAAGGCGTAACTCGTCAGCGCCAAATACATGGCAGCCGAGTTGCTGCGCCGCACGTCGGTGGTCGACACGAGCACGCTGCGCGATACGTTGTAGCTTTGCGCGCCTTGCAACTCGTTCCAGCGCTTTTTGGCCAGCATGAGTTTGGTGAGCTGGGCCATGTCCACCCCATAGGTGCGCTCGCCCATTTTTTTGGCAATGCCATTGGCGACCAATACTTGGGCCACGGGCTGCCAACTGGCCATGACCAAAGGGGAATAAAAAGGCGAACTCGGCGTGGCACTGAGGTTGGCTTTGCGCGCCGCTTCGCCAATTTGGTTGCCCGCCACCACACCCGAGGCAAAGAAAAAATCGGGCATGGCACCGGCAACCACTTTGGCCGCCATGTCGCGGCTGCCCACACGGGTCACGTTCACCGGCAGGCGTTTGTCGGCCAGGATTTTTTGCACTCGCTCGTCTTTGAAATAGGCCTCTACATCGACGGAGATGAAACCTTGCAAGGCTTCGGTGGACGCCACCGCTTGTTGTTCCACCACGCCTTTTTGCTGGCGCAGCGCAAAAAACAAGGCCCCGGCGAACAAGGCCACCAAGACCAAGGTCAAGACAATTTTTTTGAGTTGCGGCATGCGGGCTCAGGTAATACGTAGGTGACGCATCATCCCAGCTTTTTCAGACCCGTTCGGTAGCGCCGCGCGTTCTCCACATAGTGGGCCGAGTTGCGCTTCATGCCTTCAATTTGCTCCGGCGTGAGCGTGCGTATCACCTTGGCGGGCGCACCCACGATCAAGGAGCCGTCGGGGTACTCTTTGCCTTCAGTGCATAAAGCGCCTGCGCCGACCAAGCAGTTTTTTCCAATCTTGGCCCCGTTGAGCACAATGGCTTGTATGCCGATGAGGGAGCCGTCGCCCACGGTGCAGCCGTGCAAAGTGGCTTGGTGGCCGATGGTGACGTCTTCACCAATCACCACCGGAAACCCCATGTCGGAGTGAACCACCGCACCATCTTGCACATTGCTGCCCCGGCCCAGGCGCAGGGGTTCGTTGTCGCCGCGCAGCACGGCACCGAACCACACACTGCTGTCCTCGGCCAATTCCACCAAACCGATCACTTGGGCGTCGTCGGCCACCCAGGCGGATGCAGCCACTGTCGGCAGGCGGTCGTCGAGTTGGTAAATGGCCAAGGTGGGTCTCCTGCGGTTGTTGGGTTTAGGTCTATAGCGAGTCGATAATTCTACGGATGCCCACCTCTGTTGCGCCTTTGCTTGCTTCCGCTAGGCCAAACCCCAGTTTGCGCCCGGCCGCGCTGCACGCGCTGTGTTTGACCGACCCCACAGAGAAAGCCGCTGCGGCCCGCAGTTTGTACGACCAGCGGCACATCCACCATTTGGATACACAGGAGACCTTGCTTGAACCTGAAGGCATCCCCGGCCGCCCCACCCTGCCGCGTTTGGTCTCGCCCAAAGACGTACCCGCTCGCTCGCCGTTCACGCCGGAAGGCCGTGCCGCGCTGTTGCATTCCATCACCCACATTGAGTTCAACGCCATCAACCTGGCACTCGATGCGGTGTGGCGCTTCCCCGGCATGCCCGAGGCTTACTACCTTGATTGGCTGCAAGTGGCCAGCGAAGAGGCGCTGCACTTCACCTTGTTGCGCGAGCACTTGTTGACCCTGAGCTTTCAGTACGGTGACTTCGACGCCCACGACGGCCTGTGGCTCATGACCCACAGCACGGCCAGCGACATCACCGCCCGCATGGCCCTGGTGCCACGCACCCTGGAAGCGCGCGGCTTGGATGCCACACCACCTATACAAGCGAAACTGCGCCGTGCAGGCGACTTGCGCGCAGTAGAAATTCTGGACGTGATCTTGCGCGACGAAGTGGGCCATGTCGCCATAGGCAACCACTGGTACCGCTGGTTGTGCGCCCGTGATGGGCTGGATGCAGAGGCGCTGTATCCAAAATTGGTGGCACTTTATTTCGCGCCCAAACAAAGGCCGCCGTTCAACTTGGATGCGCGTCGGGCAGCGGGCTTCAGCGAGGCGGAGTTGCGTGCGCTGGATGCGCCATGACAATTCGCCGACCACACAGTTACACTGGTTTGACTGAGCTTTTCGTCGTACCCCCTTCTGCAACGAGATTTCTTCATGAAGACATTCAATACCCGTGATTTCTTAAAAATGCTGGGTGCCGTGACCCTGGGCATGGTTCTAGGTGGCTGCGGCAAACAGGACGCGCCAACGCCTGCGCCTGCTGCGAGCGTTGCAACCCCCGCTTCAATGGCACCCGCTGCGGCCAAGGTGTATGTGGTGGGAACAGACGCCGCCTACGCCCCCTTTGAGTCACAAAACGAAAAGGCGGAGATCGTCGGCTTTGACATCGATGTGGTCAAAGCCATCGCCAAAGAGGTTGGTATTGAAGTCAAGTTCGTGAACACACCATGGGAAGGCATCTTCAATGCCCTGGCCCAAGGAGACCGCGACATGGTTGTCTCCGCTGTGACCATCACTGAGGAACGAAAACAAACCATGGATTTCAGTGCACCGTACTTCGATGCGCAACAGTTGATCGCCGTTAAAGGTGATTCCAAAATCACCCGCTTTGAAGAACTCAAGAAACTCAAAGTTGGCGTGCAAACCGGCACGACTGGCGATGAAGCGGTGACCAAACTGCAAGGCAAGAACAGCAGCAACATCAAACGTTTTGAGTCCACCCCGCTGGCCCTCCAGGAGCTGCAGGCCGGTGGCGTTGATGCCGTCGTCGCAGACAACGGCGTGGTTGTGCACTACGTCGCCAACAACAGTGCCAGCGCGTTCAAAACCGTCAGCGATCCCACTTTTGCCCCGGAGCAATATGGCATCGCGGTCAAGAAAGGCAACGCCGAGTTGCTCGGCAAACTCAACCAAGGTTTGGCAGCAATCCAGACCAGCGGTGTTTACAACCAGATTTACAGCCAGTATTTCGGTGCGCCGCCAGCCAAAGCCGCGGCTAGCGCCGCACCAGCGGCGTCGAAGTAGTTCTACCTGTGAGGCTGACAGTACGGCGGGGTCGGGCTGAGGCAAGATGATGGACTTGCGCTGGGACATTCTGTCTGGTTACCTGCCATTGTTCGCTCAAGGGCTGTGGACTACCTTGCAGTTGACCGTGGTGGCCATCACCCTGGGCCTGCTGCTGGGCGTCTTGCTGGGTTTGGTCAGCAGTTCGCATGATGCCCCCCGCCCCAAATCGGCGCTGCTGGCTGTGGGATTGAAACTGGCACGAGCGCTCACCCTGGTGTACGTGACCTTCTTTCGCGGCACACCGCTGTTTGTACAGATTTTGTTGGTGCACTTCGCACTCATGCCATTGCTCATTCACCCCGACCACGGCTGGTTATTGGCAGGTGAGAGTGCCCGCGAATTCCGTCAATCGCATGGCGCATTCTTCTCGGGTGCCATGGCATTGACACTCAACGCGGGAGCCTACATTTCCGAAATTTTTCGTGCAGGCATCCAGAGTATTCACAGCGGACAAACCCAAGCGGCCTACAGCCTGGGATTGACGCATCCGCAAGCCATGCAAAGTGTTATCTTGCCCCAGGCTTTGCGACGCATGATGCCGGCCTTGGTGAACGAAGGCGTGACCTTGATCAAAGACTCATCTTTGGTTTCAGCCATTGGACTGGCCGAACTTGCGCTGGCAGCACGCACCGTGGCGGGCGCGTACTCGCGTTACTGGGAACCCTATTTGGCGATTTCGGCGCTGTATTTGATCCTGACGTTGAGTTTGTCGTTGCTGGCCAAACGGTTGGAATCACCCGCTCCCATGCGGGGCCGGTGAGCTTCTCGTTGATCCCGAGAGTCAATTGAAAAAGTAGCGTTTTAGGCCTGCCAAGATCATCTCTACGGCAATGGCGGTTAGCACCAAGCCCATGAGTTTTTCCGTCGCTGAAACCAACGAATCTCCGACCCAGTTGCGAATTCGTTCGCACATCAGCAACACCAAACCCGACACCGCCATGGCCGCAAACAGGGCAGCAATCCACGTTGTCATGGACTCGGGCTGACGAGATGCCAGCAACAAAACCGTGGCCATGGCCGACGGCCCTGCCAACAGGGGAATGGCCAGCGGAAAAATCAGCGGTTCTTTGCCTTCTGGCACGCCATAAACGCCAGTGGCCGGGCTGAAGATCATGCGAATGGCGACCATCAGCAAAATAACTCCGCCAGCAACCTCCAATGAACGTTCGGACAAGCGCATCACGCGCAAAAACGAATCGCCGAAGTACATGAAAAAAAGCAGCACGATCAAGGCAATGCCGACTTCACGCGCGGCGACCAAGTTGCGCCTGTGGGCAGGCACTTGTCTCAAGATGGGAATGTAGATTGGCAAACTGCCCAATGGGTCAAGCACCAAAAGCAGCAAGATAAACGCGGATAAAAATGTATGGTCCATGGGCGGGCATTCTCAGATGAACCCCGGTGAATAAAACACCAAAACCACAGGCAGGCGGGCGTGACTCCTGCGCGGGTCAAATCAACGGGGGTTGATGCACCACCCGCTGGGGATAGGGAATCTGCACGCCCAGAGTCTTCAGCGTGGCCAGCACCGCCAGGTTCACATCAGAGCGCACATTGGCCTGGCCGTTCTCGGGGTCGCTGATCCAAAACAAAATATTCAAACCCAAACCGTCGGCGGCAAACTCGTTCAACAACACAGCCGGGGCCGGGTCGGCCAGCACCCTGTCCACTTTGGCCACGGCATCGATCAAGGCTTGTTGCACCGCTGGCAAATCGCTGCCATAGGCGATTTGCACGGCGGTGGTGAGAGACACTTTGGGGTCGGCCAGAGACGAGTTTTCGACCCGCGCGGTGATGAGCATTTCGTTGGGCAAGATGGCCTCGCGGCCGTTCAAGGCGCGAATCACGGTGTAGCGGGTGCGAATATCGGAAATGCGGCCCTCAAACCCATCCACCTTGACGGTGTCACCAATGCGCAGCGAACGTTCGGCCAAGATGACAAAACCGCTCACATAGTTGGCCGCAATTTTTTGCAAACCAAACCCCAGGCCCACACCAATAGCACCGCCCAGCACACTCAGTGCGGTGAGGTCGATGCCCACGGCAGACAGCCCCAGCAACAAACCCACAAACAACAACACCGCCCGCACAATGTTGACGACGATTTTGCGCAGCGAGAGGTCTTCCACCTCGCCGCGCAGCAAACGTCTTTCAATGATGGAAGCTACCCACAAGGCCAGCACCAGCATCAAACCCGCAGTGAGCAAGCCTTCCAACAAAGTACGCAAGTCCATGCGCGTGGCACCCATTTTCCAGGTCACGTCCTCCATGGCCTTGAGCAACAGCGGCAAGATGCCCGTCACCCACGAGATGACCGCGGCCCAAGCCATCCACGACACCGTGCGCTCAAGCAACTGCACCGTTCGAGAGGTCGGAAAACTCGCGTGCATGACGCGCACCGAAAGGCGTATGACGGCCAGCGACATCAAGATGGGAATCGCCACCTTGAACACGGCCAGCTTGGTGCCGCCGAACAACACCGCTTTGGCAAGGTAAGCCAAAGACAGGGCCATGATGGGAAAGAACACGCCATCAAAAACACGCTGCCCAAACCAAATAGAGGCTTCTGGCCGATTTCGCCCGCGCAGCAAATAAACAAGCACATAGGCCAGCACCAGGCAGCCAAACAACAGGGCAAATTCCGACCACACCTGGGGCTGGCGCAAGGCTTGCAGCAAGTCGTTGAGTTCGGTGGTGCCGAGGTTGAGATTCATACAGGGTTCGGTGTTTTTAAAAAGTGTAGGCGTTCACCAAGTTCATAGACACATCACCGCCCTCACCCCAACCCTCTCCCGCAAGCGGGAGAGGGAGTTTTTTGGGCTCCCTCTCCACCGCACCCGGGGGAGAGGGTGGGGGTGAGGGGGTGGTACTTGTCGCGCGAAACTTCACTCAATCAATGGCTCAGATCAATCCACCCCCGCCAACACCCGCAAATGCGCCGACACACTGCGCGCCAAGGCGCTCAAGTTATAGCCGCCCTCTAGGCAAGACACGATGCGACCCTGTGCAGGTTGGTCGGCCACTTCCACGATGCGCCGGGTGATCCATTCATAGTCGGCTTCTACCCAGCCCAATTGCGCCAAGTCATCTTCGCGGTGGGCATCAAACCCAGCCGACACAAAAATCATTTGCGGCTTGAAGCGGTTCAAAGCGGGCAACCAATGTTGGATGATGAGTTCACGCATCTCCGCGCCGCGTGTGTAAGCAGCCAGTGGCAAATTCACCATGTTGCGCCCCTTGGGCAACTCGCCTTCAAAGGGGTAAAGCGGGTGTTGAAACACGCTCACCATCAGCACCCGTTCGTCACCGGCGATGATGTCTTCGGTGCCGTTGCCGTGGTGCACATCAAAGTCCACAATCGCCACGCGCTGCAAACCGTGGCGCTCTAGGGCATGCAAAGCGGCAATGGCTACGTTGTTGAAAAAACAAAAGCCCATGCTCTGGTCGCGTGTGGCATGGTGGCCGGGCGGGCGCGCGGCGCAAAACGCGTTGCGTACTTCGCCAGCCAGCACGGCATTCGTGGCGGCCACCGCCGCTCCGGCAGCCCGCATGGCGGCCAGCCAGGTGCCGGTGCCAAAGACGGTGTCCGGGTCCACCGCAATGGGCTGGTCAAACTCCATCACCCGCTCCATCAGAGCGTGCAGGCGTTCCACATGCGCGCTGCTGTGCGCCAGCAGCAAATCGGCTTCGCTGGCCCAGGGGGCTTCTCGGCGTTGCAAGGCCATGTCTAAACCCGTGGCCAGCAGGTGGTCGTCAATGGCGTCCAGGCGCTGCGGGCACTCGGGGTGGCCGCGCCCCATCTGGTGCAGGCGGCAGTCGGGATGCGAGAAATAGGCCGTTTCAACCATGGTGACAAGCGAATTGAAAGTTGAATTTTCGGTTAACGTCCAGCCATGCTGACTCATACAAACACCCATACACGCGCAGACTCATCACAGCCACCCACGGTTTGGATTCCACGCTTGGTGCAACTCATCGAGCAGGTTAGCACGGTGATTGTGGGCAAACGTGCGCAAATCGAAGACAGCGTGGCCTGTTTGCTGGCCGGTGGCCATTTGTTGATTGAAGACGTGCCCGGCGTAGGCAAAACCACCTTGGCCCATGCCTTGGCCACCTCCTTGGGCTTGCAGTTTTCGCGCGTGCAGTTCACGGCTGATTTGATGCCCTCTGACCTGGTGGGCGTGAGCGTGTACGAAAGAAGCAAAGAAGACTTTGTTTTTCACCCCGGCCCCGTGTTTGCCCAAGTGCTGCTGGCCGACGAGATCAACCGCACCGGCCCCAAAACCCAGAGCGCGCTGCTGGAGGCGATGGAAGAACACCAGGTCAGCATTGAAGGCCAAACCCGCCCCCTGCCCCAGCCGTTTTTTGTGATTGCCACGCAAAACCCCAGCGACCAATTGGGCACCTACCCCCTGCCCGAAAGCCAGTTGGATCGGTTTTTAATGTGCATCACCCTGGGTTACCCCGACGCCAAAAGCGAACGCGAGTTGCTCGCCGGAGTAGACCGCCGCCATGCCGTGACCCAGCTCCGGCCCGTGCTCACGCCCCAAGAGTTGCTGCAAGTGCAACAAGCCGTGCTGGCCGTGCATGTGGCCCCCGCCCTGCTGGACTACCTGCAAGCCCTGATCGCTGCCACCCGCAGCGGCCAGTGGTTTGTGGTAGGCCTGAGCCCACGCGCAGGCATTGCCGTGTTACGCGCGGCCAAGGCCCACGCCTTGTTGGCCCAGCGCACCCATGTGGCACCGGACGACATCCAGGCCATCCTGCCCCAAACCGCAGCCCACCGCCTGGTGCCTGTGAGCGGCGCGGGCAAAGGCCGGGTGGAACAGGTGCGCGCCATGCTGCGCGCCGTGCCACTGCCGTGAACGCCACAGCGAGTTGGGGGCGCTGGACGGCACCTCTGCGAGAACGTGTACGAGACTGGTGGAGCGGGCGCCACCAACGCACCGACCACCTCGTGCTCACCCAGCGTAATGTCTACATCCTACCCACGCGCGCGGGCTTCATGTTCGCCATCACCTTGCTCACCCTGCTGCTGGCCTCCATCAACTACCAGCTCAACCTCGGTTATGTGCTGACGTTTTTGCTCGCGGGCTCGGCGGTTGTTTCCATGCACATCACCCACGGCAGTTTGCGGGGGCTGAACCTGCATTTGAAACCCATTGCCCCGTTGTTCGCCGGGCAAAGCATGCAACTGGAAGTGGTGCTGCACAGCCCGAGCAAAGCCCGCTACGGCCTCGGCCTCCAAGTTCAAGCCGCACCTGCCGCCACCTTGGCCTGGGTGGATGTGCCCGCCATGGGGCAAACCACGGCCCACCTGGCTTGGCCCGCAGACAAACGCGGCTTGCATCTTGCGCCCACCTTGTCGATTGAAACCCGTTTCCCACTGGGCCTGTTCCGCGCCTGGTCGGTGTGGCGGCCTGCGGCACAAGCCCTGGTCTATCCACAACCCGAACACCCCTGCCCACCCCTGCCCACCAGCCAGGCTATTGCGGTCGCCAGTGGCGGCGCACGCAGCAGCGGTGGCAGTGAACTGGAAGGCGTGCGCGGCTACCGACGCGGCGACGCCCTGAAACTCGTGGTCTGGAAAAAAGCCGCCCAAGCCCAAGCCAGCGGCGGCGACCTGGTGGTACGCGACACCGCCAGCACCGCCAGCCAAGAGCTGTGGCTGGACTGGCAACAGACGCAAATTTCAGGCACCGAAGAACGACTGTCGCGGTTGACGGCTTGGGTACTGGCGGCAGAATCCACGCCCAACATCAGCACGCGCTACGGCTTGAAGGTGGCGGGTATGCATTTACCACCCGACAGCGGGGCCGCGCATAGAGAGGCTTGCTTGCGGGCCTTGGCCCTGCATGCTTAGAAACACAACCCCATGAAACTACAACGCCTGTGGCAACCCACCCACCCGATGTTTTGGTTGATGGTGGCTTTTAATGTGTTGTCTTCAGTGTGTGCCTGGGCACTGCGAGCGGTGGAGTTGCCTTACCCCGTCATGCTGTTCATAGCCCTGGTGGCTTTGGGCAATGTGGTGGGTGGGCTGTGGTGTGCTTGGTATTTGTTGAAGAGTGAACCACCAGGCGATTCAGTCGGCAGCAAACCATAACCCTGCGCAAGTGCGTGAAAACATGCGACGAGCGCAGTTCACTTTTATCCCGCACGCCGCTTCGTCGGAAGCTGACGCGCTGGTTTGCTGCCGCGCTCCGGCTGTTCGGCCAAGCGGCCCGTCACATACTTGTGAAGAACGCTGGCGATGAGGGTTTGGTAAGGAACACCCTCTTCAAGCGCCTTCACTTGAATGTCGCTGAGGTCGCCCGATGAAAGTCGGATGTTGACCCGGCGATCTTTAATCGCCGTAGCCCGCGCCGCAGCCTTGAACTTCGCCAGATCGGCCTTGGTGGCGACGGACTTCATCTGCCCTTTTTCATAGGCGCTGAGAATGCCCAGTTCGTAGCTGTCAACTTTGCTCATCTGCTTCACCTTCACTCAGATAGTCCCGGGTCGCCTTGCGACTGGGGATCACAGTCTTGAGGAAAAAATAGTCCTCTTCTTCAACAAACGGCACCAAGCAAACATAGTTGTCACAGGCCACCACCAAAACACGTTGCCTGGGGTACTTCGCCTGGTTCGGATGGGCCAATATGTCCAGCAGTCCACCGGACTCAATGGCCACCACAATGCTTTCAAACGAAATGCCCCGACAGGCTTTGAGTGTTTCGTTCTTTTCAGGGCTCCATCGAAATGGTTTCATGGAGCGATGTTACGGGAGTGTGTGCCTTTTGTCACCAGCCTTTTGTCACCAACCGAGGCAGACCCCGCAGCGGGACTGGCTGATAACCTATTGAAGGTTCCCAATTTCATGACAAACCAAACCCGTTCGCCCTGAGCCTGTCGTAGGGCCTGCACCGAGGTACACGCTGGCTTCGACAAGCTCAGCCCGAACGGTGTGGGGTGTCATGTTTTACGGAAACCTCAATAGTTGGGCGATGCAGTGCGGCGCATGCAGCCCTTCACCCCCTCAACCCACCGCCACCTTAGCCGCATCCCGCGCCAACGCCTCCCGCGTCGCGCTGGTCCGGTACCACATGGTGATGATGGAACTGCTGATGACGATGAAGAGGCTGTACAGCACCGGGATTAGCAGCACCTGTTGCTGCATCTCACCAGAAAAAGTCAAGGTGACGATGAGCACGGCCAAGGGGCCGTTTTGTATACCGGTTTCTAGGCTGATGGTGCGCGAGCGGTTGTTGTCTTGCCGCAGTAAACGTGCAAGCCAATAGCCGAGCAACATGCCGAATAGGCCCAGGCCAATCGACGCGAAAAACACCGGCCACGGGGTGGAGAGCAACAACTGGTAGTTGCGTGGTACCCAAGACACCAGCAAAAACAAGATCACGAAAATGCCCAGCATCGAACCGATGAGTTCAATGGTGGCTCCCACATTGGGGTTGAACTTGCGCAAGAACATGCCAATCACCGTGGGCACCAGCAGCACCACCAACACTTGCGCCACATTGGACGCCGGGATGGCAAATTCACCCGTGACCCCGGCCAAACGGCTGTAGTACGAGATCAACGCAGGCACCATGACCACGGCCACCAAGGTGGACACGCTGGTCATCATGATGGAAAGTGCCAGAGCCCCTTTACTGAAGTAAGTGAAGATATTGGACGTGGTGCCGCCGGGCATGCAACCCATCAAGATCAAACCCACGGCCAGCGCGGGCGGCAGCTTGAGCAGCACGGCCAGAAAATAACCCAGGAAAGGCATGATGCCGTACTGGCAAATCAAGCCCACGATCACGCCTTTGGGTTTGCGAAAGGCAATTAAAAAATCGCGGAAGGTGAGGCTGGCTCCCATGCCCAGCATGATGACCATCATCAACACACCCAAGAGTTTTGTTTCGGTTTCGGTCAACATGTTTTAGCTCCCCGATTTGGATGCGAACTCGGCCTTCACCTCGGCCTTCAAGTCTTTGCGCAGCACCTTGCCCACCGGTGTTTTGGGCAGCTCGTCGCGCAGCACGATGGACTTTGGAATTTTGTAATCGGTGAGCAGTGTTTTGCAGTGGGCCAGCACAGCGGCCGTGGTCAGCTCGCCCGGGTAGTCGGGGTTCTTCACCACATAAGCACGCACGGCTTCGCCGGTTTTGGCATCGGGGATGCCCACTACGGCAGACTCCAGCACCGCGTCCATCTTGGCCAGGGCGTCTTCAATTTCATTCGGGTACACATTGAAGCCCGAGACCAGCACCATGTCTTTCTTGCGGTCAACAATGTGGAAGTAACCTTGCTCGTCCATCACGGCCACGTCGCCGGTGTAGAGCCAGCTGTCTTTGAGCACCTGGGCCGTCTCTTGCGGCCGCTGCCAATAACCTTGCATCACCTGCGGGCCACGCACGATCAATTCGCCGGGTTGTCCTTGGGGCACGGCGTTACCTGCGTCGTCCACCAAACGCACTTCCGTGCCCGGCACTGGAAGGCCAACGCTGTTCGGTTTGGCCACGCCGCTGATGGGGTTGAAGCTGACCACGGGAGAGCATTCGGTCAGGCCAAAACCTTCGGCCACTTTCGTGCCCGTCACACGCAACCAGCGCGCGGCCACGGCTTCGTGCAAGGAGGTACCACCGGCAATAGAGGCCTTCAGGCTTTTGGGCGGAAAAGCGCTGAACCACTCTTCATTCAACAAACCGTTGAACAAGGTGTTCACACCGGTGATCCAGGTGATGGGATAGTTTTCAATTGCACGTTGCAGGTTTTGCACCGGGCGCGGACTGGGCACCAGAATGTTGCGCGCGCCGATGTCGAAGAAGGCCAGCAAATTCGTGGTGAAGGCGAAGATGTGGTACAGCGGCAAGGCGGTGAGCACACATTCTTCACCAC
Organism: Burkholderiales bacterium; assembly: GCA_046094425.1. Classification (GTDB taxonomy): domain Bacteria; phylum Pseudomonadota; class Gammaproteobacteria; order Burkholderiales; family Burkholderiaceae_C; genus JANPCX01. The sequence goes on along the minus strand of JBJTHI010000016.1, from coordinate 2,519 downwards.
CCATTTGGGCCCGGCCCATGGCCAGCACCTGATCCACATTGGTGAGCAAATTGGCATGGGTGAGCACCGCACCCTTGCTCACCCCGGTGGTCCCGCCGGTGTACTGCAATGCAGCGGTGTCTTGAGGCGTGGTGGCTTGCCACCATGCCGACACGGTGCCGGATGGCAATTTGCTCAGTGCATCCTTCCCTTGGGCGAGGGCTTGAGAAAAACGCAGCACCGGCACTTGCAGTGGCGGCACCGGCGGCAGCACCTTGCTCCACACTTTTTGCACGCCTCGCACAATGAAGTTAGGCACGGCTGGGAACATTTCAGAAACACCCGCCAGCACCACCTTCTGAATGCCAGTTTTCGGGATGACCTCGGCCAGTTTGTCGACGAACATGTCGACAATCACCAGCACCTTGGCACCCGAGTCGTTGAACTGATGAACCATTTCGCTGGGTGTGTAGAGTGGGTTGGTGTTCACCAGCACGCAGCCCGCTTTCAACACCCCAAACACCACCACCGGATAGGGCAAACCATTAGGCAATTGCACCGCCACCCTGTCGCCCTTTTGCAGCCCGCAGCTTTGGCGAAGAAAAGCGGCGAAGGCGTCCGATAGCTGGGCCACCTGGGCATAGGTGAGCGTGCCGTTCATGCCATTGCCCACCACACAGGTGAAAGCTTTGCGCTGCCCAAAGCGCTCGCAAGCCGACTGGGCCAAATGCGCCAGGCTGCGGTAACGCGGCGCAGGCAGCGCGGGCACGATGTGGTTGCCGTAAGCCACCTTCCAGGGCATCGTGTCGTAAATTGCAAAACCATCAGCCATGCAGCACCTGTGTGTCAATTTGGTGAAGGCATTGTCCGCAGTGCTGCACTGCGTCAGTGCTGGGTAGAACCCCTATTTCATTTTTCCGAGCGGGGAATGCACTACCGGCCACCGGTTCAAGGCCAGCGCTGGCCTTTTCATACGCCTGTCATCTTCATCTCACAGGCTCGTGGTTTTTCACCCTGAGCCTGCCCATGTCCATGCTGCCCCAACACGAAGAATTGATGCAACGCATAGAGCGCGACTTGCTGGACAGCTACGACGAAGCCTTTGAGCTGGACATGGAAGACCGCGAGTTCGCTGCAAACCTGCCCTCGCCAACCGACAACACCAGTACCGCCGAGCAGCGCCGCAGCGAGCGAGCCACCTACTTCCGCGAACTCTTTCGCATGCAGGGCGAGCTGGTCAAACTGCAAGACTGGATTGCCCACACCAAACAAAAAGTGGTGATCTTGTTTGAGGGCCGCGACGCGGCAGGCAAAGGCGGTGTCATCAAACGCATTACCCAACGCCTGAACCCCCGCGTCTGCCGTGTGGTGGCCCTGCCCGCCCCGAACGACCGCGAGCGCACCCAGTGGTACTTCCAGCGGTACGCCACCCACCTGCCCGCCGCCGGTGAAATGGTGTTGTTCGACCGCAGTTGGTACAACCGCGCCGGGGTGGAGCGGGTGATGGGTTTTTGCAATGAAGACGAATACGAAGAGTTCTTCCGCTCGGTGCCCGAGTTTGAGCGCATGCTGGTTCGCTCTGGCATCAAACTGGTGAAGTATTGGTTTTCCATCACCGACGAAGAACAACACCTGCGCTTCTTGGGCCGCATTCACGACCCGCTCAAGCAGTGGAAGCTCAGCCCCATGGACTTGGAGTCGCGCCGCTTGTGGGAGGAGTACACCAAGGCCAAAGAAATCATGCTGGAGCGCACCCACATCAGTGAAGCCCCTTGGTGGGTGGTGCAGGCCGTGGACAAAAAGAAAGCCCGGCTCAACTGCATCCACCACTTGCTCTCGCAATTCGACTACCGCGAAATCGAACGCCCGGTGGTTGTCTTGCCCGAGCGCGTGCGCCACGCCGACTACAGCCGCAACCCGGTTCCGCAGGACATCATCGTGCCGGAGCGGTATTGAACCGGATTTCATGTCGTGCAGCTTGGCGGCCGTCGCCCCAGATTAAAGGGGTAATCGGGCTCGCACGGCATGCCATACTTTGGCGCATGTTGTTGAATTTCTCCTCCTCCCATCCCAGCGTTTGCTCCCTCCAACCCATGATGTCAATGCGCCTTTTTCGGCGCTGCATCGGCCTGCTGGCCTTCTGCATCGCAGCGGCCGCTGTGGCGCAAACACCAAGCGACAGCCCACAGCGTGAGATCGCCGTCGCCCCCAGCGCCTTCATCCGAAACGCCGTTCTGCCGCCCTGGTTTAAACCGGCAGCGCGTTTGCCAGAAACGAGTACGCGCGATCCCATGATCATGCGTTTGGCGGACAGTCACTACCGCGTGGAGAGCCGCCCCATAGAGATTTACCACCGGGCCATCCAGGTCAATGACAGCTCTAGGGATGGTCTGAAAAACTCACCCCAAACCGTGCGGCAGAGGGTTTAAGTTTCAGATGTTGAAAGCTGGCGCAGTTTTTGGCCGAAATTCGAGCTGGCCCAGGGCTAAAAGCTCCTGTTTGGGGCTTGTTTGAAGCCCTTTCGGGCGCAGCAGACACAC
>JBJTHI010000015.1:0-7767 GCA_046094425.1 Burkholderiales bacterium | reverse complement strand
GCGTTCATCGACGGTAATCTATAATTGCTTCAAGTTCTGCGACACTGCCTTTCTAAGGCCAAGTCGCAGAACCAAATCCCAGCCCCCACGCACCGCTACAAGCGGGTCACCACGAAACGTGGCGAACAAACTGCACCGCGTGGAGTAGGCCTCAATTTCCATCACTTCTCCCAGCCTCACACAGGCGCTGCGCCTAAGCGGCACAGCATCCTCACCTCAGGGGTCGCACCCATGCATCTATCCGAACTCAAAGCACTGCACGTTTCTGAACTCATCAAGATGGGCGAAGCCCTGGAGATTGAGAACGTGGCGCGCATGCGCAAGCAAGAGCTGATGTTCGCCATCATGAAAAAGCGAGCCCGGGGCGGCGAGCAAGTATTCGGTGATGGCGTGCTGGAGGTGCTGCCCGACGGTTTCGGTTTTCTGCGTGCCCCGGATGCGAGTTACATGGCGTCCACCGACGACATTTACCTGAGCCCCAGCCAAATTCGCCGCTTCAACCTGCACACCGGCGACGACGTAGAGGGCGAAGTGCGGGTGCCCAAGGACGGCGAACGCTACTTTGCCTTGGTCAAGGTGGACAAGGTCAACGGCCTCACGCCCGAGGAGAGCAAGAACAAAATCATGTTCGAGAACTTGACGCCGCTCTTTCCCAAAGAGCAGTTCAAGTTGGAGCGTGATATCAAGTCGGACGAGAACATCACCGCCCGCATCATTGACCTGATTGCCCCCTTGGGCAAAGGCCAGCGCGCCTTGTTGGTAGCACCCCCTAAGAGCGGCAAAACGGTGATGATGACCCAACTGGCACACGCCATCACCGCCAACCACCCTGACGCCCATTTGATCGTGCTGCTGGTGGACGAGCGCCCGGAAGAGGTGACCGAGATGCAGCGCACCGTCAAGGGTGAGGTCATCAGCTCCACCTTCGACGAGCCGGCTGCCCGCCACGTGCAAGTAGCCGAAATGGTGATTGAACGCGCCAAACGGTTGGTGGAGCTGAAAAAGGACGTGGTCATTTTGCTGGACTCCATCACCCGCCTGGCCCGTGCCTACAACAACGTGCTGCCCTCAAGCGGCAAGGTGCTGACCGGTGGTGTGGATGCCAATGCCTTGCAGCGCCCGAAACGTTTCTTTGGTGCCGCGCGCAATATTGAAGAAGGCGGCTCGCTCACCATCATCGGCACCGCATTGGTTGACACCGGCAGCCGCATGGACGAGGTGATATACGAGGAATTCAAAGGCACAGGCAACTGCGAAATCCATTTGGATCGCCGCATGGCCGAAAAACGCGTTTACCCCTCGATCTTGCTGAACAAGAGCGGCACACGCCGCGAGGAGTTGCTGCTCAAGGCCGAAATCCTGCAAAAAACCTGGATTTTGCGCAAACTGCTCTATCCCATGGACGAGATCGAGGCGATGGAATTCATCTTGGACAAAATGAAATCCACCAAAAACAACCTCGACTTCTTCGACATGATGCGCAGAGGCGGGTGATGTACAATCTATGGTTTTGCGGAAAGTGCCCCGAGTGGTTCGGTGTGGCTCCCGCAGCGCAACGCAACAAAGGGTTCGAGTTATGAAAGAAGGCATACACCCCAACTACCGCGACGTGTGTTTCGTGGACTTGTCCAACGGCTTCAAGTTTGTGACCCGCTCTTGCGCGCAAACCAAAGAAACCATCAAGCTGGACGATGGCCGCGAGGTGCCCCTCTTCAAGCTGGAAACCACCAGCGAATCGCACCCCTTCTACACTGGCACCCAAAAGAGCGTGGACTCGCTGGGCGGTCGTGTGGAGAAGTTCCGCAACAAATTCGCCCATGTGGGCATGAAGAAGTAATTGCTCCATCGCTTAAAGAAAGGCAGCCCAGGCTGCCTTTTTTCTTGTCCGCCATGATGCGGCATCATCCCGACTTTGCTCGCGCGCCATCTCCTTGCCTTGAACACGCCAAAACCCGCCCTGGTTTCCCAACGCGCAGCGCAACGCATGCCACGCTGGGCGTTGCTGTTGTTCTGCGCCGCCTACGTGCTGCCTGGCCTGTTTGGCCGTGACCCTTGGCGCAGTGCCGACGCGACTGCATTTGGTTACATGTTGAGTATCGCTGAAGGACGCAGTCCTTGGACGAGTCCCAGCATTGCTCAACTTGCGGCGGACTCGGCTTTGCTGCCCTATTGGTTGGGCGCAGCCTTCATTCAAATGCTATCCCCCTGGGTCGATCCTGCATTGGCCGCGCGGATCCCATTTGCGGCGCTTTTGGGTGTGGCATTGATGCTCACCTGGTATAGCGCCTATCACTTGGCTCGAACCGAAGCGGCGCAGCCAGTTCCCTTTGCCTTCGGCGGAGAAGCCAACCCCGTCGACTATGCGCGAGCCATAGCCGACGGTGCGGTGTTGGCCGTGATCGCCACCCTGGGTTTGCTGCAACTGGGCCATGAAACCACCCCAGAGTTGCTGCAACTGGCTTGCGTCAGCCTTTTTCTCTATGCCTTGGCAGCCAGCCCTTACCGCAGCCTGCAAGCCAAATTGGCCATGCTCACCGGCCTGCCTGCCTTGGTCGCCAGTGGCGCACCCAGCATGGCCCTGGGGCTGGGAGTTTGCGCTACCGCCGTGTGTGCCCTGTCCAGCTACGAACAAGTACGGCGCTTTGCTTTTTGGGTGCTGGCAAGCCTTCTGTTGGCCTGCGCCGCAGGCGTGCTGCTGGATGCGTGGGAATGGCGCATCGGCAGCTATACAAACTGGAGCAAAGCGGCGAATGTGCTCAAGCAGTGGGCTTGGTTTTTGTGGCCTGCTTGGCCATTGGCTGCGCTGACCGTCTGGCGTTGGCGCAAGTACTGGCGCAACCGGCATATTTCCATACCACTGTCTTGCCTCTTGGTGTGTCTAATCAGCAACGTTGTGATGGCTGGATCAGACCGTGCACTGATGCTGGGCATACCTGCGCTGGCCATACTGGCAGCCTTCGCCTTGCCGACATTGACACGCGCCACCTCTTCAGCAATTGATTGGTTCTCTGTCTTCTTTTTCAGTGCGGGGGCTTTGCTGTTGTGGGTTCACTATGTTGCCCAACAAACCGGCGTTCCGGTGAAACCAGCAGCCAATATGGCGCGTTTGGTACCCGGTTACGAGCCCAGCTTTTCTGCGATGGGCTTGTTCATCGGTGTGGCAGCCACCGCTGCTTGGCTCGCGCTGGTGGCGTGGCGCACTGGCCGCCATCGCCATCCTTTGTGGAAAAGTTTGGTCTTGCCTGCAGGGGGCGTGGCCCTGTGTTGGATGTTGGTGGCCACCCTTCTGATCTCCCCGGTGAACTATGCCCGCAGCGACCGGGCTCTGGTGCAGCGCATTGCCGAGCACGTGCCCGCGGGCCAATGTGTGATCGCCAGTGGTGTAGGACGACCGTTGTTGACCGCACTGGAATACATGGGAGGCATGCGAATTGATGCGGCCGAAGGCGCATCCAGCACCAGCCCCTGCCAGTACTTATTGCGCGCCGAGGGCTCTCGTTCGGTGCGCGAAACGCTGGATTCCAATTGGGTGTCGGTAGTGCAAGTCAACCGGCCAGCAGACAAAGACGATCGTATTGGCATCTATCGCCGCAAAACACGCTGAACTCACTTGCGAACAAGCGAACCCAGATTCGCCACCAACCCGCCTTCACACCCCCATGCGAAGCGGGTCAACCGTCGAATGAAGCGGCTGAATTGCCGCATCGGCCAGTGCGTTTGCCGCTACTTCATCGCTCGGGGACTGTGCATGCACCCGCCGCACACGCAGCGCAGGAAATATCAATTTGAAGCTGCTTCCCTTGCCCCACTCACTGCGTATTTCGAGTTCACCGCCGTGGCGCTGAATCACGTGTTTGACGATAGACAGCCCCAACCCCGTGCCGCCTGTGTCACGTGATCGGCTACCGTCTACGCGGTAAAAGCGCTCCGTCAGGCGCGGCAGGTGTTCTTTGGCAATGCCCACCCCCGAGTCAATCACCTCCAGCTCACCGCCCCCATCTTGGCGATTCACCCAGCGCACCTGCACCGTCCCCTGGGCTGGCGTGTAACGCACCGCGTTGCTCACCAAATTACCAATGGCGCTGAGCAATTCACTCTCCAAACCAGCCAACTCCACCGACTCGTCCACTGAAAAGTTCAGACCATGGCGACCACTGGAGAGCGCTTGAGCGTCGGCTTGAACCTGGGCCATGAGCTTTTGCAAGACAACCCAGCGATCTGCGGCGGGCCTGGGACTGCCTTCCAACTGCGCCAAGGTCAGCAAGTCCGCCACCAGGGTTTGCATGCGACTGGTTTGCTGCGACATCAGCTCAATCACGCGGCGTCGCTCCACCTCCGTGAGTGGCAATTGGCTCAGAGTTTCGATGAAACCAGACAGCACTGTCAGCGGGGTACGAATTTCATGCGACACATTGGCCACAAAGTCGCGGCGCATGGCTTCATTGCGCTCGCGCTCGGTGATGTCTTGTGTGAGCACGAGTTTCATGCCCTCACCATAAGGACGAATCAACACCGACAAGGTGCCGTTGTAACCCGCACCCGGCATCACGATGGGTTCTGCGTAGCTGTTGGACTGGAGATAAGAAACAAACACCGGCGCACGAACCAAGTTGGTCACGTACTGGCGTTTGTCACGCTGTGGATCCAATCCAAAATGGTCGGCCGCCACTGAGTTGCACCACTCGATTTGATCGCCCGCGTCCAGCATCATCACGCCATTGGGCGAGGCCTCAATGGCCGACAGAAACTGCGCCAAGCGCTCTTGCTCGTGCTCTGCGCGCTGCTCTAACTGGCGCGACGCGCGCTCCACTCGATAACCAGCCTCGCCCCAAAAACCCTGGTTTCTGGGCGCTGGCGATGCAGTGGGGTTGCGCAGCCAATTCATGAAGCGCTTGCGCCGCACGGAGTCTCTGAGAACACTGCAGGCCGCCCCCATGGCCGAACCCAGTACCGCCAGCAAACTGGGAAAACCCAAAGCGCTACCAGCGAGGAAACCCACAAAGCCGCCCAGCAAACACAGCAGCGCCACCCAAACCAGGCGGGCAACCAAGTCAGTCATTCATTTTCAGCCTTGAAGATACGCCTGGACGATGCGCGGTTATTCACTCGGCCATCGCGGTCGCATGCTGGGTTAGGCGATAGCCCGACCCGCGCACAGTTTCAATCATGCGGGAACATTGCACGGGCTCCAGCGCTTCACGCAAGCGTTTCACATGCACATCCACCGTGCGTTCCTCAATGAACACGTGGTCGCCCCACACACGATCCAGCAACTGCGCACGGCTATGGACGCGTTCTGGGTGGGTCATGAAGAAATGCAAGAGGCGAAATTCGGTAGGGCCGACCTTGACTTCTTTGTCGTCGCGCATCACTCGGCGAGTAGCAGGATCAACCGACAAACCGCCCAGGCTGACCAGCGTATCTAAAGCCTCCGGTGCTTTGCGACGCAGCACAGCACGTATGCGCGCCAACAACTCGTTGGTCGAGAACGGTTTGGTCAGGTAGTCGTCCGCGCCTGCATCCAGACCCGCTACTTTGTCACCTTCTTGCGCGCGTGCTGTCAGCATGATGATGGGCAACTCGCGGGTGCGGGACTGACTGCGCCAACGTTTGGCCAAGGCTACGCCGGGTTGGCCTGGCAGCATCCAATCGAGCACTACCAAATCGGGCAGCACACGATCTACCTCAGAAATAGCTTGATCTGCCGTTTGTGCCAGCGTGACTTCATAGCCCGCATGACGCAAATTGATAGAAATGAGCTCGGCGATGGCGGGCTCATCTTCAACAACAAGAACCTTGCTCATGACGTATTCCTCAAACAGAAAGCAACGCGGCGAAAACCATCAACGCACCATGTCTTCAACCGCCCCCACCGAGTTGTGGCGAACGTCAGTTCCCTTGACCACGTAAATGATGACCTCGGCCAAATTCTTCGCATGGTCTCCCACGCGCTCAATCGCTTTGGCCACAAACACCAAGTCAATACTGGAGGAAATGGTGCGCGGGTCTTCCATCATGAAGGTGATGAGCTTGCGCAGCAGACCTTCAAACTCTTGATCGATCTGGTCGTCTTGTTTCAGCACTTCCAATGCCTTCTCGACATCCAAACGCGCAAACGCATCCAAGGCTTTGCGCAACTGCACCACGGCCAACTCGGACTCAAACAACAGGTCGTTCACCGGCAGGCGCATGCGTGTGGACACACCAGAGTTGATCAAACGCTGCACAGTTCTGGCAATGCGCGCGGCCTCGTCGCCCACACGTTCCAAATTGGCAATGGCTTTGCTGATGGCGATCAGCAGACGCAGGTCACGTGCGGTGGGTTGGCGGCGGGCAATGATGCTGGAGAGGTCACGGTCAATGTCCATCTCCATGGTGTTCACGACTTCTTCTTTGGCCAGCACCTCAGAGGCAATCTCGCCGCTGAAATGGGTCAAGGCATAAACCGATTGAGAGACTTGAGACTCCACCAAACCACCCATCTCGAGCACACGGGTAGAAATGGCGCTGAGTTCAGCGTCGAACTGGGTGGACAAATGTTTTTCTGTCATGGGGTTCCCCTGGGTGAGTCAGATCAGACCAATTCTTGGCAAATCAGCCGAAACGGCCCGCGATGTAGTGGCTCGGGCCACTGCTCTTAACTTCGCTGCGCGAAGTGAGCCTGCGCCGTTACGCCAACTGCGTCTCATGTCAACCAAAACGGCCAGTAATGTAATCCTCGGTGTCTTTCTTTTTGGGCTTCATGAACAGTTCCGAGGTTGGCCCAAACTCCACCAGATCGCCCAAATACATATAAGCCGTGTAGTCCGAGCTGCGCGCCGCCTGCTGCATGTTGTGGGTCACGATGACCACGGTGTAGTCATTTTTCAATTCGTGAATCAGCTCTTCAATTTTGCCGGTGGAAATGGGATCGAGCGCCGAGCAGGGCTCGTCCAGCAACAGCACTTCAGGCTTGATGGCGATGCCGCGTGCAATGCACAAACGCTGCTGCTGGCCACCCGAGAGGCCCGAGCCACTTTGACCCAGTTTGTCTTTCACCTCGTTCCACAAAGCGGCTTTTTTGAGCGCCCACTCGACACGCTCGTCCATTTCCACACGGGGCAAAGATTCAAACAACTGCACGCCAAAGGCAATGTTGTCGTAGATCGACATGGGGAAAGGCGTCGGCTTCTGGAACACCATGCCCACCTTGGCACGAATCAAAGACACGTCCAATTTACTTTGCAGTAGGTTCTCGCCGTCGAGCAGAATTTCACCCTCCGCGCGCTGCTCCGGATAGAGCTCAAACATGCGGTTGAAGGTGCGCAGCAAGGTGGACTTGCCGCAACCTGAGGGCCCGATGAAGGCGGTGACCTTCTTCTCGGGAATCTCCAGGTTGATGTTTTTCAGCGCATGGAACTTGCCGTAATAGAAGTTCAAGTTGCGCACCGAGAGTTTGATTTTCTCGGTCACAGGCATATCGACTTTGGTGTCCATGGAAGGGTTCCCTCTGAGGTTCAGTGTTTGTTACGGAACAAAACGCGCGCCAGAATGTTCAAGGCCAGCACCCCAAGGGTGATCAAGAACACACCCGCCCAGGCCAGTTGCTGCCAGTTTTCATAAGGGCTCATGGCGAACTTGAAAATCGTGACCGGCAGGCTGGCCATCGGCTCACCCAAACTGGAAGTCCAAAACGGGTTGGACATCGCAGTGAACAGAAGTGGTGCAGTTTCTCCAGCAATTCGAGCGAATGCCAACAGAACCACAGAGAGCACACCGGCTTTGGCC
>JBJTHI010000014.1:0-14672 GCA_046094425.1 Burkholderiales bacterium | reverse complement strand
AGCGGATATGCATCGGGGCCAGCACAAGCAGCTTGGGCAACCAAGCCGTTCATGCAATCAAGGCCGGATATAAGGACGCAGCCGACTTCTTCACCACACCACACCGATTGCGCTTGTCAGCCGGGAGGCATCCATATAAGCCTCGCATGACTGCCTCTCGACTTTCTCCCGTTGACGCCCTCACCACCATACGCGAGCACATCCGCACCGTGCCCGATTGGCCTCAGCCCGGCGTGCAGTTTCGAGACATCACGCCCTTGCTATCCAACCCGCGTGTTTTTCGGGTGTTGATCGACCAGTTCGTGCACCGTTATTTCGACGAAAAGCCCACCGCGATTGCAGGCCTGGATGCGCGTGGTTTCATCATGGGGGCGGTGCTGGCTTATGAGCTCAACATTGGCTTCATCCCCATCCGCAAAAAGGGCAAACTGCCCTTCAACACGGTGGAGGAAAGTTATGAGCTGGAGTACGGCAACGCCACAGTGGAGATCCACACCGACGCGGTGCAATCGGGCGACCGGGTGGTGTTGATTGACGACCTGATAGCCACTGGCGGCACCATGCTGGCGGGCATGCGCTTGCTACAGCGCCTGGGGGCGCAGGTGATTGAAGGCGCGGCGATCGTCGACTTGCCCGAGCTGGGTGGCTCGGCCAAGCTGCGTGCGGCGGGGCTACCGCTGTTCACGCTGGTGGATTTTGCGGGGCATTGAGCCGCTGTTTGATGTCATTCAACTGAACGGTGTTTGGCGAGTCAAGTTGGCGCGCATGCGTGTGGCCATGACGCCACCCGCAGCACGCAGCAACTCCACCGCCAAAGCGGGCGAACGCTGCGAGAGTTCTTCCAGACGTGGGCCGCGTAAAGCCCACACGGTGCAAGGCGTCATGGCCTCTACATTGGCCATGCGCAAGCCGTCACCAAACAAGCCGGGCTCGCCCACCACGGAGCCGGAACGCAAAATTGCAATGCGGCTGCTGCCCGGTGGGCCCCCGGTAACGAACACCTGCAAGGTGCCTGCACCTAAGAAGTACAGCGTGCGATCGGTATCGCCTTGTTTAATGAGTAAATCGCCGGCGCGCACTTCGTGTTTGGTCAAATACGGGGCCACGCTGCGCCATTGATCCAGGGTCAATCGAGCGCGAAACGCGTCGTCGGCATTCAAGGTCTGGATCGCTTGAACCAGATCGGTCAGTTCCATCAATTCTCCTGGCGCGTGATGCGCGCTTTGTGTCTGTTTTTTGTACTGCGCATTATTCACCGCGTTATGCGCCACGCCAAGCACGCAAGTCCGGGGTAGCGCGCCGCTTATCAGGCGCGAGCTGCCGCTGATCGATTGAGGCGACTGGCCTCACGTCTTCATTTGCCTATACAGAAGCGGCTGAAAATCTCGCCGAGCAAATCGTCTGCGCTGAACGCGCCGGTGATGGTGCCAAGTTGTTGCTGCGCCAAACGCAACTCTTCGGCCAACAAATCCAAGGCCGCATGTTCGCCTTGTGCCAATTGTTCTTGCGCTTGGTGCAAATGAAGCCCCGCGGCTTTGAGCGCCACCACATGGCGTTTGCGGGCCATGAACAGCCCTTCGGGCACGCTGTGCCAACCGGCCAAGGTTAATAACTGCTGGCGCAGTGCGGGCAAGCCTTCGCCGGTTTGCGCTGACAGCACCACGGGTTGGGTTTGACCCTCTGGAAGCCAAGCCAAGGCTCGGGTCACGTCCTGTGGACTGACCAAGTCGCTTTTGTTCAACACATGGATCAGTCGCCCGTTTTGTAAGGCACCTTGTGGCAAACGCTGCGCGATGGCGTCGTCGTCGGCCCGGTAATCGGCCAGCTGCATGCGGCTCAGGTCGTGCAGGAAGACCAGGGCATCGGCATCTTCTATGGCTTGCCAGGTGCGGGCGATGCCTATGCGCTCCACTTCGTCTTGGCCTTCACGCAACCCGGCGGTGTCCACCACATGCAGGGGCACGCCTTGGATTTGCAAGGTTTCGGTGACTTTGTCGCGTGTGGTACCGGGCACGGCGGTGACGATGGCGCGCTCGGCCCCCGCCAGCGCATTGAGCAAAGAACTCTTGCCCACATTCGGTTGCCCCGCCAGCACCACCGTCATGCCCTCGCGCAACAGCGCGCCTTGTTGCGCGCCAGAGAGCACTCGGGCAAGAGCCGCTTGCAGTTGCTGCAGTTGCCCCTGGGCATCGGCCTTTTGCAGAAAGTCAATTTCTTCTTCGGGAAAGTCGAGCGTGGCTTCTACCAACATGCGCAGTTTCACCAAAGCATCTCGCAGGCGGTGAATCTCGGTGGAAAAACCACCACTGAGTGAGCGGCTGGCACTTCGGGCGGCAGCTTCGGTACTGGCGTCTATCAGGTCGGCCACGGCTTCGGCTTGGGCCAGGTCGAGTTTGTCGTTGAGAAAAGCGCGCTGGGTGAATTCGCCCGGCTGCGCCACACGCAAACTCTGGGCCTGCCCGGCCCGCAAACAACGCGCGAGCAACATTTGCAACACCACAGGCCCGCCGTGGGCTTGCAGCTCCAGCACGTCTTCGCCGGTGTAGGAGTGGGGGGCGGGAAAGTACAGCGCCAGGCCGTGGTCGATGGGCTGGCCGTCTTCATCCAAGAAGGGAAGGTAGTGCGCTTGGCGTGGCGACAACGCCTTGCCGCACAAGGTTTGCACCAAAGCAGACAGAGCCGTGCCCGAAATACGCACGATGCCCACTGCACCGCGTCCCGGGGCGGTGGTAATGGCAACGATGGGGGCGTTCTGCAAAGCCAGCATGGGCAGATTTTGGCCGACGCGGCGTATCAAGAAACAAAGCCGCAGAAGCGGCCTTGCAGGATTGGCGCGGGGGGAGAGGTCGGGGCACCCGCGTGGTGGAGCCGACAGTCTCCGGAACCGTGGCTGCTCCAGGGGCCCCGAGCGGCGTTGGTTGGCCGAACGGGGGAGAGATGAGCCACGGGCATGTCCCCGCAGAGAAAATTATCGACCCGCTTTTTAGGAACTTGAGCGAGCTGCGCTGGGCTTATTCGTGCGTTATTTGCCAAGCACACCCAATTGTTTGTTGATGAGGTACTGCTGGGTGATGGACAGAATGTTGTTCGTCAACCAGTAGAGCACCAAGCCCGCCGGGAAGAAGAAGAACATGACCGAGAACACCAGGGGCATGATCCACATCAACTTGGCCTGCATGGGGTCGGGTGGAGTGGGGTTTAACCAAGTTTGAAGCAAGCTGGTGCCCGTCATCAACAGGGGCAAGATGTAGTAGGGATCAATCGCAGACAGGTCAGTGATCCAGCCGACCCAAGGTGCGTTGCGCATTTCCACCGACGACAGCAACACCCAGTACAAGGCGATGAAGAAAGGCATTTGCGCCAAGATGGGCAAGCATCCGCCCAAAGGGTTGATTTTTTCTTCGCGGTAGATGCGCATCATTTCTTGCTGCATCTCCTGCGGCTTGTCTTTGAGGCGCTCACGCATGTCGGTGATACGTGGCGCAACCGCTTTCATTTTCGCCATAGAGCGGTAAGCGCTGGCATTGAGCCAGTAAAACGCAATTTTCAGCAGCACCACCAGGGCCACGATGGCCCAGCCCCAATTGCCGATGATGTTGTGCAGTTGGGTGAGCAACCAAAACAGCGGCTTGGCGAGTAGGGTCAGTACCCCATAGTCCTTGACCAACTCCAATCCAGGGGCCAATTTACTCAACTTGTCCTCTTCCTGGGGGCCAGCAAAAAGCCGAGCGTCAACCACTCTTTTTTGATCACCAGACATTTCACCGAGGGGTACTACCATCTGAACGGCATACCGCTCGTTCAGCATTTCCGATGCAGGCAACTTAACGGTTGAGAATTCTCGGGTCGTCTTGTCTGTTGAATCCAAGCCCAGCATCCACGCCGACGCGTAGTAGTGCTGAACCATTCCAATCCAACCGTCTGTCGCCCTGGCTTCGTATGGCAACTTATCACCCTCTTTCTGCTTTGCGATGGCGTCAAAACCCATCTTTATGAATTTTGAAGCAGTGGTGTAAATCACTGGGCCGGTGAAAGTGAAGTAAAGCTTTGACTCGCCCACGGGCGGTAAAGGGTGACGAACGATTTGAAAATAAAGCTGCGGCTTCACAGCTTTCTGACCTACGTTGGAGATTTCATGCTTCACGCCAACGACATAACTTCCCCGGTTAAAAGTAAACGTCTTTGTTAACTTGACTCCCTCTTGAACAGGGGATTCAAACTGAATGCTTAGCTCGTTCGCATCTGGTTCCAACCGGCGAACTCCAGGGAGCAACGCCATCGCCGTGCTGTGGTTTGGAAAAGATTGATTTTGCAACTCACTAACCAGCCCAGTCTGCGCCAGGTAAGGACGTTCCTTGTTGAAATCAAACAAAACTACATTTTTAGTTTTGTCAATCGGGTCTCGTTGATGGAGTAGCTCAAGACGAACAATGTCTCCCCCCCTAGTATCGAAAACGGCTTTGACCAAGTCCGTCGTTATCTCAACTTTCTCGGTTGCGATCACAGGCGCGTTTTCCTTACTAGCTAGAGCCATCCCTGGCGCTGTCACCGCTTTAGGTATGTCCGTGTTATCGGTTGCAGCCGCCAAGGGTTTTGGCACCGGCGGGCTGAACATGGACGGTTGCCCGTTGTGTTTTTGCCAGGCGTCCCACAGGAATATCAAGGACATGGAGAACACCACCCAAAGCATGGTGCGGCGGATATCGTTCATGGGCGTGTCTTTTCTGAACAAGTAGAAGTGAATCGGCGAAACAAGCCGGGACGATGCAGCGGTACGGGGTCTAGGCCGCCCGCACACCACGGGTGACATCGCAGCAGACGGGCCGCTGCCAGGTAAGAGCCCGCCGCAGCGCCGTGATTGTCCAATGCCGACAAGGCATAAGCCGAGCAAGTGGGTTCAAACCGGCAAGCGCTCCCCAGCCAGGGGCTGAGCAATAAGCGGTACAGGCGAACCGCTGTCATGAGTACCCGTGCGGGGTAGCTGGCAGGCATCAGTTGGTACTCGCAGTTTGGGTCGCGCGCTGCAACAACTGCTGCAATTCTTGGCGCACTGCCGCAGCCAACGCCGCAGACGCCGCGCTGGGGAATTGCGACACCTCGAACGCGGCTCGCAGGCGCAGCACCCACAGGCCGTGGTTCAAGGGTTTGGATTGGGTTTGTTGATCTGCGACCGCTGCGCGCATCTGGCGCTTCAGGAGTTGACGCGTCACGGAACGTTTGGCATGCCGCTTGGGCACCACCAGTCCCAACCATATACGGTCGGATTCAGCGGCTTTAAGCGGTAAGTCATCCACAACAGATCCCTGATGTAATGACGGGCCTGTTGATAACTCGTTCCTACCCGTGACTGACGGGCCAGCGGATGCCCTTGGGGTCGTCGTTCTGGATCCTGCTCGACTGGGCACCGCCACCAAGTGGTGGAGAACAAAATGCCGGGTTTTGGCGCAACCGGGCGAGGCCATCACACGCTCGAAATCCACGGAACGCACGATGCGGCCGATCAAGGCGTTGCCTCGCGGCCAGGTTGGCTTAGACCGCCAAACGCTTGCGGCCTTTGGCGCGACGGGCGTTGATCACAGCCCGGCCACCGCGTGTTTTCATACGGACGAGAAAACCGTGGGTGCGGGCGCGGCGAACTTTAGAGGCTTGGTAGGTGCGTTTCATGGGTCTATCCTGGAATGGTGAAAACGGGCCGCTGAATCGCTGAATTTCAGGCGCGGCTCGGCTTCTTTAAGAAACGAAGAAGAAAAAGCGCCCTGCGATCCGGGAAACCCACTATTACACCAAAAACCGCCTGTTTAGTCAAAGACTTGCACCGAGGGCGCTGCGTGCGCGGGGTGTTGTCGCTCCCCCAAAGATCTGTGGATAACCCAAATTTTTTGGTCATTGCACCGTAGAATCCGCCTCCGACTAGGGAGACTTTTCCACAACATGAGTGCCGACCTGTGGCTGCGAGGCTGTGAGCGTTTAGCCGCCGAATTGCCCGAGCAACAATTCAACACCTGGATCAAACCGCTGCCGGCGGCTGATGTCAGTGACCAAGGAACGTCTGGCACGGTGGTCACCCTGAAGGTGCCCAACCGCTTCAAACTGGATTGGATACGCACGCAGTACGCCAGTCGCATCGAGGCCCTGCTCAGTGAATTGGCAGGCAAGCCGGTGCGTTTGGACATCACCCTGTCCAGCCGCGAAGTCGCTGCAACGAGCTCCAGCGGCGGCGCATCAAAACCCGCTGAGTTTCCTGGTGCGTCTGGTTCAATGGCCGTCAACGGACATACAGCCAGTCTTCCCACCGCCACCCACCGAGGCGGTTCACACGCTGCTGTGCAAAACAGCAACCGCTTAAACAGCCACCTGACCTTTAACAATTTGGTCCCTGGCCGTGCCAACCAAATGGCCAGAACCGCTGCCTTGCATGTGGCCGGTGCCCCGGGGCGCATGTACAACCCACTCTTCATTTACGGTGGCGTTGGACTGGGTAAAACCCACCTGATTCATGCCGTGGGCAATGCGCTGTTGGCCGATAAACCGGATGCGCGAATTTTGTACTTGCATGCGGAACAGTTCATCACCGATGTGGTGAAAAACTACCAGCGTAAAACCTTTGACGAACTCAAAGCCAAATACCACTCCTTGGATTTGCTTTTGATCGACGATGTACAGTTTTTCGCCGGCAAAGAGCGCACCCAGGAAGAGTTTTTCAATGCGTTTGAGGCGCTGCTGGCCAAACAAGCCCACATCATCATGACCAGCGACACCTACCCCAAGGGCCTGGTGGACATTGATGAGCGCCTGACCTCTCGTTTCGACGCCGGTTTGACCGTGGCGATTGAACCCCCCGAATTGGAAATGCGTGTGGCTATCCTGATGCGTAAGTCCGAACTAGAAGGCACGCCCATGCCCGAGGATGTGGCGTTTTTTGTGGCCAAGAATGTGCGCGCCAATGTGCGTGAATTGGAAGGCGCGCTGCGTAAGGTATTGGCTTACTCCAGGTTTTCACACAAAGAGATCAACATTGCTTTGGCGCGTGAAGCGCTCAAAGACCTGCTGTCCATCCAAAACCGCCAAATTGGGGTGGAGAACATTCAAAAGACGGTGGCCGACTTTTACAAAATCAAAGTGGCCGACATGTACAGCAAAAAACGCCCAGCCAGCATTGCTCGGCCACGCCAAATTGCCATGTATTTGGCCAAAGAAATGACACAGAAAAGCCTGCCCGAAATAGGTGAATTGTTTGGTGGGCGAGACCACACCACCGTACTGCATGCTGTGCGCAAGATGGCGGCTGAGAGGCAAAAAAACACCGAGCTGAACCAACAGTTGCATGTCTTGGAACAAACCCTGAAGGGCTGACCCATGATTGCCTCTGTACAAAGTTGGGGACAAGTTTTGAACAAGCTGGCGTTTGTCCACAGGCTGGTGTCCATCGTGCAAGTTGTTGTGTTTGACTCCCGCGCAGCAAGACAGCCGACGCACAGGGTTGACCAGTGTTTAAACCCTTGATGGAACAAGAGAAAATGCTGTTTTCCACAGAAAACCGCTTCCCCTACTTACTACGACTAAATTAAGAGGATGACATGATTGTTTTGAAGACAACACAAGAAAAAATCTTGAGTTCCTTGCAATCGGTCGCTGGCATTGTGGAGCGCAGGCACACCTTGCCCGTGCTGGCCAATGTGCTGATGCGCAAGAGTGGGGCAGAGGTGGAATTCACCACATCGGATTTGGAGATTCAAGTTCGCACCACCACCGCTTTTGATGGTGATGCGGGCAATTTCTCCACCACGGTGGGGGCGCGCAAATTGATTGATATTTTGCGTTCCTTGCCCGCAGATCAAACCGTGACCTTGAGTTCAGCGCAGAACAAACTCACGCTGCAAGGTGGCAAAAGCCGCTTCACGCTGCAAACTTTGCCCAGCGACGACTTTCCCTTGGTGCAAGAGGCGGCTGATTTTGGCCCCATGTTCAGCGTGCCGCAAATAACGCTGAAGATGCTGATCAATCAGGTGCACTTTGCAATGGCAGTGCACGACATCCGCTATTACCTCAATGGCATTTTGTTTGTGGCCGAGGGCAAGAGCTTGACCTTGGTGGCTACCGACGGCCATCGTTTGGCTTTGGCGCAAGCGAATTTGGATGTGGAAATTCCCAAACAAGAAGTCATCTTGCCGCGCAAAACCGTGCTCGAGTTGCAGCGATTGCTCAAGGACGAAGACACGGCGATTGAAATGCGTTTCGCTGGCAACCAGGCTAAATTCAGTTTCAGTGGCATGGAGTTCGTCACCAAACTGGTGGAGGGCAAGTTCCCTGACTACAACCGCGTGATCCCCAAGAACCACAAAAACGCCATCGTGCTTGGGCGTGGGGTGTTGCTGTCCAGCTTGCAGCGCGCTGCCATTCTCACCAGCGAAAAATTCAAAGCGGTTCGTGTCAACATCGACCCTGGAACCTTGCGCATTGCGTCGAGCAATGCAGAGCAAGAGGAAGCCAAAGAAGAACTTGAAATTGACTATGCAGGTGATGCGATCGAGATAGGCTTCAATGTGACCTATCTGATGGACGTGTTGGCCAATATGAGTGTCGACATGGTCAAGATCGAGCTGCAAGACAATAACTCCAGCGCCTTGATCACCGTGCCCGAACAACCGGGCTTCAAATACGTGGTCATGCCCATGCGTATTTGAATTCGCATTTGAGCGCAGCTTTCATCAACCATCTTCAGCAAATGCACTGTGTCTTCAAACGCGGTGGAGTTTGAATTCACGTGACGAGTCAGGCAGCGGGTTGAACTGCGTTGCCATGCACAGGGAATGATTTCAATGAGCCAGAACGACAGTAGCAACCCAGAACAAAACAACAACCCATCCTCAGCTCAGGACGCTGCCGAACAACTGGCCAAAACCACTGCGGCCGCAGAGGCGAAAGCCGCCGACGTGGCCGCTTATGGCGAAGGCAGCATTCAAATCTTGGAAGGCCTGGAGGCGGTGCGCAAACGCCCAGGCATGTACATCGGCGATACCTCAGACGGCACCGGTTTGCATCACTTGGTATTTGAGGTGGTGGACAACTCCATTGATGAATCGCTGGCTGGCCATTGCGACGACATCGTGGTGACCATCCACACCGATAACTCCATCAGCGTGACCGACAACGGGCGCGGCATTCCTACGGGCGTGAAGATGGATGACAAACATGAGCCTAAGCGCTCCGCTGCCGAGATTGCCTTGACCGAGTTGCATGCGGGTGGCAAGTTCAACCAACACAGCTACAAGGTATCTGGCGGTTTGCACGGTGTGGGCGTGAGCTGCGTGAATGGTTTGTCCAAGTGGTTGCGCTTAACCATACGCCGCGACGGCAAAACGCATTACATGGAGTTCAAACAAGGCATTCCCCAAGACCGCTTGATTGAAAAGCGCGATGGGTTTGATGTGTCACCCATGAAAATCATCGGTGACACGGAAAAGCGCGGCACCGAGGTTCACTTCCTACCCGACTTGGAAATTTTTTCCAACATTGACTTCCACTACGAAATTCTCAGCAAACGTCTGCGGGAGTTGAGCTTTCTGAACAACGGCGTGAAGATTCGCCTGATTGATGAGCGCAACAACAAGGAAGACAACTTTGCGTTTGCCGGCGGTGTGAAAGGGTTTGTCGAGTTCATCAACACCGGCAAAAAAGTGCTGCACCCTACGGTGTTCCACGCCACAGGCGAGAAGGTGAGCGAGCAAGGCACCAACATCACTGCGGAAGTGGCCATGCAGTGGAACGACGGCTACAGCGAGAACGTGCTTTGCTTCACCAACAACATTCCCCAGCGTGACGGCGGCACTCACTTGACCGGTTTGCGCGCGGCCATGACACGGGTCATCAACAAATACATTGAAGACAACGAGCTCGCCAAAAAAGCCAAGGTGGAAGTGGCGGGCGACGACATGCGCGAAGGCCTGGCCTGTGTTATCAGTGTAAAAGTGCCCGAGCCCAAGTTCTCTAGCCAAACCAAAGACAAACTCGTGAGCAGCGAGGTGCGTGGCCCGGTAGAAGAGGTGGTGAGCAAGGCCCTCACTGACTACCTTCTCGAGAATCCCAACGACGCCAAAATCATCTGCGGCAAGATTCTGGACGCCGCCCGTGCCCGTGAAGCCGCGCGCAAGGCCCGCGAGATGACGCGCCGCAAAGGCGTGCTCGATGGCATGGGCCTGCCCGGCAAATTGGCCGACTGCCAAGAAAAAGACCCGGCCCAATGCGAGATCTACATCGTGGAGGGCGACTCGGCAGGTGGCTCGGCCAAACAAGGTCGCGACCGAAAATTTCAAGCCATCTTGCCCTTGCGTGGCAAGATATTGAACGTGGAAAAAGCGCGCTACGAGAAGCTGCTGTCCAGCAATGAAATTCTGACCCTCATCACGGCATTAGGTACTGGGATCGGTAAGGTGGGCGGCGCGGGTGGCAGCGGGGGTGGGGCTGACGACTTCAACCCCGACAAGTTGCGCTACCACCGCATCATCATCATGACCGATGCTGACGTGGACGGAGCCCACATTCGCACACTCTTGCTCACCTTCTTCTACCGCCAAATGCCCGAGTTGGTGGAACGCGGCCACATTTACATTGCCCAGCCACCCCTCTACAAAGTGAAGCTGGGCAAAGAAGAGCAATACCTCAAAGACGGCCATGAACTGGACGGCTATTTGCTCAAAGTTGCGCTCAAAGATGCGAGCCTGGATACCGGCGTACCAGGTGCCGCCTTGCTGCAAGGCGAGACCCTAGAAACCTTGGCGCGGCAATATGTGCTGGCCAACAATGTGGTGGAGCGCTTGTCCAGTTGGATGGACATTGAAGCATTGCGCGCCATTGCCAACGGCCAAACGCTGGATTTAGATAGCTTGGAAGCGGCTGAACGTTCAGCACGTGAACTGGCCACCAATGTGCACGACGCGCAAGTCACCGCCGAGTTCGATGCCCGCACCGACAAACACATTCTGCGCATCAGCCGCATGCACCACGGCAATGTGAAAAGCAGCGTGATCTCTGCCGACTTTGTTCACGGGGCCGACTACGAAGCCTTGAGCTTGGCGGGGAAAACTTTCAAGGGGCTGGTTACTGCAGAGGCGACGGTGAAGCGCGGTGAAGGGGACAAGCAAAAAGAAGCCAAGGTGGCCGACTTCCGTCAAGCCATGGCCTGGCTTATCACCCAAGCCGACAACGCCGTGGGTCGCCAACGCTACAAAGGCCTGGGCGAAATGAACCCCGAGCAGCTATGGGAAACCACCATGGATCCGCAGGTACGGCGTTTGCTCAAAGTGCAAATCGACGACGCCATCGAGGCCGACCGCGTGTTCACCATGTTGATGGGCGACGAGGTAGAGCCACGACGTAACTTCATTGAGATCAACGCGCTGCGAGCATCGAATATCGACGTTTGAGCGTCGTCGCGCCGATTCTCAATGGACAACAGCACTAGCGGTAAACCCGAGGCGATGTTGCGCAGCTTGCCTTTGTTATGCCAATCGTTTTGCGCAGACTTGACGCGTTGCTGTTTGCAACTACACCAAAGCGAACCGGCAAAAGCACCTCTATGACACCTGCGTTGCTCTGCGCATGTGGCGTCCAATTGGTGTAACGAAGCCAGGGCCAAGGCCAGTGGCAGCATTCACTGGTCTGACAAATATCACGCCTCGTAGGCGCTTTCTTTTTTAAAGCCCGGCTTCGCGCAAACGCTGCAGCATGTCTTTTTGCGCTTGGTTCTCAAATCGCTTGTCGCGCTGATGCGAACCCGCCGCGCGTTGTTTGACCAACGCCGCAAAGGAATTATGCGGCTTGAGTGCCGCGATGCGGATGGCGATTTTTTGCTTATTCATAGCAGCACTCCTTTTCAAAATGATCCGCCTGGTACCTCGCACATGACTCGAACTTGCAACCTTCGGCTTCGTAAACCGACGCTCTGATCCATTGAGCTAACGAGGTCTATCTTGGCGCCCCGTGCGGGGGTCGAACCCGCGTATCTGTAATGAAGCCCCAGTGTCCTAGGCCACTAGACGAACGCGATCTGTTCCAGGCTTACGCGGAAGAAGCACTTACGGCTGGGCTGGCCGCGAGGGGATTCGAGCAGTCGTTCGCGGCCGCTTTGCAAATATCACCCAGCATGTGGAGTCAGATCAAATCGGCACGACCCATAGGCGACAAGCTGGCGCGGCAGATTGAAAAGCTGCGCGGACAAGCGCAGGGCTGGTTGGATGAGCCGCGTGACGACAAAACCCTCTCTGCCAAAGAACGTGCGTATTTGGATTTGGCTTTGCGGGCTTGGCGTGCGACCGATGGCGGCGGCCGCCAAGCCCTGCGTTTGGCGCTGGAAGAAGTTGTTCGTTCCAGTCATCCGCATAAGTGAGAAAGATTCACGCCCAAGAAGCCTCGACGCACACGAGCGCCTTGTTTTCTCACCTTCAGGTTCTGCTGCCCCGACCGATACAGAGCAAACACCCCTTTCGCAAACCGCGTGAAAACGTGGGACGCAAAGCCTCCGGCCTACAGCGCTGCCATGCAGTGCCAAGGTAGCGGGGCTGCCAGCGGGCCGCTCAGGGCTTGCTGGCCTCTTAATGCAAGAGGCTTGTTCATGTCGTTGCACCGTGTTTCACCAGGTTCTGTTCGTGTTCGGTCTG
Organism: Burkholderiales bacterium; assembly: GCA_046094425.1. GTDB lineage: Bacteria > Pseudomonadota > Gammaproteobacteria > Burkholderiales > Burkholderiaceae_C > JANPCX01. The sequence goes on along the minus strand of JBJTHI010000014.1, from coordinate 2,016 downwards.
CTCAATCTTGGCCGTGGGCTCACGGTTTGACCTTGCTGATCGCTGCTGGGCTCTTCGTGCACGCCGGTGCCGTGCGCGCGCAAACGGCTTGGGATGCCGCGCCCTTGCGCATCAACTACAGCGACGAGCTTCCCGGCACAGACCGGATGATCGTGAAGTACCGCGACGCGGTTGATTCAGAGAACCGCCGCCGCGCTGCATCAGCCAAAACCACGGCGTCGATGAACGCCGCCCGCGTGGCCGCCAACCGCTTGGGAGTGCGTTTTGACGTGCTGCGCAAGACGGCGGGCGGAGCGCAGGTGCTGCAAATCAGCCGCCACTTGAGTGCCAGCGAGTCCGAAGCGTTTGTGCACAGCTTGCGCAGTGGTGACGCCAACGTGGAATACGCCGAACCCGACAAGCGCCTCGTGCCCATGTGGCTGCCCGACGATGTGATGGTCGCGCAGCAATGGAGTTTGTCCGACGTCGTTGGCGGAATCCGCGCACCCGCTGCTTGGGATCGAGCCAGCGGTGCCGGCGTCACTGTGGCGGTGATTGACACTGGCGTGCGGCCTCATATGGACTTGGCCGCCAATTTGTTGCCGGGGTTTGACTTCATCACCGACACCACCATCGCGGGCGATGGCGACGGCCGTGACGCCGACGCATCGGATCCTGGCGATGGCGTCATCGCGGGCCATTGCGCGCCGAACAGCCCAGCCAGCAACAGCTCCTGGCATGGCACCCATGTGGCCGGTTTGATTGCGGCGGTTGCCAACAATGGTAGCGGCGTAGCGGGGGTGGCTTTTTCAGCCAAGGTGTTGCCCTTGCGTGCCGTGGGGCGCTGCGGTGGTTATGCTTCTGATGTGGCCGATGCGATTGTTTGGGCGGCGGGTGCGCCTGTCACGGGTGTGCCGAACAACCTGAACCCGGCGCGGGTCATCAACCTGTCCTTGGGCGGTAAAGGCACTTGCGATCGCACCACCCAAACAGCGATCAGCACCGCGCGCGGTTTGGGTGCTGTGGTGGTGGTCGCAGCAGGCAATGCCAATTCCAACGCGGCCAACACCTCGCCAGCCAATTGCCAAGGTGTGGTTTCCGTAGCGGCCACGACAAGGAGTGGCGGCAAGGCGTCGTACTCCAACTTTGGCAGCCATGTGACGGTGGCTGCACCCGGGGGTGACCGCGACGCGGGTTTGTGGTCCACCCTGAACATGGGCACCATGGAGCCGGGTGCGGACGCTTACGCTTCCTATGCGGGCACCTCCATGGCCACGCCCGTGGTCAGTGGCGTGGTGGCCTTGATGCTCTCGGTCAACAAACACCTCTCGCCCGACCAAGTGAGCGCCTTGTTGCAACGCAGTGCACGTGCTTTCCCTGCGCCGTGCACCGCCTGTGGCAGCGGCTTGGTTGATGCGCATGCAGCAGTGGTCGCCGCTGCTGGTGAGCCCACGACACCCCCTGCAAGCACATCAACCGTGTCTGGCCCTGCCCGGGTCAGCGACGTGGAGCCGAACGACAGCCTGGCCTCAGCCCAGGCCGTGACCAACGTGCCCGCCACCATCAGCGGCAAGCTCGCCAACGGGGTCGACAACGACCACTTCCTGGTCAACGTCAACCCGGGCAAACCGCTCACCGTCACACTCACGCCGCAAACCGGTCTGGGCTTGGTCTTGGGTGTTTACCTGAACACAGGGCAACAACTGCTGCTCAGCGCGGGCCAACCCAACCAAACACAACAATTTCAACTCAACAACACCGGTTCTGTGGCGGTGCCGGTGGTGCTGCGTGTGCTGCGCAGCAGCGGATCGGGCGAAGGTTACGGCCTGGTGTTGAAGCAGGAGTAACACCCCACCGAGGTGTTGCTGTGCCAGCCAGCAATATGGCGGCTTATGTTTAAGGAAACGCTGAACAAGTCCACGCATATTGAAGCAAAGGCGTTATAGAGCGATGAACACACAAAGCACCTTGGCGATGGCTGGATTCGACGCGCACAGCAAAGTCACCCGCAAAGCAGCCTTCCTTGCTCGCATGGAT
>JBJTHI010000013.1:0-1112 GCA_046094425.1 Burkholderiales bacterium | reverse complement strand
CCTTCTTGTTGTGGCTAGAGCACCGCGCCCAGCACAGGCAAAGCCAAGATGCCACACAGCAGGGTAATCAGTCGAGACATAGGAAAAAAGGGGGGGGGCTCTGTGGCTACACGCGAATGCGAACGACTCGCATTTTCGCTTAAACCTTTATGATGGCGGCATGTTTTTGCAGTTAAATCGAATCACCCTGCGCTATGGCGCTGCTGGCGGGCTTGCGCACGGCAAAGCCGCAGTTCAAGAGGCCAGCCTCGGGTTGGCTGCGGGGCAAATTGGCGTGTTGATCGGTCCCTCGGGTTGTGGCAAAACCTCGTTGTTGCGTGCAGTGGCGGGTTTGCAGCCGCTGCAAGGCGGTGCCATACGCATGAGCGGGCAGGTGCTCAGTCAGGCTGCTGCCGCGGGATTGCCAGCGCTGCACGTGCCGCCAGAGCAGCGCCACATTGGCATGGTGTTTCAAGACTATGCCCTCTTTCCCCATCTGAGCGTGGAGGGCAACATTGCCTTCGGGTTGGCCCACCTGCCGCGTGCGCAGCGCAAAAGCCGCACCCAAGAGGTACTCGATTTGGTGGGATTGGCCCATGCCGCCAGCCGCGCTCCGCACCAACTTTCGGGCGGACAGCAGCAACGTGTGGCCTTGGCCCGCGCGCTTGCACCGCAGCCCAAACTGCTGCTGCTGGACGAGCCTTTTTCCAGTCTGGATGTGGACTTGCGCGAGCGTCTGGCCCAGGAACTGCGTGGCATCTTGAAAGCCGCGCAGACAACCGCGCTCTTCGTCACCCACGACCAAATGGAAGCCTTTGCGCTGGGCGATGTGATTGGTGTGATGCACCAAGGCCGCTTGGAGCAGTGGGACGACGCCTACACCCTCTACCACCGTCCGGCCTCGCGTTTTGTGGCGGGCTTCATTGGCCACGGCGTGTTTGCGCCCGGTCAAATTGTCAGCACCCAGCAGGGCGTTCAGGCCCACACCGTGGTGAAAACCGCCCTGGGTGACTTGGTGGATGCCGACGAGTGCCTGTTGCCCACAGCCTATGTAGACGGCCTGTGCGATGTGTTGCTGCGCGCCGACGACATCGTGCATGACGATGCTGCCCCGGTGCAAGCCTGCATAGAAC
>JBJTHI010000012.1:0-18772 GCA_046094425.1 Burkholderiales bacterium | reverse complement strand
TGTCTACTTTCATGTGACCACTCATGCTCAGTGGGTCGGGGTTCAAGGGCGAGTCACGCCAGCGCAACTGGCCCACCAACTCGCCTTTGCCGCCGCGCACGGCTTGGGGCTGGCCCAAACGGTCGAGCAATGCGCCTGCGTCGCTCACAGAAAGGGTGAAGTCCAACTCGGTTTGTCGGTCTGAACGTGGTGATCGGGGGAGAGCCTGACCCTGAAGCGTGGCAGACCAAGTTCCGGTGGCAGACAACCTGGCTTCGGGGGTGATCAGATCCAGGCGTTGCAGCTTCCAGTCGAATCCGCCACGCGTGGTCGTACTGTTGGCGGTGTTCACGGCCTCGACCTCTAAACGGCCCAAGCGTTTGCCGCGCAATTCAAAGTCGTCTACCACCACGTCCAGCGCGGGCACGCTGCTGGTTGAGTTAGAGCCCATGGGCGAAGCGATTGCAACGCTGGAATCTGCCTGGCTGCTCACCACCGATAAACGCGCCAGCCGCGCGTAGAGCCGCCCGCCTTGCAAGGCGGTGGCCGGTCGCCAAGCCAGTTGGCCTTTGGCCTGTGAGGAATTCAGCATGCCACGCCACTCGCCGCGCTCCCACAAGGCGGTGGCCTCTACCTCGTTCAGCCGCAGGCCATGGGCTTGAACTTCGTCGGCGCGCACACGCCACTGGGTGGGGCTGTAATCCGCCATGGTGTCCAAATCGGCCACCACACCCGAGGCGCGTTCTTGCTGCGTCAATACGGCAGACCACTCGTCGGCATTCAACTTTTGCAACACCGCCTGCCCGACCACACCCGTGGTCGGTAAGGTTGGTGCGTTGGTGCCTATACCCACCGCCCCACGCAATACCTTCGCCGCTGTGGGGCTGGTCGAGCTGGGCCACTGTCGCACAAAGGAGGCTTGTAGGGCGGAGCCCAAGTCCAGCTTGACATGCTCTAGTGCAGATGGGCCGGAGGCGGTGGAGTCATCAGACCAATGGGTTTGAAAACGCAAAGGCCAATTCGCGGCTGCTGGTTTGGACAAGGGAGCTGGCAACTGCGACGACCAGCCCACGAGGTCGCTGCGCAGGTCAATGGCACTGCGCCCTTGGGCCAACTTCACATCCACCTGGTAGCGGGTTTGCCCCCCAAAGTGATGAGCGAGGCGCGCCAATGCCCCCATCTCCACGGTGCGTTGCAGTGCGTCGGCCCGCGCCACCCCAGAGGCGGTCAAGCGCACGCTGCGGTCGGCTTGGGTACCGCCGGTCACACTCAACTCACCACCCAACACCTGGGCGGTCACGCCCGCAGGCAAGGAAAAGCCCTGCTGCGTGAAACCCACACGGCCACGTGTTTGAGCGAACAAGGGCAGGTCGGCGCGCAAGCGAACATCATTGCCCAGCAAATCCACACTGCCTTGAACGGTGGAGGCCGCCAGGTCAAAAATGGGCAGATTCAGCCGCAAGTTCAAATCGCTGTTGCCGCTGGCGCTGGCCCCGGACAGGGCATGGCCGATCCAACGCCCCACGGGAGAAGACTCCACAAAAGCCAGCATCTTGGCAAGCTCGCCTCGGCCCTGGCCTTCCATGCGCACCGTGGCCTGGCCCTTTTGGCTGAGATCACGTATCTCGCCGTGGACTTTGCTCAAAGCCACGCCCGCCACCCGAGCTTGCGCGTTCTTGATGTTCAGTTGATCACGGTCAATTTCCACCTCGCCGCTGATGTCGGTCAAGGCGGGCCAGGGTGACGCTTTGGCGGGTTCGCCTTCGCGTGCGGGAACATCGGGCACATAAGCAAAGGTGGCCCCCTTGACCTTGCCTTTCAGGTGAAACTCGCCATCGCTTTTGGTCTTGGCGTGAACGAAAGGAAAATCGGCCAAATCGCCTTGCACACGCACCGTGGCTTGTTCAATTTGCCCTTGGTTCAAGGCGCGGCGCAAGTAGTCGCGCACGGGCTCGGGGATTTTTTGCGGCAAATAACGGCTGACCTTGGAGGCGTCGCCACGTGTGAGACGGCCGTCCAGCAACAAGTGGCCGGGTAAACGCAGGCCTTTGCCATGTGTCGCGGTGGCTTCAACGGCAGGTGCGGAATTCTCGGCCTGGGTGATGTTCTGGCTAAAGCCGTCTCCGGTGCGCCATTGCCCAGAGAGTTCGCCTTGCATGTCGGCATTGGCGAACTGCACCCGGTTCCAGTTGACTGTGATTTTGGGCGGCGCATCGGGCACGAGCGGTTCGATGCGCCACTGAATGTCGGCTGAAAAGCGGTCGAAGGAGAGGGCCGGATCGCTGAAAACCCCAGGCAATTCCAGTCGCCCTCCGTCCAGCGTCACTTGGCTGCGGCCGCCTGCTTGTGTGGCCTCCAGGTCAATACGCGCGCCCATCACGCCGGGTCGGCCCACACCCAAATTGTCGGGCGTGGCTTTGGCAACCAAGGACAAGCCAGTGACCGTGGCACGGGCCTGGTAGGTGGTGGGCGCGTCGAGCGGGCCAGACCAGCTCACCGCCAAGCCCGTCATCTCACCCTGGGGCTGCGCTTCTTTCAGCAAGCGATTCACAGCCAAGCCCAGGGGCAAACGGCTGCCTATGCTGGCCAGCACGCCCAAGTTGACGGCAGGCGCTGTGACTTGCCCACCTATTATTTGCACCTGCCCATCGGCCTGCACCTGGTGTTGCACCCTGAAGGAAAAATCGCTGCTCGGCCACACCAGACCGTCCTGGGTGATAAAACTCAAACCTTGAGCCGACAGGCGTGTTTCCTGGCGCCCCGTTTTGTGCGGCGCAGAACCGAACAAGTTGGCCTGCGCATGGCCTACCAGACGGCCTGCCACTTGCTCCAAGCGCAAAGGCGCCAAACCCGGGGCCAGGCGGGTTTCCACGGTGCGCAAAGCCAGGTCGACGGTGGCCGATTCCAGCACACCCGCTTTAAGTTGCACCCACGCACGCAGCCCGCCTTGACCCTCGGTGACCTCAAACGGCAAGTTGGCATGGCGACGCAATTCGCTGATGTCGGCTTGGGGCAAATCCAAGTAGCCACTGCCCGCCCAGCGCCGCCAGTCACCAGAACGCGCCAGCAAAGGTTGTGTGAAACGTCCCCGCAGAGAAAACCGTTGGCCCCAGGCCTCGGGTGGGGTCGCGTCCAAGCGAATTTGGTGGCGGCGCAAGCTGTTGCGCACCACTAATTGCACCTCGCTCAAAACCAGCGGCGGCGCGCCGCGCAACTCGTCCACCCACTGCACACGGCCGCCGCGCACCACCACTTCGTGCTGCTTGAACAACCAGTCCACAAAAGCATGGCCGTTGCTGGCAGCCAGGTTGGCATCCAAACCCGCGATGAAAACGTGGCCTTCGGCGTTGCGGCGAACGTCCAACTGCGCGCCGTCGATGACCAGTTGATCCAATCGCAAATCCAGGTGCAAGAGCGACTGGGGTGAAACCGCCGCGGTCACCACGGGCAGCGTCAGCGCGGGCCGGCCTTGGGCATCCAGCAGTTGCACTTGCTGCAACTCGACGGACGGCACCCAGCCGCGCGAGCGAACCTCGATGTGGCCCAACTTCACCGATATCCCCAAGGCTTTTGAGGCATGTTGCTCCAGGGTGCCGCGCCATTGATCCACATGGGGCAGAATCACCCAGTGCAGGGACAACCAGGCCAACAACAACAAGCCCCAGGCCAGTGCCAAAACTCCCACACCGAGCCGAACAAACCAGCGCAAACCATGCCGCAGGGGCGGCCAAAAGGAAGCCCAACGCCGAGAATGCGTTACGGAAACCTGGGGGGCCGACGGGAGAAGAGACATGAACAAATCAATGCAAGTGCGACCACCCGCCGGATGGCCTGACGGGCAATCTAGCACAGGGGGTGCAGTTGGAGCTCCCTGCGCCGTTCTGTAGATCACCATGGATGCCATCGGTTCCAACCCGCTCTCGGCCCGCGCTGACCACAGCCGCTATGTTCAGCGCATTCGGCGCCGCTACGCCGCTGAATTGGCGCTGTTGAAGGATTTGCCGCTGTCCCCTGGGAACATTCCGCGCGCTGCCCACATTCACGCCACCGTGCAAGCCTTGCTGGACCAAGGACGGGATCTCAGCAGCAGCCTGCGCATCACCCGCCACCTGGTTTTGGAACGGCTGGCGGTGCTGGACATTGAGCACCACACTTCGATGCAAGACATCACCCTGGCCATGACGGAGCTGGCCGAGGTCACCCTGGACTTAGCCCTGCACCATGCCCGCGCACTCCTGGATCAAAAGTACGGTGTGCCACGCAGTGAATCCGGCGAGCGCATTGATTTTTGGGTGGTGGGCATGGGCAAACTCGGTGCCCGCGAGCTCAATGTGTCCTCCGACATTGACCTGATTTATGTGTATGAAGAAGACGGCCACACCGATGGTTCCCATCCTACCACCGCCCACGAATACTTTGCGCAACTGGCCCGCCACCTCTACACCCTGATAGGCGAGACCACCGAAGACGGCCAGGTTTTCCGTGTGGACTTGGCCCTGCGACCCAACGGCAACTCCGGGCCGCCCGCAGTGAGCATGGCCATGCTGGAGGAATACCTGCAAGTGCAAGGCCGTGAGTGGGAGCGGTTTGCCTGGCTGAAAAGCCGTGTGGTGGCCCCGCGTGAAAGCGTGAGCAGCGGACGGGCCTTGCCCATGCGCCCCTTGATCACCGCTTTTGTTTACCGTCGCTACCTGGACTACGGTGTGTTTGAAGGCTTGCGCCAGTTGCACCGCAAAGTGCGTGACGAAGCCCAGCGCCGCGCCGCCGGCAGGCCCGAGCGTGCCAACGATGTGAAGCTATCGCGTGGCGGCATCCGCGAGATTGAATTCATCGTGCAACTGCTGTTGGTGGTGCGCGGTGGGCAGTTTCCTGAAATTCGCACCCGCTCCACGCTCAAGGCGCTGGAAAAATTAGCGGCTGGCGGACTCATGAGCGCCGATCAAGCACACCAATTGGCCGACGCTTATGTGTTCCTGCGGCGCTTGGAACACCGCATTCAATTCCTGGACGACCAACAAACCCATTTGTTGCCCACGGTGGATGCCGATTTACAGTGGATCGCCCAGAGTTTGAATTTGCACTGCACTGCCGATACCTGCGAACTGCTGGACAAACTCGGTGAAGTGCGCGAATTTGTGGCGATGGAATTTGACGCCCTGCTCGGCGAAGGGCAAACCGGCCTGTCGGCGGGCGGATGCAAGAGCTGCGGCCAACCGCCCCTGCCGGTAGATAGCAGCGAATTCATCGAACGCCTGCCCCCCGGCTTGAGTGAGCGTGTGCGTGCTTGGAGCGAACAAAGCCGCATCCAATCGCTGCGCGATGAAAGCAAACTGCGCCTGGCCAAACTGCTCGCGCGCGCGGCCCAAGCCGTGAGCGAAGGCCGCTGCAACATGGACGCCGCCCTGCGTTTCATCGACTGGCTGGAGCCCTTGCTGCGGCGCGACAACTACCTGGCCCTGCTGGTGGAGCGGCCCGAGGTGCAACGCCGTTTGTTGCACTTGCTCGGCATGGCGCGCTGGCCCATGCGCTACCTCATGCGCCACCCGGGTGTGGTGGACGAACTGGCGGACGAACGCTTGTTGCACAGTCGTTTTGTAGCGGCTGAATTTTTGGCAGAACTGCATGAGCGCCACAGGGCCTGGCAACGCAGCGGCGAAGCGCATGAAGAGTCACTGATCGACACCCTGCGCCGCGCCCACCATGCCGAACTCTTTCGCACCTTGGTACGCGATGTGGAAGGCCACATCACCGTGGAACAAGTGGCCGACGACCTCTCCGCCTTGGCCGACGCCACCTTGGACTGCACGCTGCAATGGACTTGGAGCCACCTCAAACAAGCGCACCGCCCGGATCCCCAATTTGCCGTCATCGCCTACGGCAAATTAGGAGGTAAAGAGTTGGGCTATGGCAGCGACCTGGACGTGGTGTTTGTGTACGACGACAGCGGCGAAGCGGATCCCGACGACGTGGCCGAGGTCTATGGTGCCTTCGTGCGCAAGCTCATCACCTGGCTCACCGTGCGCACAGCGGCGGGTGAACTCTTTGACATCGACACCGCACTGCGCCCCAATGGCAATTCGGGGCTGCTCGTCACCTCCATCGCCGCTTTTGAAAATTACCAAGTTGGCCGTGGCAGCAACACCGCATGGACTTGGGAGCACCAAGCCTTGAGCCGGGCCAGACTCTGCGCGGGCGACCAACGCCTGGTGCAGCGCTTTGAAGCGGTGCGACACGCCGTGTTGTGTGCCCCGCGCGACCACGCGCAGTTGCGCACCGAAATCCAGGCCATGCGCGAGAAGGTGCGTGCCGCCCACCCGGTCAAGAGCGAACTGTTTGATGTGAAACACAGCCCCGGCGGCATGATGGACGCTGAATTCTGCGTGCAGTTTTTGGTGCTGGCCCACAGCGGGCAACATCCCGAACTGCTGGCCAATGCGGGCAATATTGCCCTGCTCGCCGCCTGCGAGCGTTGCGGCTTGCTGGCCGCTGGTGTGGGCACCCAAGCCGCCGACGCTTACCGCGAGTTGCGCCGCGCCCAGCACCAGGCGCGATTGGATGAAAAGCCCACCCAAGTGCCGCCCGACCTTCTGGCCTCTGAACGCCAAGCAGTGCTGACCTTGTGGCAAGCGGTATTTGGATAAGGAATGCCAACCGGTCAACGCATCAGCGCTTGGTGCGGCCTTGTTTTGTTCTTCGGCACAAGCGCCCTGTTGACCTGGGCGCTGGTTCATCTGGGCTTGTCGCGCACCCACTTGGACTGGCAGCCCTCGTTGTGGCTCACGCAACCCTGGCGCTTTTACACCGCCGCCTGGGTGCACTACAGCCCCATGCATTTGGGCGGCAATTTGTTGGCCTTGGCTTTGGTGGGGTGGCTCGGTGTGGCTGCACGCATGCCTAGCCCCGCCACGCTGGCATGGTGCCTGAGCATGCCGCTGTGCCACCTGGCGCTGTTGGCAAGACCCGAGGTGTTGCACTACGGCGGCCTGTCCGGCATTTCGCACGCAGGCGTGGCCGTGGTGGTGACTTGGTTGCTGTGGCACGGTCGGCCGATGCAGCAACGCATTGCCGCACTGCTCGGCTTGGGATTGGTCGCCAAAATTTGGAGTGAAACCCCCTGGACCGAAGGCTTGCGACAAGTGGCCGGGTGGGACATTGCCGTCGTGCCTTGGGCGCATGCGAGTGGAGCCGTTGCCGGAGTGCTGTGCACACTCGTGATCAGCACGGCACTCAGGCTACAGCGGAAATCACCGGGCAACTGAAACGCAGCATTGCCGTTCTTGACGGTAATGACCGGGCGCTTTCGCTTCTAGACTGAGCACCTGTCATCGCGGCGTAAAGGCACCTCATGATTCAACTTCACGGCACCCCACTCTCCAACTACTACAACAAGGTCAAGTTGGCCCTGCTGGAAAAGGGACTGGCGTTTTCCGAGCACTTGGTGCGGCCTGGTGCAACAGACACGGCTGTACTGGAGGCATCGCCCGTCGGAAAGATTCCCTACCTCCTGACCGCAGACGGCCCATTAAGCGAAAGCCAAGCCATCTTGGACTACCTGGAAGCGCTTCAACCGCAACCGCCATTGCTCCCGTCCAGCCCCTATGCAGCAGCCAAAGTCAGAGAGCTTTGTCTCTTCATTGATTTGAACTTGGAGTTGGTGGTGCGGCCTCTGTACCGTCAAGCGTTTTTTGGTGGTGAAGCCGACCCCGACCTGGTGGCACGCACACGTCCCACGCTTGAAAAGAACTTGGTCGGACTCCAACGGTTGGCCCGGTTTTCACCCTATGTGGCTGGCGAACAGTTCACCTTCGCAGATTGCTGCGCTTGGGTCTCGCTGCCGCTTCTGGGACTGACCACCAAGGCGGTATACGGAGAAAACTTCCTACAAACACATGGCATAGAGATCAAGCCCTATACCCAAATGATTGAACAGCGCAGCAGCGCACAGCGAGTCAAAGCAGACCGAGAGGTCGTGCAGCGAGCGATGATTGCCAAGGGTAACCTACCGTGAAGGCGCAGAGACGGAAATAGCAAGGCCCGCACATGAGGCGGGCCTTTTGTTTTTTCTTCTTTTGGCGTTTAACCCGGCTGCAAACCACCCGCCACCAACGCCTTGGCTGCCACCGCCGCCGTAACCTCTTTGCGGAAACGGTTCAACTCCTGCACGCTGGCAAAACTGCGTTCCATCAGCAAACTCATGTTATGCAGGATGCGCTCCACCACTTTGCCTTCCCACGCGGCATCAAACTGAATTTGTTTGTCTAGCCACTGCTCCAGCCACTGGGGGTTGGGCATGCGGCTTTGCACCGTGTCGCGCGGGAACAATTTTTCGTTCACATGCAAATTCGTGGGATGCAAAGCCTGGGCGGTACGGCGAGCGCTGGCCATGAGCACGCCTACTTTGGCAAAGGCTGCACGCGCCTCGTCGCCAAACTTTTGCATCGCGCGTTTCATGTAGCGCAGGTAAGCACCGCCATGGCGCGCTTCGTCGCGGGCCAGGGTTTCGTAAATGGCTTTGATGACAGGCTCGCTGTGCCACTCGGCCGCGCGACGATACCAGTGGTTGAGGCGAATTTCGCCGCAGAAATGCAGCATCAGGGTTTCCAGCGCAGGCGCAGGGTCGAACTCAAAACGCACCTCGTGCAGTTCGGCTTCGGTGGGCACCAACTCGGGCCTAAAGCGGCGCAGGTACTCCATCAGCACCAGCGAGTGTTTTTGTTCTTCAAAAAACCACACGCTCATGAAGGCAGAGAAATCGCTGTCGTCACGGTTGTCGCGCAAGAACATTTCCGTGGCGGGCAAGGCGGCCCACTCCGTGATGGCATTCATCTTGATGGTTTGCGCTTGCTCGTCAGACAACAGGCCCGCATCAAAACGATCCCAGGGAATGTCGGTGTCCATGCTCCAGCGCACGGCTTCGAGTTGTTTGAAAAGTTCCGGGTACAGCATGGAGGCCATGAGAATTTCCCACTTTGAAAGTTGGGTAATTCTAGTCACCGAACGCAAAGACAGAGGTTGATACCCGTAGCCGCAGCGGGATTTGAGTAGCCTCGCAGTGCAATCAAGCAGCCATCGCGGCCGGCCTGGCCGCACGCCACGCAGCCACATGCCCGGAAATTTCACGCAAGGAAGACAAGGCTTCAACGCCCTGGACTCCACGCCGGTGCAGCACGGGTGCAGCCCCCCCCGTCCAAATCGCGGTCGCAGGGGAGCACTTGCTGCGCAACTCGGCCAACCCATCCACGACCTGGTTCGGGTTCATACAGCCGGTAAATCCCAGAGCAATGATGTCGCTGCGAAGCGCTTGCGCCGCCAGGACGATGTTCCAGATGGGAGTTTGCACACCGAGCGACACACACTGCGCACCTTCCAGCGAAAACAGTACCTCGGACATCAACAATCCCAAGCCGTGGGGTTCGCCGGGAAAGGTGGTAAGCAACACCCGAGGCCCGAGTGCAGGATCGGGCCTGGGCAGTTGCGACAAGGCCGTGCGCAGCACGCCCTGCAAGACCTCGGCGTAAAGGTGTTCCTCGAAGATTTCCAACTGACCACGCATCCAACTGTCGCCAATCAGCGTATTCAAGGGCGTGACCACGTCGGTCACAAACCGGCTCAAACCCAAACGCATATGCGATTGCACCAACTGTTGTCGCAAGGCCTCCACATCATGGCTGCGCAGCAGCCCCACCCAGGGCCTGACATCGGGCAATTCCAAAGAATGCACTTGTTTCACCGCGCCCAAGCTGTTCTCACTCAAGGCTACCAGGGCGTCCAGGGGCAGGGGCACCACCCGGCCAGGCCTATGCCCGCCATCCAGCAAACGTTTGACCACGCGCAGCTTTTGCACCTGATCCAGCGGATAAGCACGCTCGCCCAGCCCATCTCGCTGTGGCTTGGGAAAACCATAGCGACGCTCCCAGATGCGCAAGGTGTCCTTAGACAGCCCCGTATCGCGCTCGACCGCCGCGATGGACAAAGTCAGCTCGGCCTCGTCGAACGAGGAGCTTGTCGTGGACAAACTATTTGAACGAACATCCATGCGCTGTATTATGCCCCTTGAATTCGCATTTGTCCTAGACAAACATAGGCCCAAGAAAAACATCTTTGAGTGCGCCAATTTCATATACCAATCAGTTTTTTTTGATACCATTCGGTTCACAAAAGAAACCGACCGGACTACAGGAGTGTTCAGATGGCGATTCGAAAGAACAAAAAATTCAACTTCGGCGGAACTCCATCTGAACTCTCTCATCCAAACCTCGCTGGTAAGCTGGTGCGCTGTTTCAGCGTGACCCGCGCTTTCTTGTTGCACAGCCTGGCAGCTCGTCTGCCTGAAATCCCACAGCGGTTTTCCTCCTCCTCCCTCCCTCCCGAGTTCGCTGCGGGGCGCTGTGCAGCAGTTTTTATTCCCCGGGCTTGAGCCATGCGCCGCGTTGCAGTCATCGGCTCAGGCATCTCCGGTTTGTCCGTCGCCCATGGGCTCTCTGGGCAGGCCCATGTCACTCTGTTTGAGGCAGGTGACTATTTCGGCGGCCACACTCACACGGTTGACGTAGAAGTGAACACCCCGCAAGGCCGCACGCGGCATGGGGTGGACACTGGCTTTTTGGTCTTCAACGAACGCACCTACCCCAATTTGATCCGCCTGTTCAACGATTTGCAGGTGGAAACGGCGGGCTCGGACATGTCGTTTTCGGTCAAGGTACCGCAAGACGATTTGGAGTGGAACGGCTCCACGCTGAACACGGTGTTTGCCCAAAGGCGCAACTTGGCGCGGCCTGCGTTCTACAAGATGCTCACCGAGGTGCTGCGCTTCAATCGCTTGTGTACTTCTTTGGCGCTGAACCCGTCACTGGATGCGATGACTCAATCCATTGGCGACTTTCTGCAGTCCCATGGTTTCAGCCAAACGTTCCGCGACTGGTATTTTTTGCCCATGATCGGCTGCATTTGGTCTTGCCCCACAGCGCAAATGTTGCAATTCCCGGTTCACACCATGATTCGGTTTTGCCACAACCACGGCCTCATCCAAGTGGCCAACCGGCCACGTTGGTTCACGGTGGTCGGCGGCGCGAAACACTATGTCGAGAAAATGTTGAGGCACATCCCCGATGCCCACCTAAACACCCCCGTACGCCGAGTCGCCAGGCTGGGGAGTGAAACAGGCGCATGCGGCGTCACTGTCAGCACCGACGCCGGCAGCGAGCGCTTTGACGAGGTGGTACTGGCCTGCCACAGCGACCAAGCCCTCAGCCTATTGGCTGACGCCACCGCCGCCGAGCACGAGGTACTGGGCGCCATTCGTTATCACCGCAACCGCGCCGTGCTGCACACCGACACTCGCGTACTACCCAAGCGCCAACTCGCCTGGGCCGCATGGAACTATGAACGCGCGGCGCAAACGTCTAGGGAAGAAGCGGCGGTGTGTTTGCACTACCTCATCAACAAACTCCAGCCCCTGCCGTTTGAAACGCCTGTGGTCGTTTCGCTCAACCCAGTCACCGAGCCCCGCGCCGACACCATTCAAGGTGAATACGACTACGCCCACCCCGTGTTCGACGCCGCCGCCGTCGCGGCGCAAAAACGGGTGCCCTCGTTGCAAGGGCAAGGTGGCCTGTGGTTCTGCGGCGCGTGGACGCGCTATGGCTTTCATGAAGACGGTTTGATGTCGGGCTTGGCCGTGCTGGAGGGTTTGCGAAAGCGCTGGGCTGACCCACAGCACAATCATGCGACCCATCTGGAGGCCGCTTGAGTCCAATGCCCCACGCTGACGCCCCTTGTGGTGTCCCTTCTGAGACGCAAGCCCTGCTCGGGCGCGGCCAGGTGCGGCACCGCCGTTTGCGCCCCAGGGTTCACGCCTTCTCCTACCCCACCTATTTTTTGATGTTGCCGTTGCGGCAATTGCGCAGGCAGCCAGCCCCCGCCTTGCCACGCAACCGCTGGGGCTTGATCAGTTTTTCCGACCGCGACCACGGCGATGGTCGCAGCGACTGCCTGGCGTGGCTGGACGAACTCTTGCAACAAGAGGGCATTCTTGACGCGCAAGGCGAGGTCTGGTTGCACTGTTATCCGCGTGTGCTGGGCTACACCTTCAAGCCCGTGAGTTTTTGGTACTGCCACCGCGTGGACAACAGCCTGGCGGCCATCGTCGTCGAGGTGAACAACACCTTTGGCGAGAAGCACTGCTACTTGCTGCATGGCGAGCAGCTCCGTTATGGCCAGGAGTACACCGCCCAAAAGCTGTTCCACGTCTCCCCCTTCTGCGAAGTCAAGGGGCAGTACCGCTTCCGCTTCATGCGCACCGCAGGCGAGCGCACAGTGGTTCGCATCGACCACGATGACGGCTTGGGCCCTTTGATTCAAACCAGTGTGTCGGGTCAGTTGCAAGTCTTAAACAGTCGCAGCCTGTTTGCGGCTTTTTTTGGCATGCCCCTCATGACCTGGGGCGTGATCGCCCGCATTCATTGGCAAGCCTTGAAGTTGTGGGCCAAACGCATTCCCTTCGTGAGCAAACCGCCTGCACCCGATGTATTCGTTACCCGCTGAAACCGCCACCACCATGAACTCAGCCACCATCAACCCCGTTACTTCAGCCACCTTGCCTGCCAGTGCCCCCGCTGCCGCCAACGCGGTGTTCATGCTGCTCAAAAAACTCAAGCACGGCGTGCTGGATGTGCAATTGCCCGATGGCAGCCACGCCCGCTTCGGCTCGCACACCGACGCCGCCTCGGGCAGCAGCCACGAACTGCATGCCGCCATGCGCTTGCACCAATGGAATGTGTGCGCTGCCGTGCTGAAATCAGGCGACATTGGTTTGGCCGAAAGTTTCTTCAAAGGAGACTGGACCACACCCGACCTGCCGCGTTTGCTCAAACTTTTTTTAGCCAACCGCGAAGAGCTTGAAAGCCTGGTGTTTGGCTCCTGGTGGGGGTCTTTGCTTTACCGCGCCAAACACCTGCTCAACCGCAACTCGCGCCAAGGCAGCAAGAAAAACATCCATGCCCACTACGACTTGGGCAATGCGTTTTACCGGCTGTGGTTGGACAGCAGCATGAACTACAGCAGCGCTTGGTTCAATGGCGACAGCAGCCAACCCCTCATCGATGCGCAATGGGCCAAGGTGCGGCGCGCTCTGCAAGAAGCCGGCGTTCGCCCCGGCGACCGCGTGCTGGAGATAGGTTGTGGCTGGGGCGCGCTGGCCGATTGTGCCGCCCGTGAATTCAAAGCCGAAGTCACGGGCGTGACC
Organism: Burkholderiales bacterium; assembly: GCA_046094425.1. GTDB lineage: Bacteria > Pseudomonadota > Gammaproteobacteria > Burkholderiales > Burkholderiaceae_C > JANPCX01. Next base: position 5,550 of record JBJTHI010000012.1, on the reverse strand, counting down.
CTCTCCAGTGAACAACTGGCATGGGGTCAAGAACGTTTAGCCAACGCCAAACTGCCCGGGCAGTTGCGCTTCCAAGACTACCGCGACATCGATGACGGGCCGTTTGATGCCGTGGTGTCCATCGAAATGTTTGAAGCCGTGGGGCGTGAGTACTGGGCCGACTACTTTCAAACCGTGCACCGCCAACTCAAACCGGGTGGCAAGGCCTGCATACAAAGCATCACCATACGCGACGACTTGTTCGCACGGTATGTGAAGTCCACCGACTTCATTCAGCAGTACATCTTCCCAGGGGGCCTCTTGCCCAGCCCGAGTGAATTCCGAAAAGCGGCCGCTCGAGCCGGTTTGATCGTGGTGAATGAACTCGACTTTGGTTTGGACTATGCCGAAACATTGAAGCGCTGGCGCGAAGCATTTTTGAGCCAAGACTCTGCCGTGCGCACCCTCGGGTTTGACACCCGTTTCATGCGCATTTGGGAGTTTTATTTGGCCTACTGCGAAGCCGCATTTGCTTGCGGCAGCACCTCGGTAATGCAGTTCACCTTACAGCGAGCAAAAGCATGAAACCCCTGCCATCCAACCGGCGCCAGTGGTTGGCACAAACCGGTGGCGTCGCGCTGCTGTGCTGCGTCCCATGGGTTGGTGCAGCACCAACCAGCAAAAAGCCACCCGCCGAGGTGCTGGCTGCGATGCCCGATGCGCTTTACCGAGGCAGCGGCAAACTCACCTTCTTACGCCTGCACGTCTATGACGCCAGACTCTGGGTGCTAGACGGTTTCAAGCCCGAGCAGTACGAACAACATCCTTTGGCACTGGAGTTGGTGTACGCACGCAGCCTCAAAGGCGAGTTGATCGCCGAACGTTCTTTGACCGAAATGCGCCGCGTCAGCGAACCATCCTCCGAGCAGGCCGAGCAGTGGTTGGGCCAAATGCGCAGCCTATTCCCCAATGTGAGCGCGGGTGACCGCATCACGGGCATTCAAACGCCGGGCGAGTCCACGCGGTTTTTTCTGAACGGGCAAGCACGCGGCGAAGTGCGCGACGCCGAATTCACCCGCGCGTTTTTCTCCATTTGGCTCTCACCCCGCACCAGCGAACCCAAACTGCGCCTGGCTTTGCTCAAACCGCCCAACCAGCCATGAGCGCTGAGTCGGCAGACCTCGGTTCGCAGCACACCCCTCTGTGGCGAGGCGGATGGCAACAAGGCTTGCGTTACGGTGGCTTGGGTTTGCCCCTGGCTTTCGTGGCGCTACCACTGTACGTGGTGCTGCCGCCCTACTATGCCCGCGAGTTTGGTGTGGCGCTGGCGAGCCTCGGAGCGTTGCTGCTCTTCACCCGTTTGCTGGACGCGGTGGCCGACCCCTTTATTGGGCGCTGGGCCGACACCCTGCTGGGCCGATCGGCCGCTTTGGCCTGGTCGGTGACAGCAGGTGCAGCACTCCTGTTAGCCCTGGGTTTTGTGCTGCTGTTTTTCCCAGTTCAGGCCGTGCGCGGCAGTACCAGCATGGTGTTGCTGTGGTGTGCCGCTTGTTTGGTGCTGACCTATTTGAGCTTCAGTGTGGTCACCGTGGTGCATCAAAGTTGGGGGGCGCGGCTGGGTGGTGATGGGGCGCAACGCGCCAGCATCGTCGGCTGGCGCGAAGGACTGGCTTTGGTGGGCGTGTTGCTCGCCAGCGTGCTGAGTGCGCAAGCGGGGATGTGGGTCACCGCCCTCATCTTTGCATTGACCTTGGCCTGCGGCATGGCTTTGTTGTGGTTCGCGCCGCGCCCCTTGGCGGCCAGCGCGACTGGTGGCAAACAGATGTCGATGCGCTTGCCCTTTCAAACACCGGCCTTTCGGCGTTTGTTGGCGGTGTATTTGGTCAACGGCACGGCCAGCGCCATTCCCGCCACCTTGGTGCTTTTTTTCATTGCCGACCGATTGCAGTCGCCCCAGCACGAAGCCCTGTTCCTGGCCAGCTACTTCGCAGCAGCGGGCATCGCCGTGCCGCTGTGGGTGCGTGCGGTCAAAACCTGGGGCTTGTCGCGCAGTTGGCTCTTGGGCATGGGCTTGTCGGTGGCCGTGTTTGTATGGGCCAGCGCACTGGGTACAGGCGATGTGGTGGGTTTCACTGCAGTCTGCGTCTTGAGCGGTCTGGCCTTGGGCGCTGACTTGACCCTGCCCGGCGCACTGCTGGCCGGTGTGATTCAGCGTACGGGTCACGGCGGCCAAGCTGAAGGTGCTTACTTTGGTTGGTGGAATTTCGCCACCAAACTCAACCTGGCTTTGGCGGCGGGCCTGGCGCTGCCGCTGTTGCAGTGGTGGGGTTACACGCCGGGCGACCAGTCTGCTGCCGCGCTCCAAGCGCTGACTTGGGCTTACTGCCTCTTGCCCTGCGCACTCAAGCTGCTCGCCGCAGCCTTGTTGTGGGGTTACTGGATCAAACCACGAACACCGGAGTAGTCCCATGCCTTCTCACACACCCGCACACGCACCCGCACGCCGCCTGTGGCTGAAACAAACCGCCCTGCCCGTCCTTACCTTGGCCTCCACCGCTGGCCTCTTGAGTGGCTGCGCCTCTGACCCGAAGCCCAGCGACTACGCCACACAAAAGCCCGTCCTCGATTTGCGCGAGTACTTCAATGGTGACTTGGTGGCCCACGGCATCTTCACCGACCGCGCAGGCAAAGTGGTGAGACGCTTCACGGTGCAAATGAAGTGCAGCTGGCAAGGCGATCAAGGCGTGTTGGACGAAGACTTCACCTACAGCGACGGCAAAAAAGAACGCCGCATTTGGCGACTCACCCGCCATGCAGACGGTCGCTATACCGGTACCGCTGACGATGTGAAAGGCGTAGCCGAAGGTCAAGTGGCAGGCAACGCCTTTCAATGGAAATACACCTTGAAGCTGCCGGTGGATGGCACGGTGTACGAAGTGCAGTTCGACGACTGGATGTACTTGATGGACGAGCGTGTCATGCTGAACAAAGCCGTGATGAGCAAGTTCGGATTTCGCTTGGGTGAAGTCACCCTCGCTTTCTACAAAAAATAAATCATGGCTTTGAACCCACGATTACAAAACTGGCGGGGTCAGGTGGTGTGGCTTGTTGGCGCATCCACTGGCATAGGCCGTGCACTGGCCGAACAACTGCACCGCCAGGGTGCGCAGGTGGTGGTATCGGCGCGTAATGCGGCCACTCTCGCCGAATTCGAGCGCCAGTTCAGCGGCAGTGTGGGTTTGCCCCTTGATGCCACCGACCGCAGCGCCATGCAAGCCGCCATGCGGCGCATCTTGGCTCTGTACGGTCGCTTGGATTTGGCCATGTACTGCGCCGGTCACTACAAAGCGCAGCGCGCTCAGGCCTTCGACTTGAACGAGATGCTCAAGCACCAGCACATCAACGTCACAGGGGCTTTGCATTTGCTGGATGTGGTCTTGCCAGTGTTCACCCAGCAGCGCCAGGGTCACTTGAGCCTGGTCAGCAGCGTGGCTGGCTTTCGCGGCCTGCCGCAAGGGCTGGCTTATGGCCCAACCAAAGCCGCACTCATCAACTTAGCCGAAACTTTGTACCTGGACTTACAACCCCTGGGCGTTGGTGTGTCATTGATCAACCCGGGTTTTGTGGAGACCCCGCTGACCGCCCAAAACCAATTCAAAATGCCTGCCCTCATCAGTCCCCAAGAAGCGGCAGCGGCGATACTGAAAGGCTGGGCTCGGGGGCAATTTGAAATTCACTTTCCCAAACGATTTACCCTTTGGATGAAAGCCTTGCGCCACCTGCCCTACAGCCTTTACTTCGGCGTGGTGCGGCGCTTCACCGGCTTGTAAAACACAGGAGCAGACCGATGAGTGTTGAATGCAGCGATGCCCGTGTGGCACGCATCATCATGCAGTTTGAAACCCTGAGCCCATCTGACTTGAAACACCTGGATCGCATTTACCACCCTCAGGTTCAATTCAAAGACCCATTCAATGAGGTGCGGGATTTGAGGGCCGTGCAGGGGGTGTTTCAGCACATGTTCAACACCTTGCATGAACCCCGGTTTGTGGTAAGCCAGGCCCTGGTACAAGGCAACGAGTGTTTCTTGACCTGGGACTTTTTGTTCCGCTTTCAGCGCAGCCGCGATGTACCGCAAACCATACACGGTGCATCGCATTTGAAACTCGACGCGCCAGGCTTGATCATCTGGCATCGCGACTACTGGGACGCGGCCGAAGAGCTGTATGAAAAGCTGCCCCTGTTGGGTGGATTGATGCGTTGGCTCAAGAAAAAGGCCGTTGCATGAGAGGCCCCGTGTATGACAAGTGGGCCATCGCCGTCATCGGTGCTGGCTTGAGCGGTCTGACATTGGCTGCCCAACTGCAAGCCAGCGGCCATCAAGTGGTGGTGTTCGACAAAAGCAAAGGCCCCGGTGGCCGCTGCGCCACGCGCCGCAATCAAATGGGTTGGTTTGACCACGGTGCGCCTTGCGTACAAGCCGCTGGCGACTCATTCGCGGAACAACTTCGTCAATGGCATCAAGCCGGTGTATTGGCTTGGGCCAGTGACAACCAGGGCTGGGTGGGGCAACCCTGCATGAACGCCTGGATGCGTCATGCAGCCCAAGGGCTCACGATAGAAACCAGCACCCACATCGCAGCGATTGAACGCGAAGCAAACGCTTGGCGACTGCGTTCCCTCGATGGCCCAGACATGCGCGCCGCGCCCACGACGTTGTTTGACGTGGTGGTCGTTGCGCTGCCTGCCGAGCAATCAGCGGCGCTGTTGAGCCCTGCCCCAGCACTGTCCCAAGCCATGCAGACCACCCGTAGCTTGCCGTGCTGGACGGTCTTGGCCTACTGGCCCAACCCATTGCCTACGCGGGAACATCAGCTCCGCTCGGACGATGTTTTGGCCGCCCTGCACATGGCCATCTGCCAAGACAACTTGCCAGGCAGAACCAAGGCCAGCAGTGCGCATCGTGATGGTGGAACACGCTGGGTACTGCACGCAGGTGCGCAGTGGTCTGCCCAAAACCTGGACGCAACTATTGAGGCGGTCACTCAGCGCTTGCTGTCCGCTTTGTCAGATGCACTCGGAGCCCGCCTGGCACGCCCCAGTTGGAGCACCGCCCACCGCTGGCGTTACGCCCAAGTGAATGAGGCCCAGCCGCAACCGTTTGGTTGGGACATTGATTTGCAACTCGGTGTCTGCGGCGACGCCTGGCATGGCCAAACCCAAGGCGCATTGGGTTTGGAGCGCGCCTGGCTCAGCGCCACCGCATTGGCGCAACACATTCATTCAACTTTGTCGCCAGGGGTCTGAGTGAATTCAAAGCCAGGACTTTTTGGCCTCGGAAATCGGCATAGGGGGCCTCCATTATCGGAGGCACCCCTGCCACACCACCTGGCATGCGGGTCCGCACCAGGCGGTTCGAGAGTTTGAGGTCACCTGATTAGTGACAAATTTCAGCCACACGAGTGACAGGCTCACCTGGTGAGCTTGTGGCCGTGCAAGATAGGCCCATCGCAACAGGAGGTGAGCCATGACGATGAACCGAGTGCAATTCCAAGCTGGGCTTTCGATGGC
>JBJTHI010000011.1:0-3287 GCA_046094425.1 Burkholderiales bacterium | reverse complement strand
ATCCATGCGAGCAAGGAAGGCTGCTTTGCGGGTGACTTTGCTGTGCGCGTCGAATCCAGCCATCGCCAAGGTGCTTTGTGTGTTCATCGCTCTATAACGCCTTTGCTTCAATATGCGTGGACTTGTTCAGCGTTTCCTTAGGTAAGATGGTCACAAACCGTGCTTCCCCTTGCGACCTTCATCACGAGCGCTGCTTATCTGCCTGAGCCCACATCGTCGTCAAAACAACCACCCAAGCCGCCGCACCGCCGGTGTGGGCCAGAGCGGCAACCAAGGGCCAGCCCAGCACCACGTTGCTCAAACCACTGAGCAGTTGCCATGCGAGCAGGGCGATCAACACCCAGGCCCATCTTTGACTCGGGCCTGCACCTAAGCGCCACAAGCGCACGACTAACACCAACACCGCAAGCAAGAACACCACTGCGCCCAAGCGGTGGGCCATGTGAATGGCGGTGAGGGCCTCGAAGGGCAGGCCGCCGCCAGCGCGTGTCATTCCCAAGGGGCGCAGCACCTGGAAGGCATGCGCCCAGTCCATGGGCGGCCACCACTGGCCTTGGCAGGTGGGAAAGTCGCTGCAGGCCAGCACGGCGTAATTGGTGCTGACCCATCCTCCTAGGGTGATTTGCAACAGGCAGAGCACAAATACGGCGGCAATGGTGGGACGCAAACCGGGAGAGAGGGTCAAGGTGCGTGCGGGATCGCCCACTTCGGTTCGCCCATAGCCTTCTGCCTGCCAAGTCAGCAACACCAGCAAGCCCAAACCGCCGAGCAAATGCAAGGTGACGATGGCGGGGTAGAGTTTCATGGTCACCGTGAGTGCCCCGAAAGCCCCTTGTAAACACACCCACACAAAGGTCAGCGTGGCCCACCAGGGCGAAACAGGCCAATCGGGGCCATTTTTTTGGCGGCGCGCATGCCACCAGGTGAGCGCCATGAGCACGGTGATGAGTGCGCCCACCACGGTGGCGGCGTAGCGGTGAATCATTTCGATCCACGCCTTTTTATGCGTGACGGGCCCGGTGGGCAAGGCGGCCTGTGCTTCACTGATTTCTTCGCGTGCCCCAAAAGGGCTGGCGCTGCCATAACAACCCGGCCAATCCGGGCAACCGAGGCCCGAGTCGGACAGGCGGGTGAAAGCCCCGAACAGCACCAAGTCGAAGGTGAGGAACAGGGTGATCAAGGTCAGCGCGCGCAAGCGAGCGGCGGGGGGTTTGTGTCGGTGTTTGGCCCAGTACCAAGCCAAAGGGATGAGCGCCAACACGGCTGCCAAGAGCAGCAACTGCCCCAGGGGGTCGAGGTCGTACAAAGAATTCATGAAGGAAGTGACTCAGCGCCCAGCGCGATCCCACGACGAGGAGGCGCGCAACAAACGTTCGATGTCGCGCTTGAATTTGGCGGGGTCGGGGTCGACGGGGGTGCGCAGCATCCACGCGCCCATGGGGTCCACGAGGTAGATGTGGTCTTGTAGTGCTTGGCCGCTAGCGGGTGCCAACCACGCCGCCAAAGCAGCCGGCGCGATGCGTAGCGCTGTGACTTCAGGTGCAGCAGCCACGGCTGCCGCCAACTCGGGGCGCAGGGCTTGCTCGTCGGTGATGAGCCACACTTTGTCCAAGCGGTCTTTCTCGCGGCCCAGGGTTTCGCGCAACTGGCGCTGCAACAGTAGGTATTTCTCGCAGCGTTCATCGCAGGGGCTGGCGGCCACCACCACCATCAACCACTGGCCTTTGAGACTGCTGGCAGGAAGGGCCTGGCCTTGCAAATTGGTGAGGGTCAAGTTGTCTGGAACAAACACCCCTGGCGAGATCACCTCGCTGTAATTGCTGCGCCCTTCGGGGCGGATGACGTAGTAGGTGAAGTAAGACGCAATCACCGGCGCGGCACACATGAGCAGCACGAGCAACATCTTCCAGCGGCCTGACCGGGTGCGCGACTGCACTTCCAGCGGGGTGGCATCCAGACGGTGAACCGTCATGGATAAAGGCAAAAGCGGGGGCGAGTCGGCATCAGGTTTCATCTTGTGTTTTGTTGGAATGGCGGCGCATGCGCCAAGGTCGTAGGAGTTGGAACCAAACATAAAGCCCCGTCAGCAAAGCCGACAAGGAGAACCACTGGAAAGCGTAGCCGTGGTGTTTATGAATATCGACCGCCGGGGCGGGCCAGTCGCGTTGCAAACCATCGGTGTCTGCTTGCTCGCTCACGGTTTGCACCACGGTGTAGGACAAAAGCGGCAATCCGGTTTCAAGCGCATAAGCCGCCAGATCCAAATTTTGCCGGATGCGACCGCTGCTGGTGGTTTCAAACTCGAACAGCCGTGCAGGTGGCGGGGCCATGAGACCCTGCACTTGAACCGTGCCCGTTGCAGTGGCTAAGGCAGGCAATCGGGTGCGGTCGTTGTTATCGCGTGGCAACCATCCGCGCTGCACCAACACGGCACGGCTTGAGCCGTTGGCAGTGTCCAGCAGCAGCGGGGTCAGGACGAAAAAGCCGGGCCGCCCTTTCATTTGCCGGTTCTCCAAATACACGGTGGCCTCATTCGCCCATTGACCTTGCAGGCGCACCGGGCGGTGGTAATGGGCTTGCGCGTCGTTGGTGGACAGGGGCAGCGCGTCTTGTTGCAAGGGGGGCCAGCGGCCGCGTTCATCCAAGGCCTGTTGAAGTTGGGTTTTTTGCGCGGCGCGGTCGAGTTGCCATAGCCCTAGGCGTGCGGTGAGGGCCACCATCAACAAGGTAGCAAACAGCACCACGGCGGCGCGCCAAGAGAAGCCCCTATTCATCATCACGCTTGCCCATGACAAAACGCCGGGCCGCTCCCAAGTTTTCTCATCCCCAAAGGCCACGAAGGGGCCCTTTCAGTTCCCTGGGGGCCTGGCGCAAAGCGACAGGTCTGGGGGCGCACATTAGAGGGGCCGATAATGCAAGCCATGAAAATCCTCATCGCCATCGCTTTTGTCGGCATTCTGGGTGCCCTGCTCTTCGCTGGAATTTCCATGGTGCGTGATGGTCGAAACGGCCAGCCCAAAACCAAACGCATGGCCAATGCATTGGCCTGGCGGGTTGGGATTTCGGTGCTGCTGTTCATGGTGATTTTGCTGAGTTACCACATGGGTTGGATCAAACCCACGGGTTTGCCAGTGGCATAAGACACGCTTGATCGGCATAGGGGGCCTCCATTATCGGAGGCACCCCTGCCACACCACCTGGCATGCGGGTCCGCACCAGGCGGTTCGAGAGTTTGAGGTCATGACAGCCGGGGCACCCCCAACCGGTCGAAGTACGCAATGGTCAAC
>JBJTHI010000010.1:0-9366 GCA_046094425.1 Burkholderiales bacterium | reverse complement strand
CGATTAGCGCACGCCTAAAATGAAATCGCTGGTGCGCCCCGAGTTGCCCACCGCGTCGGCCTGTTCGTCGCAAGCGACGTCCGCCGCCGTGGACAACTCTGCACCTGTTCAAACCCGCCCCTTCTCACTTATCTATCGGGGGGTTGGCTGTTCAGACAAGCCGCGCCACCTCTGAACAGCGACAAACGAGCTCGTAATGCATATGTCAAACATTGCGCAGAGCGAACTTCGGTGTTCGGGATCTGGGTGCTCTCGCCGTTCATTCTTCTGTCGACGGTACAAAGAAAAGATTGGTGTGAAGAAGCTTCGGAGGGGGCACATCATCTGGGTTGGAGTGCGTTGAGGCAGGGGGTGTAGTGTTGGGCGAGTGACTCAAGTTTGCCAAAGTTTGGCAAACCTTCTACCATCTCACCATGAGCACGATGAACATTTCCCTGCCCGACGGACTCAAGTCTTTCGTCGATGAGCAAGTGAGCAACCGGGGTTTTGGAACCAGCAGCGAATACGTCCGCGAGTTGATTCGCAAAGACCAAGACCGCTTGCAACTGCGGGCCTTGTTGATGGAAGGCGGGAATTCCAAGCTATCAACGCCAGCAGATGCGGCCTACTTTGTTTCGCTGCGAGCGCGCATCAACAAGCGTTCACCACGGTGACCACCAAGCGCGTCGTTCTGCGAGAGCGGGCCAAGCAAGATGTCAATGACGCCATTGACCACTACCTGAATGAAGGTGCCGAGCAAGCGGCGCTGCATTTTGTGGATGACTTGGAGCGTGCTTACATCCACCTCAGTCGCCAAAGCGCGTCAGGCTCGCCGCGTTATGCCCACGAACTGAATCTACCTGGCTTGAGGTTCTGGCCACTCACGCGGTTTGCTCATTTGGTGTTCTATTTCGAGCGTGGCGATGTAGTTGACGTTTGGAGGGTGCTGCATGCGAAGCAAGACATTCCGAGTTGGATGCAGGAGTCTTGACGCGTACCTCGAAGAGTAACGCCGTTGGTGTTTGAGGTTCCACACGCTGAGTGACTCGCCCGCTGTAAGTTTCCATTCATCTTCGCGTCAGTTTGTGTTGGTTTGGTGTCAGAGCGGGGTCAGTGCGCGGCATCAACATCCTGTCCATGCCCCACTTGTCGGTGGGGCTTCATGACAGGAGACACACACCATGACTGCCACGGTAGCTCAATCTTCACGGCAAGGGATTCAAACCACCGCCGCGCCCATGACCAAGGAGGAAAAGAAAGTCATCTTCGCTTCCAGCCTGGGCACGGTATTCGAGTGGTATGACTTTTATCTTTACGGCTCACTGGCCGCCATCATTGCCAAACAGTTCTTCTCCGGTTTGGATGCGGGCGCTGCTTTCATCTTTGCCTTGCTCGCTTTCGCCGCCGGCTTCATCGTGCGGCCTTTTGGTGCCCTGGTGTTCGGTCGCTTGGGCGACATGATCGGCCGCAAGTACACCTTCCTGGTCACGATTTTGTTGATGGGTTTGTCCACCTTCGTGGTCGGCATCCTGCCCACCTATGCATCCATTGGGGTGGCCGCCCCCATCATCTTGATCGGGTTGCGCATGCTGCAAGGGCTGGCGCTGGGCGGTGAATATGGTGGTGCGGCGACTTATGTGGCCGAACACGCGCCGCACGGCAAGCGCGGCGCTTACACCTCGTGGATTCAAACCACGGCCACCTTGGGTTTGTTCTTGTCGCTGATGGTGATTTTGGGCACCCGCACCGCCATGGGTGAAGAAGCCTTTGCCGATTGGGGCTGGCGCATTCCTTTCTTGGTGTCTATCTTTTTGCTGGGCATCAGCGTGTGGATTCGCTTGTCTATGAACGAGTCACCCGCCTTCAAGAAAATGAAGGAAGAGGGCAAAACTTCCAAAGCCCCTTTGTCCGAGTCTTTCGGTCAGTGGAAAAACCTGAAGATTGTGATCTTGGCCTTGGTGGGTTTGACTGCCGGCCAGGCTGTGGTTTGGTACACCGGCCAGTTCTATGCGCTGTTCTTCCTGACACAAGCGCTCAAAGTGGATGGGGCCACGGCCAACATTTTGATCGCCATCTCGCTATTGATTGGCACGCCCTTCTTTGTGATCTTCGGCACCTTGTCCGACAAAATTGGCCGCAAGCCCATCATCATGGCCGGTTGCCTGATTGCGGCGCTCACTTACTTCCCGCTCTTCAACGCCTTGACGGCCGCTGCTAACCCCGCGTTAGCTAAAGCACAGAAAGAAGTGCCCATCACCGTGGTGGTGGATAAATCGCAGTGCAGTTTCCAAGGCAGCCCGATTGCGCGTGAGGTGGACTTCCGCACTTCTTGCGACTTGGCCATGCGCACCTTGGCCCAAGCGGCGGTGAACTACGAAGTGGTGCAAGCGCCTGCGGGCACTGTGGCCGCCATCAAAATTGGCGACAAAGAAATTGCCGCCTTCAACGCTTCGCTCACACCCGATGGCAACTCGTTTGATGCCGACAGCAAAGCCAAAATTGCGGCCTTCAAAAAGAGCGTGGCCGAAGCCACCAAAGCCGCCGGTTACCCCGCCAAAGCTGACCCGAGCAAAATCAACAAGCCCTTGGTCGTGGCCATTCTGACCTTGCTCGTCATTTACGTGACCATGGTGTATGGGCCGATTGCCGCCATGTTGGTGGAGCTCTTCCCCACGCGCATTCGCTACACCTCCATGAGCTTGCCCTATCACATTGGTAACGGTTGGTTTGGCGGCCTGTTGCCCACGATCGCCTTTGGTGTGGTGGCGCAAACCGGCAACATTTACAACGGCTTGTGGTATCCGATCATCATCGCGTCCATCACCTTTGTGGTCGGCATGTTGTTCGTGCGCGAAACCAAAGACCGCGACATTTACGCGGGCGATTGATGGCGCTGCCACAGGAGTGAATCATGTGGAAATTGATTGTGGGTTTCATCCTCTTCGCAGCGCTCTCGATTTGGGTGCTGATGCAAGGCGGTGACAGCCTGGACATGAGCGGCGAAAAACATGGCACCGAAGCACACAGCCCGGCGGCTGAAGCCACGCCCGCTGCGGCGAGTGCGGCCAAGCCTTAGCCTGTTTGCCGGCTGTGACCCGAAATAACCCGCCTGGTGCGGGTTGTTTCTTTTGTGGCGGCGTTCTCTGACTCGGCAGACTCCTAGAATCTTCCGCTCACTCCAAGGACACCCCTCCCATGACCTCCGGCCTGATCCGCATCCGTGGTGCCCGTCAACACAACCTGAAAAACATCGACCTGGACATCCGCACCGGGGAGATGACGGTGGTGACGGGGCCCAGTGGCTCGGGAAAATCCAGCCTGGTGTTCGACACGCTCTATGCCGAAGGCCAGCGGCGTTATGTGGAAACTTTCAGCGCTTACGCGAGGCAGTTTCTCGACCGCATGGACAAACCTGCGGTGGATCGCGTGGACGGCGTACCACCCGCCATTGCCATCGACCAAACCAATCCGGTGCGCACCTCACGCTCCACCGTGGGCACCATGACGGAGCTGAACGACCACCTGAAGTTGTTGTTCGCCCGCGCCGCTGAGTTGTTCGACAGCCAAACCGCGCAAGCCGTGCGCCACGACACGCCCGAGACGATTTATGCCGACTTGTTAGAGCGCACGAAAGCACACGACCCGCGTGTGGTGATTACCTTCCCCGTGGAGTTGCCCGGTGGCGCCTCGCCCGAGGAAATTGAACAGTGGTTGTCCGCCAGCGGCTACACCAAAGTGCACGCACAGCGCGAGGTCGCCTCGCCCACCGGGCCGCGCCAGGTGCTCGACGTGGTGGCCGACCGCTTTCGGGTGCAGGGCGCGGAGAAGGTGCGGGTGATGGAGGCCATTGAGGCGGCTTTGAAACGCGGTGGAGGAAGGGTGACTGTGCATGTCATGGCTGAGGGGCTTCGACAAGCTCAGCCCGACCCTTCGACAAGCTCAGGGCGAACGGAAGAAACGGCGGCTCCCAAACCCCCGTCCGTTCGGCCTGAGCCTGTCGAAGGCCTTGAAGCACAAAACCTCTGGCGCTACTCCACCGGCCTGCATTGCCCGGCCAGCGACTTGCGCTACAGCGACCCACAACCCGCGCTGTTCTCCTTCAACTCGCCCATGGGTGCGTGTGAGAACTGCCGTGGTTTTGGCCGGGTGATCGGCGTGGACTGGGGCCTGGTCATTCCCGACCCGAAAAAAACCCTGCGTGCCGGCGCCATCAAACCGTTGCAAACCCCCGCCTGGGCCGAGAACCAAGACGACTTGATGCGCCACGCTGGCGATGCGGGTATTCCGCGCGACACACCGTGGTCGCAACTGACCGAAGCGCAACAACACTGGGTCATCCACGGCGACCCGAACTGGACAGGCAAAGCCAACGCTTGGAATAAACAGTGGTACGGCGTGAAGCGATTTTTTGAATACCTGGAAAGCAAGGCCTACAAGATGCACATCCGTGTGCTCTTGTCCAAATACCGCAGCTACAACCCTTGTGGGGTGTGTGGTGGCGCGCGCCTCAAAACCGAGGCGCTGCTGTGGCGTTTGGGAACAAAGGCGGACGCCGACCGGGCCTTGCCACCTGAAAAACGTTTCGTGCCCCAAGGCGTGCAATGGTCACGCGCCCAACTCGAAGCCCTGCCCGGCCTCACCGTGCATGACTTGATGTTGATCCCCATAGCCCGCATGCGCCTTTTTTTTGAAACGCTGCAACTGCCCAGTACCTTGTTGGACGATGCGCTCAAGTTGCTGCTCGACGAAATCCGCACCCGCTTGCGTTACCTCTGCGAAGTGGGCCTGGGTTACTTGACGCTGGATCGTCAAAGCCGCACCTTGAGCGGCGGCGAGGTGCAGCGCATCAACCTCACCACGGCTTTGGGCACTTCGCTGGTGAATACCTTGTTCGTGCTGGACGAGCCCAGCATCGGCCTGCACCCGCGTGACATGAACCGCATCGTCGAGGCCATGCACCGCTTGCGCGATGCAGGCAATACCTTGGTGGTGGTGGAACACGACCCGGCCGTGATGTTGGCCGCCGACCGCTTGATCGACATGGGCCCCGGGCCCGGTGAACGGGGCGGGCAAATGGTGTTTGACGGCACGCCGCAAGCCATACGTCAAGCGGACACCTTGACCGGTGCTTACCTGGGCGCTCGCAAACAAGTGGGTATGGGTATCAAACGTTTGGTGACGCCCGCCACACCGAAGTTGATTCTGCAAGGTGCCACCGAGCACAACCTGAAAAACATCACCGTCGAGTTTCCGCTGCAACACCTGGTGTGCGTCACCGGGGTGAGCGGTTCGGGCAAAAGCACCTTGATGCAAGACGTGCTCTACCCCGCACTGCTGCGCCACTTTGGCAAAGCCACCGAGTCACCCGGCGCGCACGAGGGCTTGTTGGGGGCAGATTGGTTGGCCGATGCGGTGTTTGTGGACCAATCCCCCATCGGCAAAACCGCCCGCTCCAACCCCGCCAGCTATGTGGGCGCGTTCGACGAAATTCGCAAACTCTTTGCCCAAGCGCCACTGGCGATAGAGCGTGGCTACGGCGCAGGCATGTTCAGCTTCAACGCGGGCAATGGCCGCTGCCCCACCTGCGGCGGCTCCGGCTTCGAGCATGTGGAAATGCAGTTCTTGTCCGACGTGTATTTGCGTTGCCCCGACTGTGATGGCAAACGCTTTCGGCCTGAGTTGCTGGAGGTGAAGATAGACCGGCGGCTGCCTGGTGACGTGCTGCGCGACCTGTCGGTGGCCGATGTGCTGGAGCTCACCGTGAGCGAAGCTGTGCAACTCTTCGCCCAAGACCGCGAAGTCTTGCGCGTGCTGCAACCGATTGTGGATGTGGGGCTGGACTATGTGAAGCTCGGCCAACCCGTGCCCACCTTGAGTGGCGGCGAAGCCCAGCGCTTGAAGTTGGCCGGTTTCCTGGCCGAGACAGCACAAGCGTCAACCGCCAGCAATCAAGCGGTTGCCAAACGCGGCACCCTCTTCATGTTCGACGAACCCACCACCGGCCTGCACTTCGACGACATCGCCAAACTGATGCGTGCCTTTCGCAAGCTGCTGGACGCGGGCCACTCCCTCATCGTCATTGAACACAACCTGGACGTGGTGCGTGCCGCCGATTGGTTGATTGACCTCGGCCCCGAAGGCGGCGATGCCGGCGGGCAGGTGATGTGTGTGGGCACGCCGGAAGCGGTCAAGCGCGATGTGCTGTCACACACCGGGCGGGCGTTGGCGGAGTACGACGTGGCGATGGGGTATGGGGCCTTGCATGTCGCAGAGCGCCTGGTCGATTCTTTCCCCGTTCGGGCTGAGCCTGTCGAAGCCCTGGGTGGTAGATCACCTGAGGCCCATCGACAAGCTCAGGGTGAACGGAGTGTTGAGGATGGCGTGCCCTTGCAGCACTTGATTCGCCAGGCCCGTGTGCAGCGAGAGGAAGACTTGTCCATCCGCATCGTCAATGCGAGAGAACACAACCTCAAAGCGCTCAACGTCAGCATCCCCCGCGACAAATTCACCGTCATCACCGGCGTGTCGGGCTCGGGCAAAAGCACGCTGGCCTTCGACATCCTATTCAACGAAGGCCAGCG
The DNA here is from genome assembly GCA_046094425.1 of Burkholderiales bacterium. Lineage (GTDB taxonomy): Bacteria > Pseudomonadota > Gammaproteobacteria > Burkholderiales > Burkholderiaceae_C > JANPCX01. The sequence continues at coordinate 2,806 of JBJTHI010000010.1, read as the reverse complement.
GCGTTATTTGGAGTCACTCAACGCCTATGCCCGCAGCCTGGTGCAACCGGCGGGCCGGCCCGAGGTGGATGCGGTCTATGGCATTCCGCCCACCGTCGCCATCGAGCAGCGCCTCTCACGCGGGGGACGCAAAAGCACGGTGGCCACCACCACCGAGGTCTGGCACTTTCTGCGTTTGCTTTATGTGAAGCTGGGTTTGCAGCACTGTGTGCACGATGGGGCCGAGGTGAGGCCGCAGTCTGTCGAAAGCATCACCGCGCAAATTCTGCGCGACTACAAAGGCCAGCACATTGGCCTGCTTGCGCCCTTGGTGGTGAACCGCAAAGGGCTTTACACCGACTTGGCGCGCTGGGCCAAAGGCCGGGGCCACAGCCATTTGCGGGTGGATGGGGAGTTCATCAAAACTGCACCCTGGCCGCGCCTGGATCGCTTCAAAGAACACACCTTGGAGTTGCCGGTGGGCGACCTCATCGTGAATGCGGGCAACGAGGCCGAGTTGCGCACGCTGTTGGCACAAGCACTGGACGCAGGCAAAGGCGTCATGCATTTGCTTGCACCGCTAGACGGTTTGAAAGGCGCGATGCTCACAGACGCCCCCACCGCCCACATCGGCCAGGTGAAAGTGTTCTCTACCAAACGCGCTTGCCCGGTCTGCGGCACAAGTTACCCCGAACTTGACCCACGCCTCTTCAGCTACAACAGCAAACACGGTTGGTGTACCACCTGCGTCGGCACCGGCCTGGCCTTGACGCGGGAGCAACGCAAAGCCTTTGACGACTCAGTGCGCGACGATGAAAACAAGGGCCGTGAACAGAGCTTTCCAGCGGAAGAAGCCGACGTAGAAGGTGTGGTGGACGCACCCTGTCCCGACTGCCACGGCACACGCCTCAACCCCACCTCACGTGGTGTCACCTTCGACGGCCACTCCATTGCCTGGGTGGCGCAGTGGCCTGTAGGTGAAGCCAAGAAGTGGGTGGACAGCCTGCGGCTCACAGGCCGCGACCTGGAAATTTCCCGCGACGTGGTGACTGAAATCCAAAGCCGTTTGGCCTTCTTGGAAGAAGTGGGCCTCGGCTACCTCACGCTAGACCGTGCTGCACCCACCTTGAGCGGCGGCGAAGCCCAGCGCATCCGCCTGGCCGCGCAACTGGGCAGCAATTTGCAAGGTGTTTGTTATGTGCTGGATGAACCCACCATTGGCCTGCACCCGCGTGACAACCAAATTTTGCTCAATGCCCTGCAAAACCTGAGCGACAAAGGCAACACCCTGGTGGTGGTGGAACATGATGAAGACACCATACGCCGCGCCGAACATTTGATCGACATTGGGCCTGGGGCCGGTGTGCGCGGCGGGCGGCTGGTGGCGCAAGGATCGGCGGCTGATTTGTCGGCGAATGCGGAGTCAGTGACGGGTCGGGTGTTGGCGCATCCGCTGAAGCATCCTTTGTTTCCAAGGCGCGAGGTGTTTCTCCCTGCAAACTCAGTGGAGGGGAGGTTATTGATCGGGCCCGACGAAGTCTCAACTCCCGTTCAGGCAAACCCCCAACCCGTTCGGGCTGAGCCTGTCGAAGCCCTGGTTGCCATGCAACCACAGGCCCTTCGACAAGCTCAGGGCGAACGGTTCAATCTTCACCAGACCGAATCGACAACACCTCACTTACACATCATCAACGCCTCCCTGCACAACCTCAAAAGTCTGAACGTGCGTGTGCCCTTGAAACGCCTGGTCGCCGTCACGGGTGTCAGTGGATCGGGCAAGTCCACCTTGGCGCGTGATGTGTTGCTGGCCAATCTTCTCTTCATCAACACCACGGGTGCCAAACGCGCACGCGAAACCGGCACAGCCCAGGCAACGTGGGGCGGTTGCGATGAAGTGCAAGGTTGGCAGCAAATCGACCGCGTACTGGAGGTTGACCAAACCCCCATCGGCAAAACGCCACGCTCCTGCCCCGCCACCTATATTGGTTTTTGGGACACCATACGCAAACTCTTTGCAGACACCCTGGAGTCGCGTGCCCGTGGCTACACACCGGCCCGCTTCAGCTTCAACACCGGAGGAAAAGGAACCACCGGCGCAAGCGCCGGTGGGGGCCGCTGCCCCGATTGCGAAGGGCAGGGCATGCGCACCATCGAGATGAGTTTCCTGCCCGACGTGAAAGTGCCCTGCGGCACCTGCCACGGTCAGCGCTTCAACCCCGAAACGCTCGCCGTCACCTGGCGCGGCAAAACCATCGGTGACGTGCTGCGCATGGAGATCGACGAAGCCGTCGAATTCTTTGGCAGCATGCCCGCCATTGCTTACCCGCTGCAACTGCTCAAAGACGTGGGCCTGGGTTATCTCACCTTGGGCCAACCCTCACCCACCTTGAGTGGCGGCGAAGCCCAGCGCATCAAGCTGGTGACCGAGCTCACCAAAGTGCGCGACGACGTGACGAGGCGCGGCAACAAATCGCCCCACACGCTCTACGTGCTGGACGAACCCACGGTGGGCCTGCACATGGCCGACGTGGAAAAACTCATTCAAGTGCTGCACCGTTTGGTGCAAGGCGGTCACAGTGTTGTTGTCATCGAACACGACCTCGACGTGATCGCCGAAGCCGACTGGATCATCGACCTGGGGCCCGAAGGCGGCCATGCGGGTGGTCGCATCGTGGCGGCCGCCACACCCGAAGACCTGGTCCGCCTGGGCACGCATACGGGCAAGGCCCTGGGGCCGGTGCTGGCGCGGCTTTGAGCTTCAGGCCCGGCCCAGTCGCCACAGCGAGGTGACTTCTGCTGCCCGCGCTGCGTGCAGCGGGTCGCGAGG
>JBJTHI010000009.1:0-2284 GCA_046094425.1 Burkholderiales bacterium | reverse complement strand
TCCATGCGAGCAAGGAAGGCTGCTTTGCGGGTGACTTTGCTGTGCGCGTCGAATCCAGCCATCGCCAAGGTGCTTTGTGTGTTCATCGCTCTATAACGCCTTTGCTTCAATATGCGTGGACTTGTTCAGCGTTTCCTTAGTTCATTCTCCAATCAATCGTCAGCCAGCCATCGGACCTCTTGAGGACATTCCCACCGGAATGAACATCCTTCGCAAAGGCGACCGTTGTCGCTGCCATATGGCAAATCTGCCCCGGCCAGTAGCCGTTCACGCCGAACCGCCAAATCCACGACCAATTCACGCGGCATCAGTCCGACTTTATGAAACCGTCCGTTTGGAAATCGAACAGATTTCACGAACACATACGCCGCATCCGACACACGCTCGCCCGGGTGACCCTCAATCGCAAAGCGCTGCGCTGACAGTTCAATGACATCCGACTGGTAGACCTTGTCCGCCGCTCGTGTCTTGAGTTCCACCTGAACCAGCAGGCCCGATGAATTCCGGTAGACCCGATCCACTCGCGCAGAGATCACCCAGCCACCGTTGAACCTGGGACTCCTGAACAACCGCTCCGCGTAGGCCAGGCGCGCATCCTTGAGTGCCACTGGCAGTCCTGCCGATTTGGCCTGTGAGTCGCCTTGGCGCTGCCGCCAAACCATCAGCGCAACGATCAACGACAAGAATGCACCCAACACCAAAACCAGTTGCATGGTCATTTGCATGTCAACATCTGTCCTTTCCTTGATTACACGGTCACCGCCGTTTGAAATCACAGTTTGTGATCTCAAGTTGCGCAAGTGCTCAAGGAGCGAACACCTCCACCGTGAGCCCCGAGACCGCGCCAAAGTGCTTCACGTTGGCGGTGATGAGTGGCAGGCGATGTTCCAAGGCCGTGGCGGCGATCAACGCATCCGGCAGGCGCATGTGGTGCGACAGGCCGAACTGATCGACCAGGGCAGCGGCTTGCGTTGATATGGGCGGCGTGATTTGAATCACCTCCACCTGGTGCGCCGCCAGCCCCTTCTTGAGCCGGGCCAACTCCGCCTTGTCACGGCAGCCCTGGGCCAGCTCGATGTAAGTCACCACAGAAATCTTCCACTGGGGAATCTCTTGCAGCCGCTGCGCGGCCTTGAGGTGGCCGCGTGTGAGCCAGACCAAAACATCCGAGTCAATCAGCATTCTTGTCGTCCGGGCTTGGTGCGGTGGGCCGGGGGAATTCATTGCGCGAACCGTCCCCGTTAAAACGCGGCTCAGTGAAACGTGGCTCACGAATGCGCCGCACATAAGCGGCCACGTCGGCCATGTCCTCGCGGTCACGCCACATGCCAAACAGCGGATCGTTGGCAAACGCAGCCGCCACTTGGGCTGCTGCTTGTGTTGGCGCTTCAGTACCTTGCGCTGAAACAGCCGCTTCCTCTTCAATGCGTACCGTCACCTGAGCGCTGGTCAGCTTCTCACGCCAAGCCAGCGGCAGCTCGGCCACGGGGACATGCTCAAACACGATGGCATTCATCTTTAAAACCTCCGTTGACTACAGAACTCACCCGCTACTCTCACCGACTACTGGCTTGCGCCAGCACCGTGTCCAGCATCTCCATCACAAAACGTTGCTTGGCGCGTGGCAACTGGGCAATGCGGTTGACCTGCTGCTCCAACTGCGACGGCGGCCCGCGCTTGGAAGCCGCCTTGGCCTTCGGGGCTGGCACCTGTCCCAGCAGCGACTCCACGCTGACTTGCAATTCCTGCGCCAACGCAGGCAACAGCGAAGAAGGCAAACGCAGCCGCCCACCCTCGTAATGCGCCAGCGTTTGCTGGGCAATGCCAAGCGTGGCGCAAAGCTGCACCTGCGTGATGTTGCGCTCCTTGCGGGCTTGCGCAATGCGCAGGCCCAGTTCCTTGAAAAACACTTCGTCCTTGGTGTTCACGGTCAGTGGTGAAGCAGTGGTGGTGTTCATCAGGATAGGCCCGGCAATGGGTGTAGAGGTTGACTTGGCGCTTGGCTGTACTCTACATTAGAGTATCCCGATGTGGAGTTATTTTTTTACTCCATTGTTGGCAAACAAAGTCCCCACGGTTCACTAAGGAGATGTTATGGATGCCTCCCTCCCCGCGGGGACAAGAAGGAGCTGATCGGTGAAGAGTGCTGAACAGCCGCTAACTGTCATGTCCCTGGCGAGGCACCCCGGATGATGGAAGACACTGTGGGCGTGCGGGCCAGCGCGAGTAGAGGTCGGTCAATTCTTTGATGGCATGGACCGCGATCGCTAACTTGACCCGCCGC
>JBJTHI010000008.1:0-4630 GCA_046094425.1 Burkholderiales bacterium | reverse complement strand
AACTTCGATGTAGTGGACGCCATTCGCAAAGCCCACAGCGCCACCGCCACGGTTTTTGTGAAAGACGGAGACGAGTTTGTGCGCATCAGCACCAATGTCTTGACGCCCGAAGGTAAACGCGGCGTTGGCACCCAACTGGCTCGCAACAAAGCGTATGAAGCGCTGTCCAAAGGCGAGCAATTCTGTGGCCCGATTGACGTGCTCGGCACCGCCTTCGATGCCTGCTACAACCCGGTGAAAGACAGCACGGGCAAGGTCGTGGGTGCAACCTACGTTGGCCACAAAAAGTAAGCCTCAGCCCAAGCGGCGTGAAAGTGATGCGCACTGCCAGATGGTCAGTGCGCGGCTCGCCACCAAACATCCGGAGTTAATCTGATGAACTTCCTGTCTAGCATCCTAGCGGCGATGAGCCGCATGCGGCTCGGTCACCAGCTCTACGGCGGTTTTCTCATCGTCCTGGCATTGACCGCTGGTGTGGCGGCCACAGCTATATACAGCTTGCATCGTGCAAACGCTCAAGCTGTGGTGTTGTCCAGAAAATGGCTTCAAGGCGTAGGAAAACTCGCAGCAACCAAAGCGGCCGTGCTCGAAGCGCGCGACTTTGAAGTCAAGCACAGTCGAACTGACGACACCAGCTACCACAGCGAATACATGGAGAAGATGACGCTCGCGGCAAAAACCATCGACACCGCCATGGCCGCCTATGCCAACTTGGTGGTGGGCGACACTGAACGTGCGCTCTATGACACCTTCGCCAAAAACTGGAGCACTTACCAGCAAGCACAACAAAAGGTCGTTGACTTAGGCAAGGAGAAGAAGCAACAAGATGCTGCAGACATCAGCGATGGTTTGGCCAGCACCGCAGCAGACGACGTGATCACCACGCTGGAGCAACTGACGGCCTACAACTTTGAAGGTGGAACGAAGGCGGCCACCGATTCCAACACGGTGTATTCAAGAACCCTGAACTTCATGCTGGGGCTGATTGCCACCGTCTTTCTGCTGGGCATTGCCTTGGCTTATGCCATCAACCGCTCCATCACCGAGCCCATTCAACGCGCCGTGGAGGTCACGCAATCCGTGGCTGCCGGCGACTTAACCGTGTCATTTGAAGCCCATGGCCACAACGAAACGGCTCAACTGCTAATGGCACTGAAAGAAATGCAAACCAGCCTGATCAAAGTCGTTGGCGATGTGCGGCATAACTCCGACAACGTCGCCACTGCGAGCGCCCAAATTTCCCTGGGCAACCAAGACCTGAGCCAACGGACAGAAAAACAAGCCTCTTCTCTGCAAGAAACCGCTGCTTCCATGGAGCAACTCGGAGCCGCAGTGGCACAGAACGCCAACAGCGCCCAACAAGCGAATCAACTGGCCACCAGTGCCTCTAGCGTTGCAACCCAAGGGGGCTCGGTGGTGAGCCAAGTGGTTGAAACCATGAAGGACATCAACGATTCGTCCAAAAAAATTGCCGACATCATTGGTGTCATTGACGGCATTGCGTTTCAAACCAATATTCTGGCGCTCAACGCTGCGGTGGAAGCCGCACGCGCCGGGGAGCAAGGCCGAGGTTTTGCCGTGGTAGCCAGCGAAGTACGCAGCCTTGCTGGGCGCAGCGCGGAAGCGGCCAAAGAAATCAAAACCTTGATTGCGGCCAGTGTTGAACGGGTTGAAAAAGGCAGCGCGCTCGTAGACCAGGCCGGCGAGACCATGAATGAGGTGGTGAAATCCATCAAGCGAGTGACCGACATCGTCGGCGAAATCAGCAGCGCCAGCCATGAGCAAAGTGCCGGGGTTGCAAAAATGGGTGCGGCGGTGAGTCAAATGGACGAAGCCACCCAGCAAAACGCTGCCTTGGTGGAGCAAAGCGCCGCCGCGGCTGAGAGCCTGAGCAACCAAGCACAGCAGTTGGTTCAGTCGGTGGCTGTTTTTAAACTGAAAACCCACTGACGATGGTGGATCACCATGAACGCCAACCGTCACATCGTGATCTCACCTCAGCCCGTGAACTGCAAGTCCAAATCACCGTGCGCGTAAATCACCACGCCGGTGTCGGTCTCGGTGATGCGATGGCTGGTGCCAACGGGGGCCACCTGGTAGTCGCCGGTTTGCAGTAACAGGTCGTCCAGAAACAGTTCGCCCTGCAACATCAGGCACTCTTCGTCGTGACCATGGCGGTGCTGGGGCACCTGGGCACCGGCTTGGGCGTAATAAAGCATGGCCGCTTGGCCATCACGCTGCCACAAGACACGCCGCTGAATGCCTGGGGCGAAATCGGGCCATCCCGCGTCTGCATCGCGCACCGTCACGGGGCCGTCTGTGCTCGTCGAGGGTTGTTCCGATTCGCGCAAAAACACGAGTGCGCCGTCGGCGGAGCACAAGGTCGGTGTCGCATGGCCCGTGGGGGTGACGTGGTAGTCACGCTGGCCCAGCATTTGTCCGCCCAGTTCAACACGGCCTGACATCACCAGCCATTCACGGTGCCTTGATTGCAAGGTTGCCTCTGATCCAAGCGCATCAGGATTCAAGAGCGCCCCGGCCGCAAGTTCTAACAAACGCGACCGCAGTGGTTCACCCGCACGCGGTGGCCGCCCGGCTTGCGCGAGGTAAAGGGTTTGCGCTGTAACGCCTGCCCCCAGCACCTCGGCCTCGAGGCGACGGCGGTAAGCCGTGTACATCACCGCCCCGGCCGCATGGGAAGCTGCCACACGGCCCAGCAAACGGTCGCGCAGCGGCTGCGTGCCCGCAAGCTGGCCTTCTGGTTGCGCCCAAGCCTTGGCAAATGGTTCACTCAACAAGGCCTCGAACTCACGGTCAACCGGATCGGGTGCGGGCGCTATTGGCAGCGGCATGTTGTGACGAGTTTGACTCATGGCAGTGCCTTTCTCATGGCCAGTAGCGTGTGATCCCCCAGCAGTTCGCGTAAGGTCAAAAGTGCGCGCCGGATTTGTGACTTGACGGTGCCCAAGGGCAGCAAGGTTTGCGTGGCAATTTCTTCATGGCTCAAGCCTTGAAGAAACGCCATGGCCACCAATTGACGTGGCTGGGTATTGAGCAGGGTCAAGGCGCGGTGTAAGTCGGCGTGGTGACGGGCCGTGTCCAGCAATTCATCCGCCGCTGGACTGTGGTCTGGCAGGTCGGTCGCGTTACCACCGCTGCTGGCTTCGTCCAAGCTGTCGCACTGAAAACGGGCTTCGCGCCGCAAGCCATCAATGGCACGCGAGCGGGCCATGCCCAACAACCAGGTGATGGCCCGGCCACGGCTGGGGTCAAACCGCGCGGCCTGACGCCAGACCTGGAAAAAAGTGTCTTCCACCACTTCCTCGGCCAAAGCCCGCTTGCGTACGATACGCAGCACCATGCCAAAGACCCGTGACATGGTGGCGTCGTACAGCGCAGCCAAAGCCTTTTCGTCATGCAGGGTGATGGCGGCTATCCATTGGTTGAGTTGGCTATCGTCAACATCGGGAGCGAGTGGCCGACGGGGCGATGTACTTGGCGACGTGCCTTCGTCCGCTTCTGCCAGCACCGTGTCTTCCATATCTGGCTCAAAGGACAGCCCCGAGTCGCCAAACGCCAGATCCAGGGCGGCGCTGGTTGCCTCCTCGGGAGCATCGTCCGGTTGCATTGAATTGGGTAAGTTGGTCATCAAGAGACCCCGGTCATGTGGAGCGGGCAGGCCGCAGTATGCGCCAAACGCAACTGCATAGCTTGGTGCCACTGGTCACGGGGTTTGCACAAAACAGTGGGGTGTGTGCGCCTGTCCATGATTTTGAATACGCAGCAGATGAACATTTGGATGCACGGCGCGAAAAACCCTCTGCGCAAACGGGCCAACCCGCCTATTGAGCCAGGTCTCTCTTCTATGTCCCGCAACACCACATGAATATATGCGGGCTCAACGCCAGGCATCCAAGCCGCCATATGCTGCGTATAGGGGTTGATGAACCTGCCCTACACCACATTTTGGCGATCCCCTTTCATGCCCGCAACCCACTTCGATTTGGTCAGCCACTGGCGCATCCCTGCCCCAATAGACCGTGTTTGGGAGGCCTTGGTCGACGTTGAACACTGGGTGCTGTGGTGGCCCTACGTACGCAAAGTCCAGCCCCTGCGTTCAGGTGGCTCAAACGGCCTGGGTTGCCAGTGGCGCATCGAGTGGGCCACACGGCTGCCCTACCGGCTGTTGATCGACGTTGAGACCATCGACGTGCAAAAACCCGAGCGACTGCGCGGCCACTCCACCGGACAACTGCAAGGCGAAGGCATTTGGTTGCTGCGCCATGAAGGGGGCATCACCGACATCACCTATGTCTACCGCGTTGAACTGGCTGCCTCGTGGATGCGCTGGCTGGCACCGCTTTTGGCCCCGTTGTTTCGTTGGAACCACGAAGGTGTGATGCGTGCGGGTGGATTGGGGTTGGCGCAGCATTTGGCTCGGGCACAAAACCCGTCGCGGTGATGGCCTAAGCAAAACTCATCTGGAGACCTTGATCGGCATAGGGGGCCTCCATTATCGGAGGCACCCCTGCCACACCACCTGGCATGCGGGTCCGCACCAGGCGGTTCGAGAGTTTGAGGTCATGACAGCCGGGGCACCCCCAACCGGTCGAAGTACGCAATGGTCAAC
>JBJTHI010000007.1:0-6569 GCA_046094425.1 Burkholderiales bacterium | reverse complement strand
GGCCAAAGCGCTCGGCGTAGAGCGGGTTGTCCAGGCCGTCGAGCACTTCTTCATCGCCCGCCACGCGGTCTTCGCCGGGCGAGAACACGCGCATGCGCTCCTGGCGCAAATCAAGCACGCCGTGAAAGTGCTTGCCCATGCCCACCGGCCAGGTGAAGGGCACCACTTCCATGCCGAGTTCGCGTTCAATCTCATCCATCAGCGCGAGCGGGTCTTTCACTTCGCGATCCATCTTGTTCACAAAGGTGAGGATGGGCGTGTTGCGGGCGCGGCAAACTTGCAGCAGGCGGCGGGTTTGCGGCTCCACGCCGTTGGCGGCGTCAATCACCATCAGCGCTGCATCCACAGCGGTGAGCACACGGTAGGTGTCTTCAGAAAAATCTTGGTGGCCGGGGGTGTCCAGCAGGTTGATGACGCAACCCCGGTACTCCATTTGCATCACGCTCGATGCCACCGAGATGCCGCGCTGCTTTTCAATTTCCATCCAGTCGCTGGTGGCATGGCGTGTGGCTTTGCGCGCTTTCACCGAACCGGCAATTTGAATCGCGCCGGAGAACAGCAGCAGCTTTTCGGTGAGCGTCGTTTTTCCCGCGTCAGGGTGGGAAATGATGGCGAAGGTGCGGCGGCGCTGGACTTCTTTGGCCATCACCGGGAACAGGGATTCGAGGGACATGGGGGGGCTTTTCTGCACGAGCGCCCCAAGAGCCGGGCGCGAAGACGAAGCGCGCATTATCGGGGCGTACGGCCAAAGCATAGGGGGCTGTAAGGCATTTGTTCCTCAGAGGCATGTATTTGCATGCCATTAAATGACACATAAATTGATTTATGTCACACTTAATGGCATGTCAAAGTCATCAGCCCACCACGACTGGCTTCCTGCCCAAGCCCAGGTTGCGCTGCGCGCCTTGGGGCTGAACCTGGCGCTGGCGCGCACGCGGCGCAAGGAGTCGCTGCGGGCTTGGGCTTTGCGGCTGGGCGTGTCGGTGCGCACGGTGCAGCGGCTGGAAGACGGCGACCCCGGTGTGGGCATGGGGGTGTATGCGGCGGCCCTGTGGTTGATGGGGCGCGCCGATGCGCTGCCTGCACTGGCCGACCCGGCGCTGGATCGTGGGGCCTTGGAGCTGGACTTGCGCCAAGCCCAGGCGCGCCTGCAACGCAAATCAGGAGCGGCACGATGACGGTGGACTACGCACCCTCCGACAGCCTCTACCTCTGGTGGTTGGCCCACCCTGCGCAGCCTCGTCTGGTGGGCCACTTGCGTTTGCTGCGCCGAAGCGGCCAACACCCCGGTGGCGTGTCGCTGGAATACGCAAGCGAGTGGTTGAGCCGAGGCCTGGCGTTGAGCGAAGACCTGCCCTTGCAAGCCGGTGAATTTTTGCCCTCAATGCTAGATGCCGCCGCCGGTGCCGTGGAAGACGCCCGGCCCGACCGCTGGGGTGAGCGTGTGATCCGCCTGCTGGAGCGGCCCGCCCGACTGTCGCTGCTGGAGTACCTTTACTTCGCCGGCGACGAGCGTTTTGGTGCCCTGGGCGTGAGCACCTCGGCAACCACCTATTTGCCACGCCACCATGGCCCTTTGCCCACCTTGGCCGACGTGCAAGTGCTGCACGACTTGATTCGCCAAGTGGAAGCCGGTGAGACTATCGATGAAGTGCTGCGCCGTTTGGTCACACCCGGTGCCACGCTGGGTGGTGCACGGCCCAAGGACTTGTTGCAGATGGAAGGCAGTGCCTGGGTGATCAAGTTCAGCGAAGCGGGCGAGGTGCTGGACAGCCCCTTGATTGAACACGCTTGCATGCGCCTGGCCGCAAGCGCTGGCATTGAAGTGTGCGAAACCCGCGCCCTGCCTTTGCAGAAGGGGCATGCCTTGGCGGTGCGGCGTTTTGATCGACAGGTCGAGGGCTCCAAACAACAACGTCTTCATGCCCAATCAGCCCATGTGGCCTTGCGCGCGGCGGGGCAAGAGTTGGGCTACCCCGAGCTGGCCCTGCTGCTGCGCCGCCGCGCCCCGGCCGATGAATTTGGCGCCCAGGGCGAGCAGTTGTTCCGCCGCATGGTCTTCAACATCTTGATCGACAACACCGACGACCACGAAAAAAACCACGCCCTCCTGATGACACCCACCCAGCATTGGCGGCTCTCCCCCGCGTTTGATGTGCTGCCATCCGGGCACGCCTTGGGGTACCAGCAAATGCGGGTGGGCTTGCAAGGCGCTGAATCCACCCTTCGCAATGCCCTGTCAGAGCACCGTGCTTTTGCACTTACCTTGGCGCAGGCCCAACAAGTAGCTGCCCAAGTGGCTCAAGTGGTGAGCTGCTGGCAAGAAGCGTTTGCCAGCCAGGGTGTGAAGGCAACGGATGTGGCCCTGTTGGCGCAGGCCATCGACCGGCCTTTTCTAAAAGCACAGCGCGATGCGCTGCTGCATTGGCAAGCCCCTCAAGCATCGGCCACAAAGGGCCGCACGCGCTCGAGCAAACGTTCCACATAAGCCTCTTTCTCGCCTACCGGTGCGGCGTAGAACAAGGCTTGCCGGGCGGCGTCCTCCCCGGCGCGTGACCACATCAACCACGCTGCCAAGTACTGCGACGCCAAACACCCACCCGCAGTGGCGACGGGGCCGCGCGCATGGAAGGGCTCGTCCAGCACGCGCACACCCGCTTGCACCAGCCAGGGTTTGGTGGTGAGGTCGGTGCAGGCCGGCGCGTCGGCCAGCAAGCCCAAACGGGCGAGCAACAAACTGCCCGAGCACTGCGCACCAATCATTTGGCGCAGGGGGTCGAGCTGCAAGCGGTCGAGCGCAGCGCCTCTTTGGCCCATGTCTTCGGCAATGGCTCGCGTGTAGATGCCGCTGCCAAAAATCACCGCATCGGCCTCATTGGCAAATTCCAGCGGCTGTTGGGCCAACACCGTCACCCCATTCATAGAGGTGACTTGGCTGCTGGGGCTGGTGATCTGCGCTTTCCAGCCCAGGTGTCCCAAGCGATTGAGCAGGCCGAGGATCACAAAGGAATCCAGCTCGTTGTAGCCGTCGAAGGTGAGGATGGCGATGCGCATGGAAAACCTCCGCATGGGAAACAAAGGGCGATTCTTTCACCATCGCTCCGGGCTGGTGACAACCGCGTCATCGGGAAGACACAGCCGTGTCACAGGGGCCCACCAACATTCTGTTGCAGTTTTCAAATCAAAACCCCATTGCCCCACAGGAGATCCCATGCAACACGACGACGATCACAACGACCTTTCGCGCCGCAGCTTGCTCAAAGGCAGTGGCGCTGCGATTGCCGCCGCTTTTGGCGCACCGCTTGCCGCCCTGGCCACCCGCGTGGCAGAGGCTTCGACATGTGCCGCCGCCACCGCCTCGGTGTTGCTGGACAGCCCCTACGGCTTGACCGCGCCGGTGAACGACCTCACCACCGGTCTGCCCTTGATCGAATTGCCTCAAGGCTTCAGCTACAAAAGCTACGGCTGGCGTGGCGACCTCATGTCCGACGGCTTGCTCACTCCGGGTGCACACGACGGCATGGGCGTGGTGGTGTCGCGCCGTGTGGGTCGCAGCAGCGAAATCATTCTGGTGCGCAACCATGAACTCAGCACCAGCAGCAACCCCGCCAACATCATTGGCGCCAACCGCAGCAATGTGGCCAAACACGACGTGGGTTTGACCGGCACCAGCTACCAAGTGGGCGGTAATTCCAACCTGGTCTGGCGCGACGGCAACTGGGTGGCCAGTTACGCCAGCTTTGGTGGTTTGAACCGGCCTTGCGCGGGTGGTGCAAGCACCTGGGGCTCTTGGTTAAGCAATGAAGAAATTCGCAGCAACAATGTCAGCAGCACCGGGAAAAAACACGGCTACGTCTTTGAAGTACCAGCGGACACCAGTTTGACCGCTGCCAACCCCCTGCCCATCGTCGATATGGGCCGCATGCCGCATGAGGCCAGCGCCATCGACCCCGCCACCGGTTACTGGTACCTGACCGAAGACCAAGGCAATGCCAACACGCTCTACCGCTTTTTGCCAAACAACCTGGCGGGCGGTTTGAATTCACTGCACGCCGGCGGGCAACTGCAGGGTCTGAAGGTGCGCGGCGTGAACAATGCCGACCTGCGCAACCCCACCCTGTGCCAAGAGTATTCCTGCGAATGGGTCAACGTGACCAACCCGGATGCAGACGGGGCTACTTTGTCGTCGGTGGTTGGCAATGTGTCGGCCAGTGGCCCCTATTTGCAAGCCTATGCCAACGGCGCGGCCATCTTCGGAGCCAATGAGGGCTGCTGGGTGGCCAATGGGGTGGTGTTCTTCACCGACAAACAAGTCACCATCACGCCCGCCCGCGCCGGTCGCATTTGGGCGCTTGATTTGGCCAGCATGACGCTCAAAGCCATTTTTGTGAGCGACAGCCTGCAAGTGGGCAACTCGCCCGACAACATTTGCATCAGCCCACGCGGCGGCTTGTTGTTCTGCGAAGACGGTGGAACCAGTGGGCCGGGCAACAGCCCTGCCATCACCTCCCAGCATTTGAAAGTGTTGGACGCCAGTGGTGGCAGCTACATCTTTGCCAAACACAACTACAACTTCACCCGCACCCAACTCGATGCCGTGGGCAAAACCGGCGCCCCCTCGGGCAACCAGCGCAACACCGAGTGGGCCGGTAGCGTGTTCAGCCCCGATGGCCGCGTGCTTTTCGTCAACCTCTACCTCGGCGTCACCTTGGCCATCACCGGCCCTTGGGCTCGTGGCAGCTTGTGAACCCCTTTTGAAAGAAACCACATCATGAACACCCGACTCGCCTCTTGGGCCGTCACGGCCACCTTGGTATTGGCCTGCTCGCCTGCCTCGGCCTTGGTGCTGCTGAACACCAACACCTTGGGCAACACAGTCGCCACCGACTACAGCGCCCCCGGACTGCTGTCGTTCGATATCGACTTCAACGACCGCGCGCCCATCACCCTGGCCTATACCGTGGAAGCGGCCGACTTGCTCGCGCCCATCACCTTCAACGCCATTTTTCGCAACCTCACCGGCTTGGGCCAGAACAGCTATGGCTTGAGTTTGAGCGGCGGCAACTTCGACACGGTGGGCAGCGTGACACGGTTTTTTGGTGGCAGCACCGCCCTCAGCGGCACACCGCAAAACCTGGCATTGAACTTCAACACCCCCGAGTTTTTTGACGTGCAGCTTGGCGACCCGCTCGCAAACAACGCGCTGGCCAACAACTGGTTGTTGAACTTGAGCGGCTTGCAAGCGGGCAGCACTTTCCGCATCACAGCCACCGTTCCCGAGCCTTCGACTTACGCATTGATGTTCGGTGCCTTGGGCCTGCTGGGGTGGACGACTGTACGCCGCCAGTCCCGGAGGTGACGGTGATGACGGGTTGAGGTCACCAAGTCAGGCTCACTCTTCCAACAAACTGCGCAACATCCACGCCGCTTGTTCATGCACGGCCAGGCGCTGGGTGAGCAAGTCGGCGGTGGGTTCGTCGCCCGACTTGTCTACAGCGGGGAACAAGTTGCGCGCAGTGCGCGCCACCGCCTCATGGCCTTGCACCAAGATGCTCACCATCTCCAAAGCCTTGGGCGGCGCGGTGGGTGCGTCCGGCAAGGAGGTCAGCGCTGCAAATTGGTTGTACGAACCAGGCGCAGGATGACCGAGTGAACGAATGCGTTCGGCGATTGGATCCACGGCGTTCCACAACTCGGTGTACTGCAGCATGAACATCTGGTGCAGGGTGTTGAACATGGGGCCTGTCACGTTCCAGTGGAAGTTGTGGGTGTTCAGGTAGAGGGTGTAGGTATCGGCCAGCAAGTGGCTGAGGCCTTTGACAATGGCGGCGCGGTCTTTGTCGCTGATGCCGATGTTGGGTGCGACCCCATTCGGGGCAGGGCTGCGGCTTTTGGATTTGGCCATGGTGTGTTTCTCCTTGTGGTTGGGGCAGTGATCGACGGTGCATTCCTGTTCCCCCATGTTGCCATGGATGCAAGCGGTAGAAAAATGCCCTCAATTCAGCCTAGTTTGGGCCTTTGAAACAGTGGGTGATCACTAGACTTTCAGCATGGGTTCGCATGACGTTGGGCCCCACACCATCACTTCACAACCACTGAGGAGGCCCTTGGCATGAGCAGCGTAGATCGATATTTTTCAGGCACAGTGAATTTGCCGGTGATGCCCGAAGTGGCCAGCCTGTTGATCCGCACCTTTGGCGACGATAACGCCTCCCTCGACGATTTGTCCCAGGTGCTGCGCAAAGACCCCGCCTTGGTGGCCAAGGTGCTCAGACTGGCCAACTCCGCGCGCTACAGCCCCACCCACAACGTGGCCAACCTGAACGACGCGGCGGCCACATTGGGCACCGTCACCTTGCGCAATCTGGCCCTGTCTGCTTGCATGGCCAGCGCCTTCCCGTCCTTGCCTGGCTTGGATCTCAAGCGCTTTCCTGATTAGTGACAAATTTCAGCCACACGAGTGACAGGCTCACCTGGTGAGCTTGTGGCCGTGCAAGATAGGCCCATCGCAACAGGAGGTGAGCCATGACGATGAACCGAGTGCAATTCCAAGCTGGGCTTTCGATGGC
>JBJTHI010000006.1:0-4149 GCA_046094425.1 Burkholderiales bacterium | reverse complement strand
GTTTCATGAGTTCTTGAATTCGGCTTATCCTGAACATGTTGCGGGCTTGGTTGTTGAGTTGGCACTCGGGGATATATCCCTTTCAGCCAATGCCTGCAACAACTTCCTCCACTTGCTCAACTTTTTTCCCGGACAGCAGTGAGCGAAAGCGGGAATCCATTCGGTGCGGCGAATTTCATCGACTGATGCCGGAGCGGGTCAGTGATGGATTCCCGCTTTCGCGGGAATGACGGTTTGTTGTTCGGAGTGGGCCTCAGTTCATAACCCACGGCGTGTGATGGGTTGTTTGAGGAGGCTGTTCTGCTGTTCCGCTAGAGTGCAGCAGCAACCCGGAGGTTTTATGCCCAAGTCTTCAGCCGCCGAATGGGTGGTGGTGCCGCAAACGCCACAACAAATTGCCGATGTCACCCGCTACTGCCGCAAACTCGTCAACCGCCGCGCCATGATGGCGGCCGGCGTGGCCATGGTGCCCGTGCCGGGTTTGGACTGGATGGCCGATGTGAGCGTGCTGCTCAAAGTCATACCCGACATCAACCGCGCGTTTGGTTTGACGCCCGAACAAATCGAACACCTCGCCCCCGACAGGAAACTCGCCGTGTACAAAGCCATTTCGGCGGGCGGCAGTATGCTGGTGGGCAAACTGCTCACGCGCGACTTGGTGATACGCGCACTCAAACTCGTGGGTGTTCGCCTGACCACCCAACAAGCCGCCAAATACGTGCCCCTCGCGGGCCAAGCGGTGTCGGCCTTACTGACTTTTTCAGCGCTGAAATACATCTGCGAGCAACACATCAAGCAGTGCGCTGAGGTGTCGCGCATGCTGGCTTTGCCCGCTCCAGGCAAAACAAACCAAGCCCCGCCGATGGCCGAAGTGGTTTGATTTTTCAGACCGAGGGCTTGAGCGCAAAACCCCGGCTACAATGCGCGCTGTTCGGGGCGTAGCGCAGCCTGGTAGCGCAACTGGTTTGGGACCAGTAGGTCGCGAGTTCGAATCCCGCCGCCCCGACCACCTTCTTTTGGACGACAGCCCAGCATCTTCACCGCGCCGCGCGCTGTCGCTCCCATCTTGGTTTGACCCACAACTGCCCGTAGCTCAACTGGATAGAGCACCAGCCTTCTAAGCTGGGGGTCGGGGGTTCGAGTCCCTCCGGGCAGGCCAAGGCTGTGCCGATTGTTGATCGCTTCAGTGCGCTCCGACCAACGCTGCTTTAATCTCGCCACGGGTCGATTACGGCCACTCCAACCCCTTCAAACGGCCCCCTGTCCCGCGTCGCCACCACTAAGCCATTGGCTGCTGCGATGGCCGCGATATAGCCGTCAGCGCTAGATATGGATAGGCCCACAGCGCGAGCCTTGGCTCTCAGTTCGGCATAGGCTTGGGTGCAACCCAGATCAAAGGGCAGCACGCGACCGGCGAAGAGGGGCAGCACTTTTGTTTCCAAACTTTCTTGCAAGTTGGATCGGCGTTTGCCGGCGGGCAGCATGGCCACGCCAGCGCGCAGCTCGGCGACGGTGATGGTTGAAAGGAAGAACGTTTCTAGGGGCTGCGCGTCTATCCATGCGATCACGCGCGTATCGGGGGCAGGGCGTAAGGGTTCTAACACCACATTGGTGTCGAGCAAGATCATTCGAAGCTCACGGGGCGGTTGGGAGTTTTGTCGCGCACTTGGTCGAAGACGGCGAATTCTTCGTCGGTGAGTTTTGCGCGTTTGCCCATGTCGGCCAATAACGAACCGAGTTTGACTCGACCTTCAGGGCTGACGGCAGACTCCAAAATCTGGCGGACTTCAGCCTCCATGCTGTGGCCATGCGTGGCAGCGCGCGAGCGCAGGGCGCGATGGACTTTGTCGGGCAGGTTACGGACGGTCAACATGGCCATGGTGAATGCTCCGTGGTTGGACGAGTGCATGCATTGTACTTTTCTGCCTGCACTAGTGATGTATCCCTCGTCAATACAACCGAACCGCCGTATCAAACTGCCAAGATCGCCGAATTTCAATCACGTCGAATTCGCGTGCCAGTGCGGGTGGGAATGGAGCGTAGGGCACCAGGCCTTGCACGATTTGCAGCACAGCTTGGTCTATCTCGGGTACGCCACTGGTCTGCACGAAGGTGACCGACTCGACCGAACCGTCACTGCGGATGGCGACAGTGACCAAGGGGTGGGTGTGGGGCCGCCGGGCGGCTTCGCGCACTTTTTCTAGCGTGGGGTTGAGTTGGATCTTGCGGGCCCAGGCTTCTGCGTACAAGACGATGTCGGGGTTGGGGTCGCTGCGGCCCAACAAGCGGGCGCGGCGCAGGCCGCTGAATGACGGGGATCGCGTGGAAGGTTGGGCCGCTGCTGCGGCTGCCGCGGCGTCACGCCGTGCTGCTTCTTCATCGAGTTGCCGTCCCATGGCGCGGCGTGAGGCTTCACGCCTGGCGTCGTCTTGCGCGGCCTCGGCTCGCGCGGCTTCTTGGCGGGCCGAGGCTTGGCGCGCGGCTTCCTGGCGAATGTTTTCTTGACGCAGGGCTTCTTGACGTAGCGCCTCTTTGCGCTCGCCTTCTAGTCTCTCGGCCTCCCGCCGGGCGGCCTCGATGCGCTGGGCTTCCTGGCGCGCTGCTTCAAGCCGTGCCGCTTCTTTGCGCGCCGCCTCTTGTTTTTCGGCCTCCAAGCGTGTGCGTTCGGCTCGCTCGGCTTCTTGCTTCGCTGCTTCAATCTGTGCCGTGGCCTGGCGTGCTGCCTCCAGTCGCATGGCCTCAGCTTTTTGGGCCGCTTGGCGAGCGGCTTCGTCCTGCGCTGCTTTTTCCTGCGCCTCTTTTTGCTGAGATGCTTGCAAGGCAGCGGCTGCGCGCTCGGCTTCCAGGCGCAAGCGTTCGGCTTGTTCGGCTTCTTGTTTGGCGGCCTCAAGCCGTGCTGCTGCCTGGCGCTCGGCCTCCAGGCGCGCGGCTTCCTTGCGTGCTGCTTCTTGCTGTTGTGCCTGCTTTTGCGCGCGGCTTTGCGCCTCACGTTCCAACTCGTCGAGCCGGGCTTGTTCGAGGGCACGCTCGTGCGCCGCTGCGGCTGCTTTTTCTCTCGCGGCATCGGCCGCTTCGCTGGTCGCGCGCGCAGTGGCCTGGGGGCTGGATGCGCTTGGCGCAGCGGTGAGGGGGCGCTGTGGGGCCACCTCTGACTCGGTTGTGATCACCGCTGACTCTGGCACTGGGGCTGGAAGCTGCGGTGTCTCAGGCAGGGCTGGCGTCGCGGATTCGATCTGCGCGGCGGCAACTTTTGTCGGTGGGACGGTGGATGCTGGTGCCGCATCATCCCTACCCTCGGAATATGCAGGCGTTGCTGGATTGGGTACGGTTGCTGGCGTGTTCGCTTGGGGTATTTCAGGGGGCAGGGCCGGGGTCACGGCTGCTGTCTGCCGCGTTGAGGCTGGTGGCAATACCGATTGAGCCAGTGCGACGCTCCCCGAACCTGCAGGCGCATCGGTGCTGGCCCGCAGCGGTGCGAGCACCACACGCACATCGGGCGTTTGGCCGCGTCGCTCTTGCCAAGGCATGCCGAAACCCGGAAGCCCCAGCCCCTGGCCGCTGAAGACCAAACTGAGCAGCAGCGCATGAAGCAGCACGGAGACCACCACGGCCAGCGCCAGCCGCTGGTTTTCAGTTTTCTTCAGAAGGTGCGGCTTGGTGGCTTGAGGCGATCGCTGCAGCGGCTGGCGGGGCATGGCCGGTTTCGGCGCATTCTTGCTACCGGACGCAACGGCAACCGCACGCGGCAGCGGTTTGGGGCTGCGGCTGGGTTGCGGTGTGGGCTGGGGGGAGGCTGGCTTGGCCAAGGGCTGATTCTCTGGGCTGCGGGGTTGGCAATGGGTACAAGCCGACTTCCAGTGGACTATTTCAACCCATGCCTGCCGATCACAGATCACCCGCACGAGTTGCAGAATTGTCAACGACGCCGACATCGACTACGCAGCGTGTCCGCTAAATTTTGCCCATCGGCGGCACGATCGCCGAGACCTCCGCGCTGATTTTGCTTAGCCCGCATATTTCACCAGGTCGCTCTCCTATGTCCCGCAACACCGCATGAAAACTCACGCTCATGGCTTCGAGTACCAAACCCAGTTGGTACCGAACGCTACGCACCCGATTGAGCCGCGCTACGCTACGCTGGCTGCGTTG
>JBJTHI010000005.1:0-12889 GCA_046094425.1 Burkholderiales bacterium | reverse complement strand
CGATTAGCGCACGCCTAAAATGAAATCGCTGGTGCGCCCCGAGTTGCCCACCGCGTCGGCCTGTTCGTCGCAAGCGACGTCCGCCGCCGTGGACAACTCTGCACCTGTTCAAACCCGCCCCTTCTCACTTATCTATCGGGGTTTGGCTGTTCAGACAAACCGAGCCACTTCTAATCGTTCGCTAACCCGCATGGAGTCTACGTTTTCGGCAGCTTATATCGGGGTAACTGAGGAAAATAGGTTGATGAAACCACCGCCCTCGTGATTGAGCGCGACAACGGCGAAGGCACACCCGACAAAGCCTGTCCCACGGTCGATGGCACGGTGCAACGCGCGAGCAACTGCTTCCACGATTTGCCCAAGATCAAACGGGTGTACAAGATTGAAATGTCGCAGGCCAATGTGAACAACGCAGTGCGCAAAATCGGCTACATCGACTTGCTCGCCATCAACGACCCCAAACAACTCGCCCGGAAACCCAAGGTGGACGGGAAACTGAGTTTTCCCTTCTTCACGATCGAGAATGTTGACATCGTGGACGCCGAACACATCATCGTCGGCAATGACAACAACCTGCCCTTCTCCAGCAGCCGCGAGCCCAACAAGGCCGACGACAACGAGTTTGTGTTGCTGCATGTCCCGCAGTTCTTGCAAGCCAAGTGATGCTGCTCCAAGCGCCGGGGTGACGCTCTAACCCAACAGCCAACGCCTCTCACCGGCGCTTGGCTTGGCGCACCCCCGCCACCTGGTTCACCAGGCGTAACACGGCACCGAGGCGGGCGGTGTCTTGTATCTCCACAGTGAAGGTCATCCAAGCGCGTGGGCCACGGCTGCTGGCCTTGGCGGAATGGGTGTTCACGCCGATGACATTCATTTTTTCTTTGGCAAACACTTCCAAAATGTCGCGCAGCAAACCTTGCCGGTCGCCCGCTTCCACGACCACGTCCACGGGATAGAGGAGCAGGTTGGCGGTGCCGGTTTCTCCCCAAGTCACGGGGATGACACGCTCGGGCGTTTTACCGGCCATGTGCACAAAGTTCACGCAGTCGCGCCGGTGAACAGCCACGCCTTGGCCTCGGGTCACATAACCGGCAATCGCATCGGGCGGTGCAGGTCGGCAGCAGCGGGCCAGGTTGGTCAAGAGCGACTCCACGCCCACCACCAGCACACCACCTTGCGGCGCAGCTTGAGCACCCCGGTTTTTCTTGAGTGCGATGAATTCGTCCGGCGTGGGCGCGACTTCGGCCGGGCGCAACAAGTTTTCAATGGTGCGCAAAGAGAGTTCGTCTTTGCCCACCACTTCAAACAGCGCCTCGGCTTTGAGAAAGCCCAATTGGGCTGCAAGGTCGTCCAACTTGAGGGCGGTTTTGCCCTCGCGTTGCAGCAGCTTTTCAACCGCGTCCCGGCCGCGCGCCACCGTTTGCGCTTGGGCCTGGTTGTTGAACCACGCACGCACTTTGGCTCGAGCGCGGTGGCTGCCTAAAAAGCCCAGTTCGGCATTCAACCAATCCAGCGATGGGCCGCCTTCTTTGACTGCCGTGACTTCCACCGTTTGCCCGCTTTGCAAGCGGGTGTGCAGCGGCACCATGACACCGTCCACCTTGGCCCCACGGCAGCGGTGACCGAGGTCGGTGTGGACGGCATAAGCGAAGTCCAGCGGCGTGGAGCCCGCAGCCAATTCCACCACCGCCGCTTGGGGGGTGAAAACATAAATGCGGTCGTCAAAAACGGTGGCTGCAGCATCACCGGTCTTTTCAGGTGCGTGCTCATGGGAAATGTCGTGTTCCCATGCAAGCAACTGGCGCAGCACCGCCTTGCGGGCTTCGGCCACTTGGGCGTCCGACTCGCCCGCTACCGCCACACCGGCATAACCCTTCACACCCGCTTCTTTGTAGGCCCAATGGGCGGCCACGCCGTGCTCGGCGTGTTGGTGCATAGCCAGGGTGCGAATTTGCACTTCCACCGGCCGCAAAGCCGCGTCTTGGATGACGGTGTGCAAAGACTGATAACCGTTGGCTTTGGGTTTGGCAATGTAGTCGTCGAACTCGCCCAACACAGGCACAAACCACTCGTGTACGCGGCTCAGTACTGCATAGCACTCGGCCACGCTGTCCACAATGATGCGCAGCGCGCGCACATCCAGCACCTGCTCAAAATCAAGGTGCTTGCCCTGCATTTTTTTCCAAATGCTGTAAATGTGTTTGGGTCGTGCATGCACTTGCGCTTGCACGCCTTGTGCCAAGAGTCGCTCTTGCAGTTGTGATCGAAATAACTCCAGGCTTTGTTCACGTTGCGCACGTTTTTCGTCCAGCCATGCGGCCACTTGTTTGTAGGCCTGCGGGTCGGTGAATCGAAAGGCCAGGTCTTCCAGCTCCCACTTGATTTGCCAAATGCCAAGGCGATTGGCCAAGGGCGCAAACACCTGCATCGACTCCTGCGCCAAATCAGCAGGGCATGGTGTTTTGTTGGCCGCAAAAAAACGCAAGGTCTGCAAGCGCGAGGCCAAACGCAACAACACCACGCGCAAATCGTGGGAAAACGCGAGCAGCATTTTGCGAACACGCTCGGTCTGTTGTGTGCGCTGCTCGTCTTGAACCTGGGCGCGCCGCGCCGCCACTTGAATTTGCACCAAACGCCGGGTGTGCACCACCAAACTGGCGTAGGCGGGGCCAAACGCTTTGGACACCAGTTCTTCAGGCTTGCTCAGAAAGTCGCCCGCATAAACCAAGTAGGCAGCAGCCGCCATCGAGGGGGCAGCCCCCATGTCCCGCAAGATGCTCGCCACACCATCGGCGTGTGCCAAGGCGCCTTCGCCCGTGTCCAGCAATTGCCCCGCCAGCAAGGGCTCGGCAAAGGCGCGAGCGCGGCTGAGTTGAACGGTCTCAGTCTCTCCCTCTTGGGCGGTCAAGCCAGAGCCCAGCGCAACAATCGGCGCCATCGCTGTCGGACCGGGGTGGCCAGTTTTCATGCGCCGAGTAAAAACTCCCGCACCGCCGCCACCTGATCAGGCTGCACCAGCATGGGGGCATGCCCCACGCCCGCAAACTCGACCAAACGGGCTTTCGGGCCACGTTCGGTCATGGCCTGTGCGGTTGTGCTCGAGAGCAAATCAGACTGTGCCCCACGCAGCAACAACGTCGGGCAGGTAATGGCGTCATAACCAGCCCACAACATGGCTTGTCCCGCAGCGGCGGCTTCGGGGGTGACAGCGCGAAACGGTGCGGCGATTTGCGGGTCGTAGTGCAGCTTGTAAACCGTGTTCCCGTCCTGCATCACGGGTTTGACCATGGGCCTGCAAAGCGCCATCCACTGCTCAGGCGTGTGCGGACCAAAACCCACCGAGATGGTCGCAAGGTAAGCCGCCGCTTCTTCAACGCTGGCCCATTGCATGGGCAAACCCAGGTAGTTGCCTATGCGCTGCAAGGCGGTGAATTCGAGCGTGGGCCCCACGTCGTTCACCACCAGCCTGCTGATGGGCGATTGCGGCAAGCTGGCCAGGCCCATACCGATCAGACCCCCCATCGAGGTACCCACCCAATGCAGGGTTTTGGCATTCACACGGGCCAGCAGCGTGACCATGTCGGCGATGTAGGTGGGAATTTGGTAGCCACTGGCGTCCCGCAGCCAATCGGATTGACCGCGCCCGACTATATCGGGGCAGACCACGCGGTATTCCGACTGCATGGCCTGCGCAAACACGTCAAAGTCGCGCCCTTGGCGGGCCAGGCCGTGAACACAGACCAAAACTTTGTCGTTGGCCGGGTTACCCCACTGCCAATAGGCCATGCGATGCAGGCCTTGCGGTGAAATGCATTGAACGTGGTGCAGGCTGGGTGTTGTCATGGTGGTTCCGAGGGTGAGTCACGCTGTGCCAGCGTCGATTAAACCACCGCTGAGATGCACGAGACACAACACGAAACGCGACAGGAAGTGCTGCGACGTTGGGATGCGGTCACTTCAACATCTGCACGGATCCACTCACATTCACCGTCACCGTGGCCTTGCCGGCTTCGACAGGCAAGGCCGCCTCGCTGGAGACCGCCACGCTTCTGACACGCATCGAATCCTGCGCCATGAACACCGGCTCATTCGCACCCACACTCACCTCGCGCACCACATGGTTCGAGTAACCAAACTGCTTGGCGACTTCAGCCGCTTTAGCGCGAAAACGGGTGATGGCCTGCGCCAGCAAATCCGACTCTGTTTTTTCACGCAACTCGCGTGAGATGCTGCTGTACACACGGCCCACGGTCAGGGTGTTGATGCGGCCCGCCAGTTGGCCAATGGCAACCATGTCGCGCCCTTCAATCAACAGTTCTGCGCTGCCGAGCCAGCCATTGACTTTGCCGTCTTTGCCATAACGGGGCCACATTGAAAAGTTGCCGGTCTGCACATCCACCTGGCCGGGTTTGGCGACTTTTTTGGCTTCTAGCAGCGCCGCGTCCAGCGCCTGCTTGAGCCCGGCTTGCACAGCCGCAGCGTCAGCCCCTTCGCGTGTGGTGGACAAGGTGATGGACAACACGTCCTTGGTCACCTCCACGTGGGCACTGGCCTGCAAATTCACCACGCCCAGCGGTGCGGGGTTGCCTGCTGGAGTCTGTGCCCTTGCCAGCGGTGGCGAAAAAAACAGTACCGCGATCAAACCCAATACAGGCAACCGCAGCAAATCAAACATGAAAACTCTGCCATTCATAACCTTTTCTCCTGACAACCCAGTACCAACAAACCGCCTGTGACCGCAAAGGCGACAATCGAAAGAGATGTAACAAGCGGTCAGATCCGCCAAAAATGCCCGCAAAAGCTGCGCAAAATGCGTCTGTTACAAATCAGGGAAACCCATATGACCACCAACAACACCTCGTCTCGTTCTGACCGCATTGCCGTGGTTGACGATGACGCCCGCATCCGCGAGTTGCTGCGCCGCTACCTCACCCAAGAAGGTTTCGAAGTTTTGCTGGCCGAAGACTCCAAAGCCTTGAACCGTGTGCTGACCCGCGAAACCGTGGACTTGATTGTGCTGGACTTGATGCTGCCGGGCGAAGACGGTCTGTCCATTTGCCGCCGCCTGCGGGCGGCTAACGACACCACGCCCATCATCATGCTCACCGCCAAGGTGGAAGACGTGGATCGCATTGTGGGCTTGGAAGTCGGTGCCGACGACTACCTGCCCAAGCCCTTCAACCCACGCGAACTGCTGGCCCGCATTCACGCCGTGCTGCGCCGCAGGCCATCGCTAGAAGCCCCCGGAGCACCCGCCAAAGAAGCCCAAACGGTGACCTTCGGCCCTTTTGAGTTTGACCTCGCTTTGCGCCGCCTCTCGCGCGAAGGCGAGCAGATGTCGCTCACCACCGGCGAGTACTCCATGCTCAAAGCCCTGGTACGCCACCCACGGCAGCCACTCTCCCGCGACAAACTCGCGCAACTGGCCCGTGGCCGCGACTTCGAGCCCTTTGACCGCAGCTTGGACGTGCAAATTTCCCGTCTTCGCAAAATGATCGAACCCGACCCGGCCCAGCCACGCTACATCCAAACCGTGTGGGGCGTGGGTTATGTGTTTGTGCCGGACGGGGCGGCCTGAACTCCGAAAAGCGTTTGTCATTCACCACAACGGCCCCGCTTGGGGCCTTTGTTTTGGGGCCCGTGCCCTTGTAGCTTGCAAAAGCTCAGGTAGATTCGGCCACCCCAGCTCACACTCCATCCATGGCACGCAAACAAGTCGCGCTGAGTCTGTTTTGGCGTACTTTTTTATTTCTGGCGATTTTGCTCACCGGCGGTGTGTTCGCTTGGGTGCAAACCTTCCGTTATCTGGAGCTTGAACCCAACGCGATTCAAGCGGCGCACCGCATTGCCGCCTTGGTGAACCTCTCGCGTGACGCGCTGCGCAGTGTGGACGGTATCAACCGGGTCACGCTGGTCAAAAGCATGTCCAAGCCCGAGTCGGTCAAGCTCACGCCGCGCGAGCCCAAGGACAAATGGGTGCCTTACGAGTCTGGCCGCTTCACCCGCTTGATCGCACAAGCCCTGCGCGCCGAGTTGGGGCCCGACACCATCGTGGCGGGCGAGGTCAACGGTGTTCAAGGCCTGTGGGTGGGTTTTGCCATTGAACGCGACGGCTATTGGATTCAAACCGATACCAACCGTGCCACCGCCATGGCCTGGAGCACTTTTGGCATTTGGGGTGGCATTGCGCTGTTGGCCACGATAGTGGGGGCGGCTGCGATTGCACGTTTGATCAACCGGCCCTTGCGGGAGTTGTCATTCGCAGCGAGCCGCATTCGTGAAGGCGAGTTTGACTCACGCCTGGACGAAAACACCATGACCAGTGAAATTCGCCAGGTCAATATGGGCTTTAACCGCATGGCCCGCGAATTGGCCAAGGTGGAAGAAGACCGCGCCGTGATGTTGGCCGGCATTTCACACGACCTGCGCACGCCCTTGGCACGGCTGCGTTTGGAAGCCGAGATGAGCGTTCAAGACGAAGAAGCCAAAAGCAATATGGCGCTGGACATCGACCAGTTGGACGCCATCATCGACAAGTTCATGGACTACGCCAGGCCGGGAGACGTGGAGCTCAAGCCGGTGCATTTGTCCAGTGTGGTGGATCGTGAAATGGCCGCCTTCCGCGACCCCACGCAAATTCGCATCACCTCGCGCGTGGCGATTGACACCAAGGTCATGGCCGACGACATTGAACTCGGCCGTGTGCTGCAAAACCTGTTTGAAAACGCCCGGCGTTATGGGCGCTCCAACGACACCGGCATTGCGCGTGTGGTGGTCACTTACGCCCGCACCGGCCCCTGGGTGGTCATCAATGTACGCGACCACGGACAAGGCGTGGATCCCGCCAAACTCAAACAACTCACCACCCCGTTTTTCCGAGGTGACGCCGCCCGCACAGCGGCCACCGGGGCAGGTTTGGGCTTGGCCATTGTGGAAAAAGCCGTGCAGCGCATGGGGGGGCAATTTGAGGTGGCCAATGCGTTAGACGGCGGCTTGGTGGCCCATATCCGGTTGAAGAAGGCACCTTGATGGGTGTTGGTCTGGGTAGGTAGAGCCCCCTGCCTAACATCTGTCGTCTGTGTGCTGCTTCACCCCGTTGTCGATATGTCCGTGGCTATGATCGTCCGCAGTTATGGACACATCCCAATTCGACTACATCGTTGTCGGCGGCGGCTCCGCTGGCTGTGTGCTGGCAGCACGCTTGTCCGAAGACCCCAAGACCTCGGTCGCCCTGATTGAGGCGGGCCCACCAGACACCAGTGCCTTGGTGCACTGCCCCGCAGGCATTGCTGTGCTGGCCCAAACCGGCTGGTTGAACTGGGGGTTTGACACGGTGCCGCAGCCCGGACTCGATGGCCGCCGGGGTTACCAGCCACGTGGCAAGGTGCTTGGTGGCTCCAGTTCGGTCAACGCCATGGTGTATGTGCGCGGACAGGCGCAGGACTACGACCACTGGGCCGCCCAAGGCAACCCGGGTTGGTCATTCGACGAGGTACTGCCCTATTTCAAAAAAGCGGAGCACAACGAACGTTGGGGTGCCCCATGGCACGGCACGGGCGGCCCTTTGAACGTGAAAGACTTGGCCGAGCCCCATCGCATCAGCCACGACTTTGTTCGTGCCGCAGAACAAGCAGGTGAGCGGTTGAACCCCGACTTCAACGCCGCACAACAAGAAGGCGTGGGCTTCTACCAGGTGACACACCGCGAGGGCGAACGCTACAGCGCCGCCAAGGCCTACCTGGCACCGGCGCGCCAACGCCCTAACCTACATGTCTTCACAGAAGCCACTGCCACACGGGTTTTGATGCAAGAGCGCCGTGCCGTCGGTTTGATTTACCAACAAGGCAACCAAGAAAAACAAATCTTGGCGCGACGCGAAGTGCTGCTCTGCGCAGGTGCTTTGTTGTCGCCCCAGTTGCTCATGCTCTCTGGCATAGGGCCTGGGGTTGGCCTGCAGCAGCACGGCATTCCCTTGGTTCACCATTTGCCCGGCGTGGGACAACATTTGCACGACCACTTGGACGTGGTGCAAGTGGTGCACGCGCCGCAGTTGCGCGATTTGTTCGGCATCTCACCACAGGGCGCGTGGCGTGTGTTGCAGGGCATATGGCAATGGCGAACCCACCGCCGGGGCATGCTGACCACGAATTTTGCGGAAGCCGGTGGTTTCATCAAAAGCGATGCCGCGTTGGCGCAGCCCGACCTTCAGCTGCACTTTGTCATAGGCAAACTGATAGACCATGGCCGCAAAACCGTGCTGGGTCACGGCTACTCATGCCATGTGTGTTTGTTGCAGCCACGCAGCCGGGGTTCGGTTACTTTGGCGAGCAACGATCCGCATCAGCCGCCACGAATCGACCCCAACTTCTTGGGCGACCCGCGCGACTTGCTCACACTGGTGAGCGGCTTCAAAACCATGCGCCACATTCTTCAACAACCTTCTTTAGCCAGGCATGGCGGGCGCGAGTTGCCAGTCAGCGCACAAGCGCAAAGCGACGAGGACATTGCCCAGTTCATTCGGGAACGGGCCGATACCATCTACCACCCTGTGGGCTCCTGCCGCATGGGCCCCACCGAGATGGACGTGGTGGACACACGCTTGCGTGTGCATGGCGTTCAGGGACTGCGGGTGGTGGATGCCTCCATCATGCCGCGCATCGTCAGCGGCAATACCAATGCGCCCACCATCATGGTGGCCGAGAAGGCGGCCGACATGATCAAGCAGGACTGGGCGAACCCGCCTTCACCGCACTGAAGGCCATGTCGCCGTACCAGGCCTCCACGCTGTTCTTCAAGTCGTCGGTATCGGTCAACACACCCACGCTGCTGATGATGCCCGGGGGGTGCACACCAAAAATTTGCTTGAAATCTTCAACCACATTACGTTCGTAACTCAACCACTGGCCCACACGGCCATTGCCGCTCTCCACAACATGGTTCTGCAAACGTTTGGAGCGCACATAGGACACCGTTTTTCCCACCGGCAACTGCCCGTCCCAGGTATAGGCCAACGTAGCAAAAGGCAAACGGTTGCCGGTGAACAACTCCACTTGCTCGAAGAACATGCGATCGCGCAGTGGCAAGGTGTTGACATCGCCTTCGAAGGCCAAGATCACGCGTGCGGGTGCGTCTTCGGTATCGTCGTCGGCCACGGTGGCGTTCAAGTGCATAGCATTCACCCGCCAAGACCAGCGAAACCAGGGCGTGGCCAGCGGATCCACTTTGACGGCACAGCGCAGCCCCGAACTGGAGGCATCGGCACGGGCGTGCAGCACGGTGGCTCCGTCCAGGCTCACCATTTGGTATTCAGTCCGCTTCAAGTTGCGGCGAATGATGTAGGGATCCCAGCCTTCGGGCAAACCACCGTCCGCTGCCTCTTCCGAGAACAAGCCCAGTACGACAGGCTCTCTGGGAGGTCTGGACGGCACAGCCGCGCATCCCAACAAACTTCCACCGGCTAGCAACATCCCAGCGCCACCCATTGCATGTGAAAGAAACTGACGACGCGGCAACAACAACGAGGGGCTCTGTGGCATGGAAAACGGACGCATGGGCCTGAATCAAAATGGGCAGCCTAACAGCAAGTTCATACCGGTGTATGACAGAACTGGGGGCTAAACCGGTACCAGAACCGCTGACCAAGTCCCTCATACCGCCAGTAGCCCGCGACCCATGACCGCTTTACCCCTTCTCTCCGACGACGACTGGTTGTACATCGACACCACCTGCTGTGTGCTGAACAAACCGGCTGGGCTGCCGTCGGTACCAGGGCGGGGCGAATTGGCCCTGGGCAGCTTGGCGCAACAGGCGAAGCAGCGCCTGCCCGATGCACTGGTGGTGCACCGCCTGGACATGGCCACCTCTGGTGTGATCTTGCTGGCGCGCGGTTCAGCCTGGCAACGCGCTTACAGCCAAGGCTTTGCAGCCCGCGCGGTGCAAAAAAGCTATGTGGCGGTGGTTCATGGACTGGTTCGAGAGGACTGTGGTGAGATTGACTTGCCCTTGATCACTGACTGGCCCAACCGCCCCAGACAAAAAGTCGATCCCGTCGCGGGGAAACCTTCGCTCACCCACTACCGCGTGCTGGCGCGCGATGAAGATTTGTTGCAAACCCGAGTAGCCTTGCAACCCATCACGGGCCGCTCGCACCAGCTCCGCGTGCATATGCTGGCCATCGGTCACCCTATAGTGGGTGACGGGTTGTACGCAACAACCACTGAGCAACCGCAAGCATCTCGGCTCTTGCTGCACGCTGAACAGTTGGCGCTGACACACCCGCTTTCAGGAGAGCCTATGGTTTGGCAGTCGAAGGTTGAGTTTTAAGAGCTGTCTGGCCCCTGAAAACCACCGGCACGGAACGTCAACACCAGGGTGTCTCGGTGACCGTTGCCTGCGATAGGTTGGATAGGCGTGCTTTCGTGGATGACTTTTTCATCGTCCAGCATCAGCAAAGTCCAAGGCTCCAGCAAAGTAAAGCGCTGACCATGACAGCCCTGCGCTTCAAACACACGGGTTTCACCGCCTTTCACGCCCACGCGATCCACCAAAATCACCGCCACAAAATCAACGCCGTCACGATGCGCACCCTCGGGCGTGGGGCGTCCAATGCCGCCCTCGGTGTCAATGCGGAACTGGTGGGCTTCCACAAACCAAGGCTGTGGCCCTTTCACGACAGAACACTGCGCCGCCAGCGTCAACAACAAAACCTGCCAAGCGTGATTTCCCGCCACGTCGGCAGACAGCGGCTCAAACCAACGCTCCAGCCCGCCGTGCAGGGCGTTGTAGTCCAGGGGTTGCCAGTGTGCGCGGTGGGGCACAGGGCGAAGTTGGTCACCCTCGGCCACATAACAAGCGTGTCGCCTGCGGCGGTAGCGGCCACCGTCACGCAGGTAGCCGTCGGGTGGCAAATCATTCCATGTGTCACTCATCTCGCACAGCGCTGCCACAGGCAAACCGAGCAAGTCACTCAGCACCTGGGGCTGCATCACGGCATAACCCGGGCTGCGTAAGGCTGGAATGAAACCCTCTAGGGGGGTGAATGGGGGCGCGGGAGATACCGTCATGCAAGAGATTTCAGCAATAAATGCGTGATTTTGCCGTGCGCCCTCTCATGCGCCCCACTCTCCATATCGGTGGCGGGCGCGAGCACATGTACACGCGTCTGCGCCAGGGTCACCACTTGGCCTGAACGGATCTTGCAAGTTTTGCGCAGTTCCAGCGCACCATCTACACAAACCAAACCCTGCGCGACCCAGGCTTTGGCCAAACCACCGCTGGGCGCAAGGCCGGTGGCTTTGAGCAAGGCATCCAGGGGGATGTAGTCGCCACGAAGGGCAAAGGTGATGTCGTTCATGCAGAGGAATATGGCACGCAAAGCAACTCGCACCAGGAGAAAGTGTGGCGTTATGCCCTCATCTTTGCGAGACCTTAACGGCAAAGAAGGGAACTTCGCTCGCAACTTCGTGTACATTGCGAGCACAGTTATACGCAAGACCGTGTTTGTTCTCGATCTGTTCAACTCTGCATGGGCTTTTGGGCCACATCGCAGAAACCGCCAGACCTCCCCACACAAGACTCTTGAGTGTTGCTGCATGCGACGGCATGTGCTGCGCATTATTTTTTTGATAGACAGTTAGGAATACGTCCATGACGACAAAAACCGGCACCGTGAAGTGGTTCAACGACAGCAAGGGCTACGGCTTCATTGCACAAGACGAAGGTGGCGCTGACCTCTTCGCTCACTTCCGTGACATCGAAGGCAATGGCTTCAAGACCCTGGTTGAAAACCAGCGCGTCGAGTTTGAAGTGAAACAAGGCCAAAAAGGTCTGCAAGCAGCAAACATCAAGCCCTTGTAATTGCACAGCGTGCCGCGTCTTCGCGGCAGCTTCAGCAACAAAAACCGCAGCTTGCTGCGGTTTTTTTATGTCAGTCTGGGTTGACCACCGCTTCACAGTCTATGGTTTGCCGCCCCAGCCACTCTTCTCCAGCTTGAAGCACCAGCGGCGTGCCTACGCAGGCCGCTTCGACGCACAACATGCTGCCCCAATCATCGTCTGGCATATCGGGCAACGACGCAGCTTTTGTTGGCCCCGGGTTCCACACCACCACATCGGAAAATCCCGTTTGGCTGATGCAGCAAGGTGTTGGCTGCGCCGGGCTCAAATTCAATGACAGAGGCGCGGCCGCGTCGAAATAAATGCGGTCCAACTCGCTTGCCACTTGCAACGTATCAGCGTGATCGACTTGTTCGGTACCCGCAACCGCATCACGGTAACGCAGCCGCTTGAGCCCATGCAGCCTGGCCTCGCGCACGTCAGGCACCGCCAAATAGGTGTGCAAGGCACCTGTGAACGAGAACGGTTCGGATCCACTGTTGAGCACCGCCAATTCCATGTCCAAACGGCTGCTGGTGGCTCTGAGGGTCAACTCCAGTTCAAACTCGAATGGCCAAATGGCCCAGGTTTTGGGGTTAGACGCTAAGCCCAACACCACCAACACATCATTCATCGTGGTTTGAGCGCGCAGCAATTGCCAGGTTTGGTGACGAGCCAATCCATGCTTAGGCAACGAACCCTGGTTGGCAAACTGCGGAAACACCACCGGCACTCCGCCACGCACGGCTTGAACGCCGTCATAGACCGCTTGCTCCGACAAATACAAGCGCTCTTGCCCTTGCGCACTGGTCCAAGAAAGCAGTTGCCCGCCGTGCAGCAGCACCAACGCCTGTGTGCCGTCTCCAGCACACAACCTAACAAATAGCGTTTATCTGCCGCGCCACCCAGCCCTGAATCTGCGCAGGTGCACATCGCGGCAGGTAAACCGTGTTGAACTGAACCATGGCGCAGGTGGTGGCGGGTCGGCGGGTGGCTAAAGGGGATTGGATCGAAT
>JBJTHI010000004.1:0-15213 GCA_046094425.1 Burkholderiales bacterium | reverse complement strand
GTTCGAAACAACCCCAATAAATCAACTACTTACGCAACCCTCAACCAATTCGGACGCCAAAATCGACCCTCAACAGCTCGCTCTCCTCTGAAAAACGTTGGGACACTACTGATTTCAGCTATTCACCCAAGAATGGCGTTTGGCTGATGACTTTGGGGAATCACGGTTGGAGTGGGGGCATCTACGCCCTAGACACCGCCACTATCTCCAGGCAGCTTTACGACCTGTATGCAACGGGTCACTTGACACCCTTGGGTTTAGACCAAGTTTGCTTCTTTAAGCATTTCCAGCGGGAGAGCGCGGAGAAGAATATTCAGATGAATCGGCGGTTACAGGACATTCATGCATAACCTGCGCCGCCGCCCATTCGCAAAGTTGCTCTACCGCCCCCTGCGCCGCGCCCGCTTCGCCACACGCCAATGAAACCAGGCAGCGGAAGACAGGCGCACCAGCAAGTAACCCAAGGCTGCGCCCCCAACAGCGAAGATGCCCATGCCCACCACGGTGGGCCAGCCGAAGGACTGGATGGTGGCGAGCCAACCTTGCGCGCCCTCCAAGGCCGGGGCGGTATTGGACTCTACAAAAAGTGAACCCGTTTTGTAGGCCAGGTACAACCAGCCGCCGATGGTGAATGGGTTGGTGATGAGGGTCACACCTGCTGCCACCGGAATGTTGCCGCGCCACCAAACGCAGTGAGCGGCGGCGAACAGGATTTGCGCGAAAGGCACCACAAAGGCCCAAAACATGCCGATGGCCACGCCACGCGCCACCGATTCGGTTTTCATATGCCACAGCGGGTACTCGGCCAAACGATGGGCAATGGGCCCGAGCCAGCGCTGCTCGGCCAGTGTCTCGCGCGTGGGCATTTGCGCTTTGAACTGGGTTTTGAATTCGTCCCAAAACGCCGGTTCAGGCGATGCGGCTTGTACCGCAGGTTTGTCAGGTGATGGGGGTTGGGACATGAGTGAAAAACAAAAAGCGCAGCCGACCAGTATCGCCGCTTTGGTACCAGGCGCGGATCATCCCCGTTCGCGGCAAGGAATCAATGCACAAACCCCATGGGGGTGCGTTTGATCCCGTTGTCGGGCAAGTCGGTCACCACCACATGGTCGCGGTGTGCCAACTTGGCGTTGCCAAACGCCGTCATCCAGGCACGGCGCATGTCGCGGGGGGCCATGTCGCTCATGCGCTCCAAGACTTCGCTTTCAGGCTGCGGATTGAAGCGCGAGCCCCAATCGTGCTCAGACCGTATGCTGCGGTAGAGCTTGGCGGCAATTCGCATTGCAGCTTCACGATCGGGTGCCTGCACTTCGTACACATTCATGCGGTTGAGGATGGGGTCGGGAATGCTGCGCGCATCGTTGGCGGTGGCCACCCAAATGACTTGGCTGGCGTCTATGGGCACTTCAGCAAATTCGTCGGTGAAGCTGCCGGCGGTGTCGTGTTCCAGCAAGCTGTACAGCGCGCCCAGTGGGTCGTAGGCATGCTCACCGCCCGCTTTGTCGATTTCGTCCACCACCATCACCGGGTTGGCATATTCGCCATCGACCAAGGTTTCAAAGACTTTGCCGGGCCGAGCGCCTTTCCATTGGCTGGACGCGCCAGAGAGCACCCAACCCGCCGTCATTGAGCACATGGAAATGAAGCCCATGCCGGTGCCGAGCAATACCGACAGTTCACGCGCGAAATGGGTTTTGCCCACGCCGGGTGGGCCGAGCAAGAGCAGTGGGGTGATCTCCAGTGCGTCGCGGCTGTCTTCGCACAGGGCGAGCTGGCGTTTGATGTCGTCCAGCACCTCGGCGAAGTTGGGCAGCTCGTCGTAGAGGTGATCCATCACCGGCAGGCCCGAGGGTTTGACTTGAAAGCGCTCGGGGCCTTTTTCCAGCATGCGCTCGTAGGTGGCGCGCAGGCCCTCGTGTTCTTTGGGGGGCAGCTTGTTCAGCTTGCGACCCACTTCGTCCACGCGGTACATGGGGCGCATGCGGGCAATGGGAAGGCCGCTGCGTGGGGTCTGCACCGTGACTAGCTCATTTGAAACACCAGGGGATGCACTCATTTGCTGCCTCCAAGAGAACTTGCCGTTGTGTCATTCAAGCACAGAGCTGTTTTAGCAAAAGCCAGATCAGGCCGTGCTTCTCCGTCCAGTCCCAAGCATGGCTTGTGCCAACTTTCACCGGCTTCGTGCAAAAAGCGGGTTTGAATCCAATGTGCACCTGCTTGCGTAAATCCGATCACAGCCCTGTCGGCTGCTGGGGTGGTTGCCCGAGCACCGCCTTTCACAACCCAACGAGGAGTGCACCGTGAATTCATCTCTGATCTTGTCTGCTGCTGCGGCAGTTTTCTTGTCCGCCTGCGCCAACAACCCCATGTCTATCCCTGCGACCATGTTCTCGCAAACCACCCTGCCCGATGCCGTGAAGGTGCCTGCGGGCCACAAAGTCAGCATGGAAACTGTAGGGGTGGGCCGCATCACCTACGAGTGCCGCGAAAAAGCCGCAATGCCCGGCAGTTTTGAGTGGGTGTTCCTAAGCCCCGAAGCGGTGCTGAACAACCGCGCAGGTCGCATGCTGGGCAAGTACTACGGCCCACCAGCCACCTGGGAAAGTTCAGACGGCTCTAGGGTGACCGGCACCCAACTGGCCGTGGCACCCGCGGCGGCAGGTTCCATTCCCTTGCAACTGGTCAAAGCCAACCCGGCCATGGGTTCTGGGGTGATGACAGGCACTGCGTACATCCAACGTGTGGCGACGCAAGGTGGCGTAGCGCCGAATTTGGCTTGCGGTGCAGACAACAAAGGCAAAAGAGAAATCGTGAACTACCAGGCCGACTACATTTTTTGGACTGCGGGTTGACGTGACGGCTGAAGTGATTGCTGTGTCCCCCAACAATCCAACCACTCACCCCGGTTTGCGTTTGGCTCTGGGGTGCGCCGCGTCATACACCTTGCTCAAATGCCCGAAGTCGAGCTGGGTATAGACCTGGGTGGTGCTGATGTGGGCGTGGCCGAGCAACTCTTGCACCGCGCGCAAATCGCCGCTGCTTTGTAAAAGGTGAGAGGCAAACGAGTGGCGCAGCATGTGCGGGTGCACATGGGTGGGCAGGCCCGCTTGAATCGCCTGCTGTTTCAAGCGCACGCGCAACTGGCTGGCGGTGAGGCGGGTGCCGCGTTGGCTCACGAACAGCGCGGCCTCGTCGTGTCGTGCCAGCGAGGAGCGTTGTGCGAGCCAAGCCGCCAACGCGGCCAAGGCCGGGCCGCCGATGGGCACGCTGCGGCGTTTACTGCCTTTGCCCAGCACGTGGGCGGTGGCGTCTTGTGCATCAATCCAGCCTGCGGCTTGTGGGCTGGCGTGAACGTCCAGGCCCAGCAACTCGGCCACACGCAGGCCGCAGCCATAAAGCAATTCCACGATGGCATGGTCGCGTGCCAACAGCGCCGCGTTGCCCTGGTCTGGCGCATGTGCGGCCAGGGCCACAGCATGGTCAACGGCCAAGGCTTTGGGCAAAGGTTTGGCGGCTTTGGGGGCGCGCACGGCGTCCACGGGGTTGGCCTTCACCAGCCCATCGCGGCCGCACCAGCGGTAAAAACCGCGCCAGGCCGACAGGATGATGGCAATGCTGCGCGGGGCCAGTCCTTGCTGGTGCAGCGTGCCTGCCCAGCGCCGCACATGGGCGGTTTCCACGGCCAGCAAATCCAATTCCGCTTGCTGCGTGAAGCGCTGCAAACGGACAAACGCCTCGCTGTACATGGCGCGGGTGCGCTCGGCCAAACGGCGCTCCACTTGCAGGTGCTGCAAGTGGCCCAACAACAAGTCGTGCAGCAGCACGGGGGGCGACGGCGTGGGTACGGCGGCCACCGCCTTCATGGTCACACCGCGGGCAACAGGCGCGACAAACCGGCCGAGGCAATTTCGCCAATGCGCATTAAAAACTCGGTGCCCATCTCGGAGGCATAGCGGGTGGGGTCGGGCGAGCCCAGCACCAAGAGGCCAAAGGCCGCTTCTGAACGCTCATGGCGAAGGGGGATGAGCGCCAGTGAAGCGACCGCCGCCGCATCCTCCAACCAAGCCGCAGCCTCAAAGCCGGTGTTCAAGCCGCAGTAGGGCAGGGTGAGCGAGGAAGTGAGGATTTTGGTGTCGGCGCTGACGTTTTGCGTGAAGGGCTGGTCGGCGTATTTCTCGTCCACTCCCCACACGCGGATGGCGGCTTGGGGAATGAGGAATTGGTGCATCAACTGCTGCACCAGCACCTGGGGCAAAAACGTGGGCTGTGCGGTGAGCATGATGGCGCGCGTCCAGCGGTGCAGTTTGTCGGCAATGGCCACGTTTTCTTGGCCGTGGCGAATCATGTCGATGATGCGGTGTTCCAGCCCTTTGATTTTTTCGCGCAGCATTTCCATTTGCCGCTCTTGCAGCGACACCGCCCGCAGTCCGTGTGGACTGGTGAGCTGGATGCTGGCGAGCAACTCCGCTTGGCGCTCGAAAAACCCGGGTGTGTTGGCCAGGTAGTTGGCAATGTCGGCTTCGGTGATGCCTTGCACGCCGCCGCCCGTGTTGTTCGATGTGGGACTCACAGTTCAATCTCTCCTTCAAAAACCGTCTCTGCCGGGCCTGTCATCAGCACATGCTGGCTGCCACCGCCCCATGCAATGGTGAGCAAGCCGCCACGTGTTTGCACATGCACTTGGGTGTCCAGCAAGCCCAATTCAATGCCCGCTACCACGGCGGCACAAGCCCCCGTGCCGCAGGCCAGGGTCTCACCCGCATCGCGTTCGTAAACACGCAGGCGCACGTTCTGCCTGTCCACCACCTGCATGAAACCGGCATTCACTTTGCGCGCAAAGCGGGGGTGCGATTCCACTTGCGGGCCCACCACTTCAACCGGTGCATGATCCACATCGGGCACCACCTGCACTGCATGCGGGTTGCCCATAGAGAGCACCACCACCTCGGCGTTCACCCCATCGCCCAAGGTCAATTCATACAGCGCCGTGCGTCCCATGACATGGCGCCGCGCTCCCTCTGGATTGAAGGGTACGCGCGCCAAATCGAAAATCGGGGCATTCATGTCCACCGTGACGCGCCCATCGTCCTGCAAATGCAATTCCAGCAGGTTGTTGACAGTTTCAACGCGGATGGCTTTTTTGTCGCTCAAGCCGTGCTCATGCACATAGCGCACGAAACAGCGCGCCCCATTGCCACAGTGCTCCACCTCGTCACCCGTGCTGCCATTGGCAATGCGGTAGCGAAAGTCCACCCCAGGTGTGCTGCTGCGCTCCACCATCAAAATCTGATCGGCCCCCACGCCAAAACGCCGGTCACCCAGCCGTTTGATTTGTTCAACGCTCAAGTTCAAAGGCGCGCGCGTGCCATCGAGCACCACAAAGTCGTTGCCCGCGCCTTGCATTTTGGTGAAGGGGATGCGCATGGGGCGGATTATCTCGGGTAATGGCATGATGGGTTGAAACTTCCGGCATTGGGCATTGGCGTGACCAGCGACGCACACCACAAATAGATCATTATTGATTTATCATTCAAACATGAATGGCAAGGACATCATTCAAAAACTCAAGGCCAATGGGTGGCAAGTGTTGAGGCAAGAAGGAAGCCATGTGCGGCTGGGCAAGGACTCCGCACGAACCACCGTCCCACTGCATGGAGCGCGGGACGTGAAGATCGGTACGCTTCTGTCGATTGAAAGACAAACTGGCGTGAAACTCAGGAAATAAGGACACATCATGGACATCACCTATCCCGCCCACATCACGCCCGATCCTTCGGGTGGTTTTTTTGTGCAGTTCCTTGACTTGGAGGAGGCATTTACCGAGGGCGAAACCCTGGAAGAGGCGCTGTTCAACGCCGCTGAGGTATTGACCTTGACCCTCGAAGGGCGCGTGCACGAAGGGGTTGATATTCCAGAGCCTTCAAGAAACGTCAAAAAAGCCCACTACATCGCCCCCGACGCCAAAACCCAAGCCGTTTTGCTGCTGCGCCACGCACGCGGCGACCGCACCCTAGCGGACTTGGCCCGCGCCCTGGAAACCAGTTGGCCCCAAGCCAAACGGTTGGAAGACCCCCACCACTGGCCCAGTCTCAAAACCTTGGATAGGGCCGCGAGGGTGCTGGGCAAGCGCTTGGTGTTGAGTTTGGAGTGAGCGGGCGTTGTTCGTTCAATAAACCCCGCCGACCCCCTCGGGCCGGGTCTTGAATCGTTTGTGCACCCAGAGATACTGCGCAGGATTTTCCAGCACCAGTTGTTCGACAAACTGGTTCATCCATACGGTGTCTTGTTCCGGGTTGTCCGTGGGGAAGTTGGTGAGCGCGGGGAAGAAACGCACTCGGTAGCCCTGGCCGCCAGGCAGCATGTCCACCACCACGGGCTGCACCAGCATGTTCAGTGACTTGGCCATGCGCGACGGGGCCATCAAGGTGGCGGCGGGCACGCCGAAAAAGGGCGCGAAGATGGCGTCGCGCGGGCCGAAGTCCATGTCGGGCATGTTGAAAAATGCGTAACCTTCCTTGATGTGTTTGATCACCGGACGCACTGACGCGCCGCGCGGATAAGCTACGCCGCGTCCAAAGCGCAGGCGGCCTTTGGTGAGCACGCGATCCCAAAATGGGTCGCTCTGGGTTTGGTAAATGTCCACGCCCATGCGGGTTTGGAAAAGTTGCACGGCCACGCCGGCCAACTCTAAGCCCACGAAATGTGGCACCAACCACATCACCGATTGGCTGCTCTGCTGCGCCAAACCGATGTCGCCCTCGACGTGGATCAAACGCTTGAGGCGGTCAAATGACGCATGCCACAACAAGCCGCGTTCCAGCAAGCTGCGTCCCAACCAGCCGAAGTGTTCGCGCAACAGTGCTTGGCGTTCGGCCTGCGTTTTGTGTGGAAAACAAAGTGCCAAGTTGGTAGCACCCACATGACGGCGCGAGCGGGCGACGGCAAAAAGCAACCGGCCCAGTCCCCAACCCAAACGCGCCAATACCGACAGCGGCAAAAAATGCAGCAGCCACAGCAGGGCGTAAACAAGGCGAGAGAGAAGGGCTTGAATCATGAGTCAGCAGTACGTCCGGGTTTGTAGCGGTTGTAGCCCCACAAATACTGCTCGGGCCGTTGCAGGATGAGCCGCTCCATGCAGCGGTTGATGAAGGCGGCTGATTCTGCCGCAGGGGCTTGCGGGCTGGGTATGGCTTCTTGAGGTTCAGAGACATGAATCACATAGCCCCTCCCCCAAAGTAGTCTTTCGCACCATAACAGCAGCAAGGTTGCCCCAGGTTGATGCGCCAGGCGAGCGGCAAGGGTCATGGTGTAAGCATCTTTGCCGAAAAACGGGGCCCACACGCCCATGCCGTCGGGCGGCACTTGGTCTGGCAATAGGCCGGCGCTTTGCCCGTCACGCACGGCACGCAGCAGTTGACGCACGCCCAGCAGATTGGCCGGTGCGGCAAGCAAACCCGGGCGGGTGCGTGCGCTGTCCACCAAGTCGCGCAGCCA
This sequence comes from Burkholderiales bacterium, assembly GCA_046094425.1. GTDB lineage: Bacteria > Pseudomonadota > Gammaproteobacteria > Burkholderiales > Burkholderiaceae_C > JANPCX01. The sequence continues at coordinate 7,719 of JBJTHI010000004.1, read as the reverse complement.
AGGTTTACGCGCAGGGCGGTAGAGCACCGTAATTTGCCGCTGCTGGTTCAAGTAACGCTCGGCAATGGCTTGGGCGGCAATTTCGAAACAACCCATGTGGGGAGTGAGGATGACCAGGCCTTGTTTATTGGCGAAGGCGGCATCAAACAATTCGTCACCGCGCCACTGCACCTTGTTCAAAACCGATGAGCTCGCTGGACGGCACCACAAATAAGGCAATTCCATGAGCATGCGTCCCGCCTCGGCGACGGCGCTTCTTTGTTGACCTCGGCTGACCCCGGCCAATTCGGCATTGGCGCGAAACCGCCTGCGATAGCTTGGCGACGCCGCATAAGTCACCCAGCCCAGCACACTGCCGATGCCCTGCAGCAACCACAGTGGCCAGTTTGAGAGCACCCTGAACAAAAACAACATGGAATTCAATCTGCTTTCTACGATAATGAGCGCATCGCCGAGTTAAAGAACTACTTGCGGGGCGATGTCGAACCACCGGGTTTTCCGGCGTTTGACCGGGCGGCGTTCAAGGCCACTCAACAAATTCTGCTAAAGCGTTCGCCGCTCTCATCCGAGAAAGATAGCTGGCAACGCAAGTCTTGTCAGTCAACCTTATATTTGGAGCAGCAGCGTGTCGAACGATTTTCTCTTTACCTCTGAGTCTGTGTCTGAAGGCCATCCCGACAAAGTCGCGGATCAAATCTCAGACGCCATCCTAGACGCCATTTTCAAGCAAGACCCGCGCTCCCGCGTGGCCGCTGAAACCTTGTGCAACACGGGCCTCGTCGTGCTGGCTGGTGAAATCACCACCAATGCGCATGTGGACTACATCCAAGTCGCGCGCGACACCATCAAACGCATAGGCTACGACAACACCGACTACGGCATTGACTACAAAGGCTGCGCCGTCATGGTCTGCTACGACAAGCAGAGCAACGACATTGCCCAGGGCGTGGACCACGCCAGCGACGACCACCTGAACACCGGCGCGGGCGACCAAGGCCTGATGTTTGGTTATGCCTGCGACGAAACCCCTGACCTGATGCCCGCGCCCATTTATTACGCGCACCGCCTGGTCGAGCGCCAAGCCCAGTTGCGCAAAGACGGCCGCCTGCCTTTCCTGCGCCCCGACGCCAAGAGCCAAGTGACCATGCGTTATGTCGATGGCAAACCGCACAGCATCGACACCGTGGTGCTCTCCACCCAGCATGACCCCGACCAAAGCGAGTCTGCCTCCAAACTCAAAGCCAGCTTTTATGAGGCGGTGATTGAAGAAATCATCAAACCCGTGTTGCCCAAAGAGTGGATCAAAGAAACCCGTTATTTGGTCAACCCCACAGGCCGGTTCGTCATTGGCGGCCCGCAAGGCGACTGCGGCTTGACCGGCCGCAAAATCATCGTCGACACCTATGGCGGCGCCTGTCCTCATGGCGGCGGTGCCTTCAGCGGCAAAGACCCGAGCAAGGTCGACCGTTCAGCCGCCTACGCTGCACGCTACGTGGCGAAAAACGTGGTCGCCGCTGGTTTGGCCCGCCAGTGCCAAGTGCAAGTGGCTTACGCCATTGGTGTGGCCAAACCGATGAACGTCACCATCTACACCGAAGGCACCGGCGTCATCCCCGACGACAAAATCGCCGCCCTGGTGAACCAACACTTCGACCTGCGCCCCAAAGGCATCATCCAAATGCTGGACTTGCTGCGTCCCATTTATGAGAAGACGGCGGCCTATGGGCACTTTGGCCGTGATGAGCCTGAGTTTTCATGGGAACGCACCGATAAAGCTGCCGCCTTGAAGGCGGCAGCCGGGCTGTAAGCCCGCCGCGCGAAAGCGCGGTATCGGTGCGTGGGTGAGGCTCACATCGCATTGCGATGTGAAGGGCCGAAGGCCCGGCCGCAGCCAATGTACCGACACGGCTCAAGCGCTGCGTGCAGCGGCTGGGCTGTAAGCCCAGCAACCGCGAAGCGGTTTGAGCTGCCTCGTGGCGCAGATCAACCCATCCCCAAGACCTGCGCCGCCTTCACCAGCCGACTGTCAAAACAAGCAAACTTCACCTGCCCGGGCATTTCTCGATGCAAGGTTTGCGCCGACGCGAGTTGCACGCTGTCATAGGCGCGCAAGGCGAACGCCTCCGCGTAATCTCCGGCCAATTCCAACAGGGGCTGTGTCAATTCAACCTTCAAGTAACGAGGCCAATCGAGCGACACTTGTTGTCGCACTTGAGCGAGCAGCGCCATGTCCTGAGTTTGCTCGCGGGCACGGCGAGCCAGCGCGGACATCATCTCCACCCAAGCAATCCGGCTCACCGCCACCACCTCGCAGGCGGCTACCTGTTCCGTTACGGCGTCGGTACCGTCCTCGCGCACATAAAGTTTCACCAGGGCCGAGGTGTCGCAAAACAGGATCAAGCGCGATCCTCCATCACCATCGCGCTCAATGGTTTGCCCTGGGGGCTCAATTGAACGGCGGGGGCTAACTTAGGTTTACCACCCGCCCACTGCACCTTACCTTGGGCTAAAAGGCGAGCGACACCGGCGCTCGGTGCGTCGGGAATGCCCACGATGCGGGCGATGGGTTTGTCGTGCGAGGTAACTTCAATCACCGCACCGGCACGTGCCTGCGCCATGAAGCGCGATAAACCGGCCTTTAAAACATTCATGGCGATTTGCATGGGGGCTTTATTGAGCAGTGGGAATCTGAAATGAGCCCATATTTTATGTTTATTGTTTAAATAAAAGGTCTTTTTTTCTGATTTCTGATTGCCTCGCCGCCACTCCCGCCCCCAGAGCCAACACCCCCGCACTCACCAAAAAACCGCGCAACAAACCCCCAGGCCCATCGGCCACCCAACCCACCAAGCTCGGCCCCATGATTTGGCCAATGGCGAACACGATGGTGTAGGCCGCGATGCCCGCCGTCCACTGGGGCTCGGGCAAGTTGTGGCGCACCAAGGCCGTGGTGGACGCCACCACCGAGAGAAAAACACTGCCGAACAACATGCCCGAGGCCAGCACGGCCAAGGGGTGGGTGCTCAACACAGGAAGCACCGTCGCAACAGCCAAGAGGCCGTTGAGTTGCATCATGGGGCGGCCATTGCGGTGGTGTTGCAGCAGGTTGGCCCAGAGCCCACTGGAGGCCATCACGCCCAAGCCCAGCAAGGCAAAAAACACCACCACCAGCTTGGGTGGTAGTTGTTGCTCGCGCAAGAGGGTGATGACAAAGGTCATGTAGCCGATGTAACCCAGGCCAAAACAAAAATAACCGGCCAGGCTGGGCCAGAAATTGCGCCAAGGAAAGCGGCTGCTTGAGGGCGTTGGCGCGGCACTGGTGGCGGGTGGAGCCAGCAGCAAGGCCCCACGTTTCCCCGTCATCAAACGCGCTGTGGTCACGAGGGCCAGCAAAGCCATCAAGCCCAAACCCACCCAAGCCCAGCGCCAGGCATGGGGTGTAGACCAGGTAATCACCCAGGGCACCAGGGCGGTGGAGAGCACGATGCCCAGCCCCGTGCCACCGTAATAAATGCCCAGGATGAGGCCAGCATGCGATTTTTCTTGTGCGTCGCCCACTCTACTTGCACGGCTCGCCAAACGCGCGGCGAGCACGCCACCGGCCACAAACATGGCGGCACTGGCGACGCCGCTTGCCAAACGCATCGCAGCCAACCAGACGTTGTGTGAGCCGCTGATCGCTTCCGTAGCCACCGCCGCGCCAGCATGGGTTTGAGGCACCCACAAGCCGTGGGCACACAAAGTCAGCACCGCGCCCAGGCCCCCCGTAAGCAACACCGCTTGCGCATCAAACCGCGTCAGCCAGCGGCGGCTCATCAAGGCACCGACCAAATACCCCAGGGCGTTGGCCGTGTTCATCGCACCCGACAAAAAATAAGTCCAGCCCAGGTCGGCGCGCATGGGTGGCAGCACCAAAGCGTAAGCAAAGCGCGCCAGGCCCAAAGAAATGGCCGAGGTCAGCGCCAAGGCCAGGGCCAAGCGCCACGCGTGGATGTTCATGGGATCACAGGATGTGTGAAATTGCAGGGCGATTGCCATGCATTTTGGCCGCACAAGGAAATCTCAGCGCACTAGAATGGCGGCTTACTCCGAGGAGCGTTGCAAGGCACCTCCAGTGTCCCAGGCTCGGAGGTCTTCTTTGCAACCGCGCTCACCCGCACGATGCCTCTCGTGGGTGAGTTGTTTCGACCTCCTCCCCTCAAATGACGTCGTGTGGGTTCCTTTAAACCGAATTGGAGCCTTTGATGAACGCTGTCCTCAAACCCACCCAAGATTTCCATGTGGCCGACATGTCCCTGGCCGCCTGGGGCCGCAAAGAAATCAAAATCGCCGAGACCGAAATGCCTGGCCTCATGGCGATTCGCCAAGAGTTTGCGCCCAAGCAGCCGCTCAAAGGCGCGCGCATCACCGGCTCGCTGCACATGACGATTCAAACGGCGGTGCTGGTGGAAACGCTGCAAGCCTTGGGCGCGCAGGTGCGCTGGGCCTCGTGCAACATCTTCAGCACCCAAGACCATGCTGCTGCTGCCTTGGTGGAAGCCGGCACCCCGGTCTTCGCCTACAAAGGCGAAACCCTGGCCGACTACTGGGACTACACCCACCGCATTTTTGAATTCGGTGCCAAGGGAACAGCGGGCGAAGGCCCCAACATGATCCTGGACGATGGCGGCGACGCCACGCTGCTCATGCATTTGGGTAAACGCGCTGAAAAAGACGCTTCGGTGTTGAACAACCCCGGCAGCGAAGAGGAAACTTGCCTGTTCAACGCCATCAAAGCCAAGCTGGCGGTTGACCCCACCTGGTACAGCCGCAAAGCCGCCGACATCATCGGCGTGACCGAAGAAACCACCACCGGTGTGCTGCGCTTGAAAGAAATGGCTGCCAAGGGTGCGCTTTTGTTCCGCGCCATCAATGTGAACGACAGCGTGACCAAGAGCAAGTTCGACAACCTCTACGGCTGCCGCGAATCCCTGGTGGACTCCATCAAACGCGCCACCGATGTGATGGTGGCCGGCAAAGTGGCCGTGGTCGCCGGTTACGGTGACGTGGGCAAAGGTTCAGCCCAAGCCTTGCGCGCCTTGAGCGCCCAGGTGTGGGTGACCGAGATCGACCCCATCAACGCCCTGCAAGCGGCCATGGAGGGCTACAAAGTGGTGACGATGGAATACGCCGCCGACAAGGCCGACATTTTCGTGAGCGCCACCGGCAACAAAAACGTGATTCGCTACGAACACATGGCCGCCATGAAAGACGAAGCCATCGTCTGCAACATTGGCCACTTCGACAATGAAATTGACGTGGCCTCAATGGAAAAACTGGAGTGGGACGAAATCAAACCCCAGGTCGATCACGTCAAATTTCCGGACGGTAAAAAGATCATTCTGCTCGCCAAGGGCCGCTTGGTGAACCTGGGTTGCGCCACCGGTCACCCCAGCTTCGTCATGTCCTCCAGCTTCGCCAACCAAACCATTGCGCAGATTGAACTGTTCAGCCACAGCGATGCCTACGACATTGGCAAGGTGTATGTGCTGCCCAAACACCTGGACGAAAAAGTGGCCCGTCTGCACCTGAAGAAAGTGGGGGCCATGCTGACCGAGCTCACGGATGAGCAAGCGGCTTATATCGGCGTGCCTAAGCAGGGGCCTTACAAGGCGGATACGTATCGGTATTGATTGGGCCGGGCGTTCACACTCGCCCTGTGAACGCACCAGTCTCCAACAGTCGTTCGGCCCCACCCCACCGTTCGGGCTGAGCCTGTCGAAGCCAGCGCTGTGAACCGCAGGCACTTCGACAGGCTCAGTGCGAACGGTTTGGGACGCAAACCGTGATGCTCGACCTGTTTTTGTCCCCCCATGCGCGCAGACCAACTCCTCGTCCAGCAAGGCCTCGCCCCTACGCGATCCGCCGCGCAGCGCCTGATCGACAGCGGCGGCGTGCGTTGGCGTTCGCCCAAAGGCTGGCTCGTGCCCAAAAAGGCGGGTGAAGACCTGCCCGAGGGTTGTGTGATGGAAGTCATCAACAACGACGAGCTGCGGTTTGTCTCGCGTGGTGGTTTGAAGCTGGAAGGTGCGCTCCAACACCGCGGCATCAGCGTCCAGGGCTTGAATTGCTTCGATGTAGGCCAAAGCACCGGCGGCTTTACCGATGTATTGCTACAGCAGGGCGCACGCCGTGTGGTCGGTATCGATGTGGGGCGCAGCCAGTTGAGTGCCAGCTTGGCATCAAGCGACCGCGTGATCAGTTTCGAGGGCCTCAACGCCCGCGACGTGAGTGGTTCCGCGTTTGAGCAAGAAGAACCCGCGCACTCTTTCGACCTCATCGTGGCCGACCTCTCCTTCATTTCGCTCACCTTGGTGCTGCCCACCATCACCGCCTACCTGGCCGCGCAGGGCCAGGCTTTGTTGCTGGTGAAGCCACAGTTTGAATTGCAACCCGAAGACATCGGCAAAGGCGGCCTTGTCAAGAGTGAGGCCGCTTACCCGCGTGTAGAGCAACGCATACGCCAAGCGTGCGCGATCTTGTCGCTGCGGGTGGTGGACTATTTCGCCAGTCCCATTGCAGGCGGCGACGGCAACCGAGAATTTTTTGTGCATGCCCGGCCAGGACCAACATGAACACTTCAACCCTTCCAATCAGCCTAGAGTTTTTCCCACCCAAAACACCCGAAGGCGCTACGAAATTGGCTGCGGCGCGCCAGCAGCTTTATGCCTTGAAACCGCAGTTTTGTTCGGTGACTTATGGCGCAGGCGGCAGCACGCAAGACGGCACCTTCCAAACCGTGCAGGCGATTTTGAAAGAGGGGGTAGATGCAGCACCCCACTTCAGTTGCATCGGCGCGAACAAAGAATCCATCCGCGCGCAACTGCAAAATTTCCAAGCCGCAGGCATTCGCCGCATCGTCGCCCTGCGCGGCGACTTGCCCAGCGGTTATGGCTCAGGCAGCTTGGGCGAATTCCGCTACGCCAGCGACTTGGTGGCCTTCATCCGTGCGGAGACGGGCGACCACTTCCACATTGAAGTTGGTGCTTATCCCGAAATGCACCCGCAAGCCAGAAGTCCGCAAGCCGACTTGCAAGCCTACGTCACCAAGGTGAAAGCCGGTGCCAGCTCGGCCATCACCCAAATGTTTTTCAACACCGACGCCTACTTCCGCTTCGTCGATGAAGCCCATGCCTTGGGGGCCGACATCCCCGTCATCCCCGGCATCATGCCCATCACCAACGCCAGCGGCATCATCCGTTTCGCCGACAACTGCGGCACCGAAATCCCCCGCTGGATGCGCCTGCGCCTGCAAGGCTTCGGTGACGACACTGCGTCGATCCAAGCCTTTGGTTTGGACGTGATCACCGACCTGTGCGACCAACTGCGCACCGCAGGCGTGCCGGGGCTGCACTTTTATACGATGAACCAGAGCAAGGCGGTTTTGGAGATAGCGGGGCGGTTGGCGATATGAAACCTGTGATGCATCACAGGGAGTCTCTGCCACATATACGATTTGTTCCTACCTGGACGTCATGCCGTTGATTCGCCTGTCGGAAACAATCATCGTCCGCGAGGTTTATCCAAAACTTCAAAAGCTTTCCTGATTAGCGACAAACCTCAGCTGCACGAATGAACCTGGCGTTGCGAGGGGTAGTGAGGCAAGCGGCCCGCAAGAGGCGGGGCAAGATGGAGCTGAGATTGAAGCGGCGATTGAACCTGTACTGTGCTTCGGCGAGG
>JBJTHI010000003.1:0-13113 GCA_046094425.1 Burkholderiales bacterium | reverse complement strand
GGGGCCTTGCCCACCCAGATGACGCGCCGCCAGCGTTTTGCGTTTTGCTTCACCCATCGGGTGAGTGTGCCAAAACCGCACCAACCCCCGCCACTGCTTGCTCTGCAGGCAATCTGCGGTCGGATACCGCCGGATTTAGGTTCAATGCCTCCAAACCCAAAGATGACGCTGCCAACTTCTTGACCTATGTCACCAACCCCACGCTGCCACGTTTGTTGGAAATTGCGCTGGCCTTGCCTGCGGGTGGCCTCGCACCCAGCAATGCCGGTCGCGGCGATTTGGTCACCACCTTCCTCACCGGCATCAAGGGCGTGAATCAGCCCGCCAATGTGGTGGGCTCGGAAATGTTGCGTTTGAACACTGCCATTCCTGCGGTGCCGTTTGCGCAGCAAAACCGGCTCGGTATCGTCGGAAATATCTTGGCCAAGGGCAACGACAACGCCGGCTACCCGAACGGTCGCCGTCCGAAAGACGATGTGGTGGACATTTCCTTGGTCGCTGTAGCAGGTGGTTTGTGTGTGGCCAATGGTGACACCGACGCCCTGGGTTTTGGTGCAGCCTGCAAACCTTCAGCCGTGCCCCTGGGTGCTACCGCCTTCAAGTTGCACGACGCAGTTGACCAGGCCGTGGCCCCCTTGTTGCCCGGCTTCCCCTACTTGAACACGCCGCTGCCAGGCAGCAAGTAAGGAGAGACCCATGAAAACCACGTTATGGATCTCTATGGCGGCTGTGTGTGTGTTGACCGCTTGCGGCGGGGGCGGGGACGATGCGCCCGCTGCCCCGGCCACCCCCGCTGTGACAGAAGCCGTTCCTGCTACTGCCAGCAGCTCGGTTGGTGGCCTCATCGACTACCTCAAGGCTTTGGTGAAAGCAGCGGCCGACACCTTGGAGCCTGTGAGTGTGGTGGGCGTTTTGCCTGCGACGACTGAGACGGAGGAGCCGCGCGCTGTCGATTGACAGCGTGTTGTTTCGCCACTGTGGCCGGGCGGAGCCCGCTCGGCCACTGTTGTTTCCAAGAGGGAGTCCTGATGAACAAATACGGCGCTCGTCGATCAACCTGGGGCCTGCTACGAGCTGGTCTCATGGGCCTTGGTTTGGTATTTGTGCTGCCGAGTGCCTTGGCAGCGACTGCCTCCGATGAGCTTGTGATTGATGCAGGCAGTCGCATGTCCCACGAGGAGCGCCGCCTGCGCCAGCAGCTACAGACGCAGGCCAGCAATGTAGATGCAGCGGTAGCTTTGGCCAAACTGCTACTGGGCCGTTCACGCAGCGAAGGTGATCCGCGTCCGGCTGGCCAAGGGCTGGCCGTGTTGTCGCCGTGGACAGACCCAGCAAAAGCACCCATTGCCGTGCTGATGCAACGCGCCGATCTGCAACAACATTTGCACGACTTTCAAGCGGCTCGTGCCAATTTGGAACGGCTCGTGAAACGCGAGCCCCGCCACAGCCAAGCCTGGTTGACCTTGGCCACGCTGCATCGTTTGCAAGGGCGTTATGCCGCATCTACCCAAGCCTGTACGGCGGTGCAGCGGGCAGGGGAGGTGTTTTTTGCGCAAGCCTGTTTGGCGGAGAACATGGGTTTACAGGGCAAGACAGACCAAGCGCGCACCGTGTTGAATGCCTTGATCGGTGACGATGCCCGTTCACCCGAGCAGCGTGTTTGGCTGCTCACCACGTTGGCCGAATTGGAGGCACGTAACAAACGTCCTGTTGTGGCCGAACAAGCCTACAAAGCGGCCCTGTTGTTGTCGCCGCGCGATGCCTATGCTGCAGTGTCTTATGCCGATTTTTTGATGCAGCACAACCGCGCGGTCGATGTGGTGAGCGCGCTCAAAAGCCAAGTGCGATCAGACGCCGTGCTCTTGCGTTTGACCCGAGCGCGGCAGCAGATCAAAGCACCGGAGGCGGCCTCCGATCTGAAAGAACTCACCGCACGCATGTCGCAAGACAAACTCAATCCGCAAGAGCGCCTGGGCCACGCCCGCGAGCACGCCATGTTCGCGCTGTGGATTCAAAAAGATTCGGCACGTGCCTTGGAATTGGCACGTCTCAATGTCACCGCCCAACGCGAACCGGTGGACTTGTTGTTGTTCGCGCAAGCTGCCCGGGCCGCAGCAGCCGGTCAACAAGTTCAGGCGTTGAAGGAAATCCGTCAATTGAAGAAAGAAATGGGGTTGTTTGATGAACGTCTTGATGCGCTGCTGTAAAACGCTGCTCGCCGCCACAACGGTTTCACTGTTGTTACTGGGTGCGCCAGCTTCGGCCCACCAGGGCAGCGAGGGTTATGTGCAACTGACGCAAACCGCAGCAGGCGCACGCCTGCAAGTGGATGCAGCACTGCGCGACCTGGATGTGCCTTTGAAGGTGGACGGTGATGGGAACGGCCAGTTGACAGCCGGCGAGGTAAAGGCCGCTTGGCCCGCGATAGATTCCTATGTGAAAGCGCGCGTGCAGTTGGTGGGCTGTGAATTGGACGGTGCTGGGCAAACCGTTGTTACACGAGACGAGGGGGCTTACGCCTCTTTGGCCTACGACGCTCGCTGTGCTCAATCTGTTAGCCAAGCCACACCACCGCTGATACGCTACATGCTCTTCAAAGACACCGACACCAATCACCGCGCCACGGCACGCATCGAGTGGGCAGGTGTGGTCACGGCCCAGTTGCTGAACCCGCAGGAAGCTGTGGCGGTGGACGCCTCCAGCCACGCGTTGTCCGAACCGTGGGCGTTTTTGCGCGAAGGCATACACCACATCGTCACTGGCTACGACCATGTGCTGTTCTTGTTGTGTTTGTTGCTGCCCTCGGTGATGCGGCGCACGAACAAAGGCTGGGTGCCGGTGGAGAAACTTCCTCAGGCGCTCTGGCCTGTGCTCTCCATCGTCACGGCGTTCACCGTGGCCCACTCCATCACGCTGACGCTGGCCGCCTTGCAATGGGTGAGTTTGCCCGCCAGCGTGGTTGAGCCGCTGATTGCGGTGACCATTGTGATCGCGGCATTGGACAACCTGTGGCCGGTGCTGGGGCGCAGCAGATTCCTGATGACTTTCTTGTTCGGTCTGATCCACGGTTTCGGTTTCGCGGGTGTGCTGCAAGAGTTGGAACTGCCGACTACAGCCTTTGTGGGTGCGCTGCTGCAGTTCAACCTGGGGCTGGAGTTGGGGCAAGTGACCATCGTGGCTGGGGTAGCGGCTTTGCTTTTCCTGGTACGCGCGCGAGCCGCTTATGTGCCCTGGGTGATACGCGGTGGTTCCATGGCTGCCATTGCGGTGGCCGTGGCCTGGTTCATTGAGCGCACCGCGGACGTGTCGCTGTTGCCGCACGTGTCGCTGTTGCCGCTCTGAGGCGCTTACAATACGCCCATTCCCATCTCAATGAACAAGAGCGAGAAAGGCAACCCGGTTATGACACCGCGAACTACAACCCAACAGATAGAGGTTTTGGCTTTCGCGCGTTGAGCCACGGTTTTTCTTTTTTCTCTTCATCAAGCGCGGCTGGCCCCGCGCTTTTTTGTTTTCTGGAGCGACTCCCATGATTTCCATTCAATTGCCCGACGGCTCACGCCGTGAATACCCCGCCGCGTTAACGGTGGCCGATGTGGCCGCGTCCATTGGCGCGGGTTTGGCCAAAGCGGCGTTGGGTGGCAAATTGGGGCAGGGCTATCAAGCCCGGGTGGTGGACACCAGCTACCTCATTGAGCACGACACCCAGCTTGCCATCGTCACCGAAAAGGACGCTGATGGCCTGGAGATGATTCGCCACTCCACCGCTCATTTGCTGGCATATGCGGTGAAAACTTTGTACCCCGACGCGCAAGTGACCATCGGCCCGGTGATTGAAAACGGCTTCTATTACGACTTCTCCTACAAACGCCCCTTCACCCCCGAAGACTTGGCGGCCATTGAAGCCAAGATGACGGAACTGGCGAAGAAAGACGAAAAAGTAGAGCGCCGGGTGCTGCCGCGCGACGAAGCGGTGGCGTATTTCAAGTCCATCGGCGAAACCTACAAAGCCGAAATCATTGCCAGCATTCCCGATGGCCAGGACGTGTCGCTCTACCGAGAAGGCGCTTTTGAAGACCTGTGCCGAGGACCCCACGTGCCTTCGACCGGCAAGCTCAAACACTTCAAGCTGATGAAGGTGGCCGGTGCCTATTGGCGCGGCGACCACCGCAACGAAATGCTGCAACGCATTTACGGCACCGCCTGGGCGACCAAAGACGAATTGCAGCAATACCTGCACATGCTGGAAGAAGCAGAAAAACGCGACCACCGCAAATTGGGCCGCGAGCTGGATCTCTATCACTTTGAAGACTTTGCCCCCGGAGCGGTTTTTTGGCATCCCAAGGGTTGGACAGTGTTCCAGCAGCTGATTTCCTACATGCGCCAGCGCCGAAACGACGCGGGCTATGTGGAAGTCAACACGCCCGATGTGATGGACCGGTCGCTGTGGGAGATTTCCGGGCACTGGATGAACTACCGCGAGAACATGTTCACCACTAAGACCGAGGACGATCGGGTTTTTGCGCTCAAGCCCATGAATTGCCCCGGCGGGGTGACCTTGTTCAAGCATGATTTGCGCAGCTACCGGGATCTGCCGCTGCGCATGGCCGAGTTTGGCAAGGTGCACCGCTATGAGCCCTCTGGGGCCTTGCATGGACTGCTTCGAGTTCGTCACTTCACCCAAGATGACGCCCATGTGTTTTGTACCGAAGGGCAAATGCAAGATGAGTGCGGTGCGATCATCGATTTGATCCTGTCCATCTACAAGGATTTCGGATTTCACGAAGTGCGCATCAAGTTGTCAACCCGCCCAGCGAACCGGATAGGCAGTGACGAAACCTGGGACAAGTTGGAGGGTGCCTTGCTCGGAGCCCTGGCGGCCAAGGGTGCCAGCTACACGCTCAATCCTGGTGAGGGGGCTTTTTACGGGCCCAAGTTGGAGTTCGTTTTGCGAGATGCCATTGGCCGAGACTGGCAATGTGGCACCTTGCAGGTCGATTTGAACCTGCCCGAGCGTTTTGATGCGACCTATGTGGCCGAGGATGGATCAAGAAAACGCCCAGTGATGTTGCACGTGGCGAACTTTGGGTCGCTGGAGCGTTTCACAGGCATTTTGGTGGAGCAATACGCGGGCGCCCTGCCAGTTTGGCTCGCCCCGATCCAGGCGGTTGTGGCCTGCATCACCGATTCCCAGGCAGATTACGCCCAGGAAGTGGCGAAATTGCTGCAAAAACAAGGAGTTAGAGTCACCACGGATTTGCGGAATGAGAAAATTAACTATAAAATCCGCGAGCATTCCGTTCAAAAGGTTCCATTCATCTTGGTCGTTGGCGACAAAGAGAAGGCAAATGGAGCCGTTGCGGTGCGCGCCCGAGGCAACCAAGACCTCGGTGTGATGCAGGTGGCCGACTTCATCAGCAAGATCGCCGCCGACATTGCCCAACATGGTTGAAAGACACGGTTGAAAAGGCGGCGTCTTTTCGAAGATGCCTGCCGGGCGCGCTTGTTTTTAAATCAGATTTTTCTGCCTTGAAATCTGCTGAAAGGATGAAACCATCGCTACTTCTTATGCTGACCGCCGCACTCCCAATGTGGAGCGCAAGCACCGACTGAATCGTGAAATCATGGCGCCGGAAGTCCGGCTCAATGGTGTGGACAACGAACCGCTGGGCATCGTGAGTATCAACGAGGCCTTGCGCATGGCGGGCGACTTGGACGTGGACTTGGTCGAGATCGTTGCGCAGGCTGAACCGCCTGTGTGCCGCTTGATGGACTACGGCAAGCTCAAGTACCAAGAGCAAAAGAAAGCAGCAGAAGCCAAGGCGAAACAGAAGGTTATTGAGATCAAGGAAGTGAAGTTCCGTCCCGGGACGGACGAGGGTGACTACCAAATCAAGATGCGCAACCTGCGCCGCTTTATTGCCGAAGATGGCGACAAGGGCAAAGTCACCTTGCGTTACCGGGGCCGGGAAATCACCCACCAAGAAATCGGCATGCGTTTGCTGGAGCGCATTCGGGACGAGTTGTCTGATGTGTCGGTGGTAGAGAACATGCCCAAGCTAGAAGGTCGCCAGATGATCATGGTGCTGGCACCTAAGAAAAAGAGTTAGATGGAGCCCCCCGCCCCCTGAAATACAGGAGGCGGCCCCCCGTGGGGGCCAAGTCAATCTTGGGAACGGCCCGGTGATTGACTTGATAGTTCAAAATTTCAGCACTTCGGTTTGGTCGCCGGGGGGTTGTTAAAAGCGGTTTCAGGCCAACAAGACGACAAAGGCTTTGTCGGCGCCTGAAGCAGCGTTCAAAGAAGGAGCAATTCATGCCCAAAATGAAGACCAAGAGCAGCGCGAAAAAGCGCTTTCGCGTTCGCCCAGGTGGCACCGTTAAACGCGGCCAGGCGTTCAAGCGCCACATCCTGACCAAAAAGACCACGAAGAACAAACGCCATTTGCGTGGCGCTGTGAACGTGCACGAGACGAACATGGGCCACATGGCGCAAATGCTGCCATTCGCTGGTTTGTGATCACCACGTTTCTCACATCTTTTTGAAGGAGTAATTTATGCCTCGCGTTAAACGTGGTGTTACCGCCCGTGCTCGTCACAAAAAAGTTCTTGCACTTGCCAAGGGTTACCGTGGTCGTCGCAAGAATGTTTTCCGCATTGCCAAGCAAGCCGTCATGCGCGCAGGGCAATACGCCTACCGCGATCGCCGCACCAAAAAGCGTGTGTTCCGCCAACTCTGGATCGCGCGTATCAACGCTGCCAGCCGTGGTTTGGGGGTGACCTACAGCAAATTCATGGCTGGATTGAAGAAGGCGCAGATCGACATCGACCGCAAGGTGCTTGCCGACATGGCCGTGAACGACCCGGCCGCTTTTGGCAGCATCGTGGAAAAGGTCAAGGCCCAGCTAGCGTGATGATGCGTTGCGGTTCAAGCCTGTCTTGAACCGCTGCCTATCGCCAGTCATAGCCAGTGCTTGAAGGCCGTCCCAGAGGATGGCCTTTTTTCTTGAAGCAAAACCATCCATGAATGACCTAGACCAACTGGTGCAGGACGCACAAAGCGACTTTGCGCAGGCGGCCCGTCCCGCCGACCTGGAAGACGCCAAAGCGCGTTACTTGGGCAAAGCGGGCCGCTTGACCGAGCAACTCAAGGCGCTGGGCGCTCTGTCCGCTGATGAGAAAAAAGCACGCGGCGCATTGATCAACGCTGCCAAGCAGCAAGTGGAAGCCGCACTGAACGCACGCCGCCAGCACTTGGCTGACGCTGAACTCAACGCGCAATTGCAGGCCGAATCTTTGGATGTCACGCTGCCTGGTCGACAAAACGGCTTAGGCGGTTTGCACCCGGTGTCTCGCGTCATGGAACGCATAGAAGCCATTTTTGCCTCGATGGGTTTTGATGTGGCCGATGGCCCCGAGATTGAAACCGACTGGATGAGTTTCACCGCGCTGAACAACCACGAGAACCACCCCGCACGCTCGATGCAGGACACGTTCTATGTGGACATGAAAGACGCCGAAGGGCGCTGGTTGAATTTGCGCCCCCACACCTCGCCCATGCAGGTGCGTTATGCGCGCGCCCACGCGAAAAAGTACGAGACCTTGCTCGCCAGCGGGCAGGCCATGCCTGAGATTCGAGTTATCGCCCCCGGCCGCACCTACCGGGTGGACAGCGATGCCACCCACTCGCCCATGTTCCACCAGTGCGAAGGTTTGTGGGTGGGCGAGAACGTCAGCTTCAAAGACCTGAAGGTGGTGTTCACCGATTTTTTCCGCAACTTCTTTGAAACTGACGAGTTGGAGTTGCGTTTCCGGCCCTCGTTTTTCCCCTTCACCGAACCCTCAGCCGAGGTGGACATTGCCTTTGCTAGCGGGCCACTGAAAGGCCGCTGGTTGGAAGTGGCGGGTTCGGGCCAGGTGCACCCGAACGTGATTCGCAACTATGGCCTCGACCCCGAGCGCTACATTGGTTTTGCCTTTGGCATGGGCCCCGATCGGCTGGCCATGTTGCGTTATGGCGTGAATGATTTGCGACTGTTTTTCGATGGTGACTTGAGATTTCTGTCCCAGTTCCAGTGACCGTCGATCCTGTTTGACTCGAAAGAAGAACGATGCAATTTCCTGAGTCATGGTTGCGTGAGTTTTGCAACCCGCCCTTGTCCAGCCAAGCCCTGGCCGACTTGTTGACCATGTCGGGCATGGAAGTGGAAGAAGCCCGCCCCGTTGCGCCCGCGTTCACGGGCGTGGTGGTGGCCGAGGTGCTCGCGGTGGAGCGTCACCCCAATGCCGACCGTTTGAATGTGTGCCAGGTGAATGTGGGGCAGGGCGCGCCTTTGCAAATTGTTTGCGGTGCGCCCAATGTGCAAGTGGGCATCAAAGTTCCTTGCGCCTTGGTGGGTGCTCAACTGCCAGCGAGTGAAGAGGGCGCAGCCCCGTTTGAAATCAAACTCGGCAAGCTGCGTGGCGTGGAAAGCCAAGGCATGTTGTGTTCGGCCAAGGAACTCAAACTCTCGGACGAAACAAGTGGCTTGCACATCCTGGCTGGCGATGCACCTGTCGGTCAAAACATCCGCGAACACTTGCTGCTGGATGACACGCTTTTCACACTCAAACTCACGCCGAATTTGGGGCATGCCCTGGGTGTTTACGGCATTGCGCGTGAAGTGGCTGCCTTGACCGGTACACCACTGAAGTCTGTGGCCTTTCCACCTGTGCAGCCGCAGATCGACCAGCGCTTGCCCGTGCGCGTTGAAGCGCCGGATTTGTGTGGCCGTTTCTCAGGCCGCGTGATTCGTGGTGTGAACACCCAAGCGGCGACTCCGGCTTGGATGGTCGATCGTTTGGCGCGTTGCGGCCAGCGCTCGGTCACTGCCTTGGTGGACATCTCGAACTATGTGATGTTTGAGTTCGGCAGGCCATCGCATATTTTTGACCTCGACAAAATTCACGGTGGCCTCACCGTGCGCTGGGGGCGTGAGGGCGAAGAACTCAAGCTGCTCAACGGCAACACCATTCGTGTTGACGCTCAAGTGGGTGTAATCGCCGACGAGCAAGCGGTGGAGTCTTTGGCGGGCATCATGGGGGGGGATTCCACGGCGGTGTCGGACGACACCCAGAATGTTTACGTGGAAGCCGCTTTCTGGTGGCCCGAAGCAGTGGCGGGGCGCTCACGTCGTTATGCCTTCTCGACCGACGCTGGCCACCGTTTTGAGCGCGGGGTGGATCCTGCACTCACGGTAGAACACATTGAGCGCATCACCCAACTCATCATCGACATCTGCGGTGGTCAGGCCGGGCCGATGGACGACCAAACCCTGGCCTTGCCCGAGCGCAAGCCCGTCACCCTGCGTGTGGCGCGCGCTGCCAAGGTGATCGGCATGCCCGTCACGCAGCAGCAATGCGCCGAAGTGATGCGGCGCCTGGGCCTGCAATTCACCCAAAGCGAGGGTGCGTTGCAAGTCCAAGCACCAAGCTGGCGGTTTGATTTGCAAATTGAAGAGGATTTGATTGAAGAAGTGATCCGTGTGATCGGCTTCAACACCTTACCCAAAGAAGCACCCCGCGCACCCGTCACCGCCCGGGTGCGCAGCGAGTCGCGTTTGGGCAGCCATGCGCTACGCCACCGCTTGGCTGACCTGGGTTACTTTGAAACCATCAACTTCAGCTTTGTCGAAGAAAAATGGGAGCAAGAACTCGCGGGTAATGCCAACCCCATTCGCGTGCTCAACCCCATTGCCAGCCCGCTGTCGGTGATGCGCTCCAGTTTGATGGGTAGCCTGATTCAGGTTTTGCGCAATAACCTGGCCCGAAAAACACCGCGCGTGCGTGTGTTTGAGATCGGCCGAGTCTTTCAACGTGATGCCAATGTGGTCGATGGCCCCTTGACCGTGGCCGGTGTACACCAACCCTTGCGTTTGGCCGGTTTGCTCGCGGGCAGCGTTGCACCTGTGCAATGGGCACAGAAAGAGCGCCCCGTTGATTTTTTTGATGCCAAAGGCGATGTGCAAGCGCTGTTCGGCTCCACGGCCTTGCGCTTTGTGCCCAACCAGCATCCCGCCTTACATCCGGGACGCTGTGCCCAGATTTTTGTTGACGGTCGAGCCATTGGCTTCGTCGGTGAATTGCACCCGCGTTGGCGTCAGGCCTACGAACTGCCCAGCGCCCCGATGTTGTTCGAGGTGGAGATGGACGCGGCTCTAGGCAGCACACTGCCACAATGCCAAGTGTTGCCCAAACACCAGTCGGTGTGGCGTGATTTGGCCCTGGTGGTGGCCGACCAAGTCAGCCACGACGCTTTGATCGACGCGGTACGTTCAACACCGACCCACTTGATTCGTTCCGCCCAGGTGTTTGATGTGTACAAACCGGCCCAAGCACCGGCCGACATGCAAGCCAACGAACGCAGCGTGGCAGTGCGACTGGAATTGCTGGACGACGAGATCAATTTGACCGATGAACGCACCGAAGCCGTCACGGCCCAGGTGTTGTCGGCGCTGCACCAGCGCCTGGGTGTTCGACTGAGGGGGTGATCTTTCATGATGGATGCTGACCTACACGCTGACGAACCCGTGACCGCCTCCGCTACCGGGCGCGTCATGCTGCCCAGCTTGGAAACGCCCACGCTGACCAAAGCGGACCTGGCCGAGTTGTTGTTCGAGCGACTCGGTTTGAACAAACGCGAGTCCAAGGACATGGTGGAGGCTTTCTTTGAAATCATCCACACCACCTTGGTGGACGGGCAAGACATGAAAATGTCCGGTTTCGGCAATTTCAACATCCGCCGCAAAGCACCTCGCCCGGGCCGCAACCCGCGCACCGGGGAAGCTATACCCATCAAGGCCAGAAACGTTGTTACGTTTCACGCAAGCCACAAACTCAAAGGAATTGTGCAAGGCGACATACCGGTGGGCGACGACTTCGAGTAGAGTCTAGCTTCTGCTGCGGAACTCATTGATTTCAATGGAGAAAACGCTCCCCACCATCCCCGACAAACGCTACTTCACCATAGGCGAAGTAAGCGAGCTTTGCGGCGTCAAGCCTTATGTGCTTCGGTATTGGGAGCAGGAGTTCTCACAACTTAAACCCATGAAACGCCGAGGAAACCGGCGTTATTACCAGCACCACGAGGTGTTGTTGGTGCGGCGTATCCGTGAGTTGCTGTACGAGCAAGGTTTCACCATCAGTGGCGCGCGCAACCAATTGGCTGAGTTTGCCGAGGGTCAGCTGGACGACGACCTGATGGATTCCGCATTTGATGCCGATGCGATTGTGCCCAACACATTTTCGGTGCCCCAAAGCGGCGAGCTGGCCGTGGCCCTGGCCACCAATAAAACCGTGGCCCTGGCCAGTTACACCCCCAGGCTTGCCGCTGAGGGTGATGCGCTGACCTCTGTTCAAGTGCGCGAGGAGTTGTTGTCTATCCGAGACCTGCTCACCCACTGAAGTTCAGGTTATACTAGTGGGCTTACGTCGGGGTGTAGCGCAGCCTGGTAGCGCACTTGCATGGGGTGCAAGGGGTCGCGAGTTCGAATCCCGCCATCCCGACCAAGAATGACAAGGGTTAGCACGTGTGAGCGTGCTAACCCTTTTGTCTTTTCGGTGCCAGGAGCCCTCCTGTGAGATCAGGGCACCGATCGGGATCTTGTTGCACTTATTTGCACGCGAGGGGTTAAAAGAGAAGTAGGCTTTGCGCTTGTTTCTCGGAGACCGGCATGCCATTCTTTGACCGCAGTGTGGACGCCAGTCGGCGTGATGCCCTCAAAACCCTGTGGCAAGTGGCGGCCAGCGGTGGGTTGCTTACCGCTTGTGGCGGAGGGTCTGAGGCGGCGTCGCCTTCGCCTTCAGCAGCGCCCGCGCCGACACCAGGTTTCAGCGGCGGCACGCCTACAGCCCATACCTTTGCCTCCGGATTAGAGAACCCATGGGGCTTGGCGTTTTTGCCAGATGGGCGAATGCTTGTCACGGAAAAAGCGGGCAGATTGCGTATCGTGAATGCCTCAGTGGCGGCGGTTCCTCATGTCAATGTGAGCGGCGTGCCCGCTGTGCTCAATGCCGGGCAGGGCGGTTTGCTGGATGTGGTGGTGCAGGTGCAGGGTGGCGACACCTGGGTGTATCTGAGTTATGCCGAAGCGGGCACGGGTGATCAAGCGGGCAGCAATGGCACAGCGGTGGCGCGCGGTCGGTTGGTTGGCAATGCCTTGCTTGATGTGCAGGTGATTTTTCGGCAAACCCCCAAGGTGGCTACCGGCATCAGCACCAATCACTACGGGTCTCGTTTGGTGTTGACGCCTGATGGGTTTCTGTACATCACGCTGGGAGATCGGTCTGCTGCGTCCGAAGCGGTTAAAGCCCAAGACCTCAGTACCCATCATGGCAAAGTGGTGCGCATTCGCGCCGATGGCTCTGTGCCAACAGACAACCCTTTTGTCAGCACAGACGTGGCACGCCCAGAAATTTGGAGCTTGGGCCACCGCAACCCGCAAGGCGCTGCGCTGCATCCCACGACAGGAGAGTTGTGGTGTGAGCGAGCACGGGCCACAGGGTGGTGATGAGATCAACCGTGTTCAGCGTGGCCGCAACTATGGATGGCCTTTGATTTCTTATGGCTGCAACTACGGCGCCCCAGTGGGAAACTGCCCCACCGTGGGCGGTGCGACCAGCGCCACAGGCTTAGAGCAACCCGTGAGTTATTGGGTGCCCACGTCAATTGCCCCCAGTGGCTTGTGTTGGTACACCGGCACGGTAATTCCCGAGTGGCAAGGGCATTTGTTTTTGGGTGCGCTGGCTGGGCAAGCGCTTTGGCGCCTTGAATTGAATGGCACCACTGTGGTCAGGCGCGAAGAGCTGTTCAAGTCACTTGGCGAACGCATACGCGATGTGCGACAAAGGCCGGATGGAGCCTTGTATTTGCTCACGGACAGCAGCAACGGGCGTGTGCTGCGCTTGGCCTGACTCGCTTGCGATGATGGTGGACGGAATACGAAGGGACTTCCCACCTTCGAGCGACGGCGTCGATGCGCCAAGATGGGTGGTTCGAGTCATCCATCTGTTGCTGTGTTGAAAGGGGAAATCCATGAGCGAGATTACACGAGGTTCTGGTGGTCGTGAAGTGGT
>JBJTHI010000002.1:0-6154 GCA_046094425.1 Burkholderiales bacterium | reverse complement strand
GGCCGGATTCGTGGCCCAGTTGCGGCAGGTCCACCTTGGGGGCCGGCTTCCAGCCCTTCTTGCGGTGCTCGGCCACCACGTTGGTGTAGATGCCGCCGCGCACGTACCACTTGGCCGTGATGCGGATGTAGCGCGGGTTGATGGCCTTGACCATGTCCGTGAGGATGTCGTTGGTCACCTTTTCGTGGAAAGCCCCCTCGTTGCGGTAGCTCCACATGTACATCTTCAGGCTCTTGAGCTCGATGCAGAGCTTGTCGGCGATGCAGTCGATGGTGACGTGCGCGAAGTCGGGCTGGCCGGTCAGCGGGCAAAAGCAGGTGAACTCGGGCACCTGGAACTGGATGACGTAGTCGCGCTCGGGCGCCGGGTTGGGGAAGACGTCGAGCTGGCGCGAGGGGGCCGAAGGCGGCGTGGCGGGCTTGGCGCGCGTGCTGACGGTAATAGGCTTGGCCATGGTGTCGAACGTGGGGGGGAACTCGGAACCCTCGATGGTATCATCGCCGCTCCTCAAAGGCCTGGATTTTTCTGAGATTCATCAGGCAAATCAACGACTTAGATGCGTCTGAATTCGATCAAGCTGTCGGGCTTCAAGTCCTTCGCAGAGCCGACCCACTTCCAGCTGCCGGGCCAGCTGGTCGGTGTGGTGGGGCCCAATGGCTGCGGCAAGTCCAACATCATGGACGCCGTGCGCTGGGTGCTGGGCGAGTCGAAAGCCTCCGAGCTGCGCGGCGAGTCCATGCAGGACGTGATCTTCAATGGCTCGGGCAACCGCAAGCCGGCCAGCCGCTCCAGCGTGGAGCTCGTCTTCAGCAACGAAGACGCCCGCGCTGGCGGCCAGTGGAACCAGTTCGCCGAAATCGCCGTCAAGCGCGTGCTCACGCGCGATGGCACCTCCAGCTACTTCATCAACAACCAGCCGGTGCGCCGCCGCGACGTCCAGGACGTCTTCCTGGGCACCGGCCTGGGGCCGCGCGCCTACGCCATCATTGGCCAAGGCACCATCAGCCGCATCATTGAAAGCAAACCAGAAGAGTTGCGTTTGTTTTTGGAAGAGGCTGCGGGCGTTTCTAAGTACAAAGAACGTCGCCGCGAAACCGAAAACCGGCTCAAAGACACACGTGAGAACCTCACCCGGGTGGAAGATATTCTGCGTGAGCTGAACAACAACCTGGAGAAGTTAGAAAAACAAGCCGAAGTGGCTGCAACTTACCGTGGTTTGCAAGAGCAAGGCACGCTCAAGCTGCACCAGTTGTGGTTCTTGAAACACCGCGACGCGGCGCAGGAAGAAGAGCGCATCAAAAAAGCGGTGTTGGATGCGATCAACGCATTGGAAGCCCGCACCGCCGAGTTGCGCCAGGGCGAGGCAGAGCTGGAAACAGTGCGCCAAGCCCACTATGCGGCGGGTGACGAGTTGCACTCCGCGCAAGGCGCTTTGGCCGAAGCGGCGTTGGAAGTGAGCCGACTGGAAGAACGCATTCGCTATGTGGTGGAAGGCAGGCAGCGCGCCGAGCAGCGTTTGTTGGAGATCAAAGCGCAAAACGAGCAATGGGGTGCGCGCCAGCAAGAAGCGCAAGACGAACTGGAGCGCATTGCCGAGCAAATGTTGGGGGCTGATGAACAGAACGAGTTGTTGAACGCGCAGGCGGAAGAACAAAGCGCCATGCTGCCGCAACTGGAAGATCAGCAGCGCGCAGCACAGAACAAAGCCAACGAGCAGCGCAACCAGGTGGTGGTGGTGCAGCAGCAAATTCAAGTGCTGGCCAGTGAGAGCCGCAGCATTGACGAGCAAGTGAAGCAGTTCAATGCACGGCGCGAGCGCTTGGCGTCTGAGCGACAGCAAATAACCAGCCCCGACATGGCGCGACTGGACGGGCTCAAAAACCAATTCACCTTGGCGCAGGAAGCGCAAACTGTGGCGCAAGCTCGCTTGGATGAGTTGGCCGAGCAACTGCCCCTGCTGGATGAAGACAGGCGCAACAAACAGAACCAGTTGAATCTGGATTCAGGCAAACAGTCTGAACTTACCGCTCGCTTGTCCGCACTGAAAGCACTGCAAGAAAAGGTGCAAACCGAGGGCAAACTCAAACCCTGGCTTGCCAAACATGGGCTCGACGCCTTGCAGGGCTTGTGGACGCAAATTCACATTGAAGCCGGATGGGAAACCGCGCTGGAGGCTGCGCTGCGCGAGCGCATCAATGCTTTGGCTGTGGGCCGGGTGGAAACGGTGCGCGCTTTTGCCAGCGACGCACCACCGGCCAAGTTGGCTTTCTACACGCTGCCCGAAGCGGGCATCAACAACAGCCACCACACGCTGCCGCGCTTGTCCGACTTGCTGCGTTTGGACGGTGGCCTCAAGGCCTTGCTCAACGACTGGTTGGAAGGTGTCTATACGGCCGCCAACCTAGACGATGCCCTGGCCGCACGCGCCAAACTCACCCACGGTGAAGTCATCATGACCCGCGAGGGCCATGCCGTCAGCCAATTCGCAGTGAGTTTTTATGCGCCCGACTCGGAACAAGCCGGCATGCTGGCGCGTGCGCAAGAAATTGAAAACCTGGAGCGCCAGGTCAAAGCACAGGCCTTGAATGCGGACGAAGCCCGCAGCAGTTTGGTGCGTGCTGAAGCTGCGTACACAGAAGCCTCGGGCCGCATGGTGGGTGTGCGTAAGGAAGCCGCCGAGACACAAACCCGTGCGCATCAATTGCAAGTGGAAGTGCTGCAATTGACCCAGCAAGCCGAACAAAGCCAAACCCGCCGCGCCCAGTTGGACGACGAGTTGACCGAGGTAGACGCCCAGCTTGAAGAACTGCAAGAGAGGCGCGCCCAAGGCGAAGCCCGCTTTGAAGAGCTGGACATGCAATTGGCCACTACCCAAGAACGCCATGCGGAATTGGAAGAAGCGGTGATTCAAGAAGAGCACCGCATTGCACAAGCCCGCGAGCAGTTACGCGCCCTGGAGCGCCAAGCTCAGGAGGCCCAGTTCACCGCGCGCAGTTTGAATGCCCGGCAAGCTGAGTTGCAGCGTTCTATCGAAACCGCAGGCCAGCAAGTGCAAAGCAACGCCCAGGCCGAAGTTCAATTGCAAGAGGAACTCAGCCGCTTGACCGATGCCTCGGCGCAGGTGGGTTTGGAGTCTGCCCTGGCCCTGCGGTTGGAGCGCGAGGGTTTGCTGGGTGCAGCCCGCAGCAACTACGACGACCTGAGCCAGCGGCTGCGCCGCCTGGACGAGCAGCGCCTGTCGCACGAACAAAGCCTGCAACCGCTGCGCGACGCCGTGACCAAATTGCAGTTGGAAGAACAAGCCGCGCAATTGGGTGGTGCCCAGTTCATGGAACAACTCGTGGCCGCCGAGGTGAATTTGGAGCTGCTGGCGCAAGGCATCAACGAGCAAGGCGTGAAGTTGCACGGCTTACAAACCGAGATTGATCGGGTTAACCGCGAGATCAACGCCTTGGGCGCAGTGAACTTGGCGGCGCTGGATGAACTCACTGCAGCCCGCGAGCGCAAAACGTTTCTCGATTCGCAAAACGCCGACTTGCAAGACGCCATCAACACCCTGGAAGATGCCATTCGCAAGATTGACTTGGAAACACGCGACTTGCTGGGCTCCACCTTCAACCAAGTCAACACGCATTTTGGTCGCATGTTCCCCAGCCTCTTCGGTGGTGGCGAGGCCAAACTGGTGATGACGGGCGACGAAATTTTGGATGCCGGTGTGCAAGTCATGGCCCAGCCGCCGGGCAAAAAGAACAGCACCATTCATTTGCTCTCGGGCGGCGAAAAAGCGCTCACCGCGATTGCGCTGGTTTTTGCTATTTTCCAACTCAACCCCGCACCGTTTTGTTTGCTGGACGAGGTGGACGCGCCGCTGGACGATGCCAACACCGAACGTTATGCTAAATTAGTGCGTGACATGTCACGTGGCACCCAGTTCCTCTTCATCAGCCACAACAAAATCGCCATGGAAATGGCCGAGCAATTGGTGGGCGTGACGATGCAAGAGCAGGGCGTCTCGCGCATTGTGGCGGTGGACATGCAAGCGGCCATGAGTTTGGCTGAAGCCGCTTGAGACCGTTGCCCCTATGAGTCTTACCGTTCTACTCGCGATTTTGGGCGGCATTGTGCTGGCGGCGGTGGTCATACACGGCGCGTGGCAAACCCAAAAAGCGGGGCCTAAACGGGCCGAGCAAAAAGGTGGGGCGCAAGACAGCCGTCCCGCCAGTGATTCGCGTTTGAACACGGGCCTGGAGCGCATCGAACCTTCCTTGGACTTCGGCGGCGGTGATGCGTTGACATCACCATCACGGCCGTCGCCAGAGGCTGACCCAGCCGTCTCGGAGCCGTCGTTCAGCACCTCATCTCAAGCCGTCAACCCCAAACGGCTCTCGCTGCGTCAGGAATTGCGCCTGGACGCTTTGATCGATGCCATCGCCCCCATTTCGCTTGAAGCGCCCATCAGCGGTGAACTGCTGCTTTCTCACCTGCCACCCAGCCGCCGCGCGGGCAGCAAGCCCATGCGCATCGAAGGTTTGAACGCCGACACTGGTGAGTGGGAGTTTGCCCTGCCTGGCCAGCGCTACAGCGAAGTGCAGGCCGGTGTGCAATTGGCCAACCGAACCGGCGCAATGAACAACATTGAGTTCTCTGAGTTTGCCCAAAAGGTGCAAACCTTGGCCGACTTGATCGGCGGCATGGCTGACATGCCTGACATGCTGGAGGAGACCGCCCGCGCCAGAGAACTGGACGCTTTCGCCAGCGCCCACGACGCCCAACTGGCCGTTCACCTGCGAGCGAGGGCCGCTGCATGGAGCGTGGGTTATATCGTGCAGCATGCAGGACGCCACGGCTTTGTGCCTGGCGTGTTGCCGGGCCGTTTGGTGCTAGCGGCCCATGAAGAGGGCGCTCCACCCATCTTGACCCTGACCTTCGATGCCCAAGCCGCCTTGGCTGACGACCCTCAACAAGCCGCCGTGCGCGACGTGACCCTGAGTTTTGACGTGCCGCAAACTGCGCGAGAGGCACAGCCTTTTGCTGCCTGGCAGGCCAGCGCCCAGGCTTTGTCACTGGGTATGGACGCATCCATCGTTGACGACAACGGCCAAGCACTCAGTGGGGAAGGTTTTGCAGCCATTGGCCACGAGTTGGAGCGGCTTTACGAGGCCCTGGCCCAGCGCGACATGGCGGCAGGTTCTGCACTGGCACGGCGCTTATTCAGTTGAACAAGGGGTGGGTGCTGAAGTTGCCATATTACGTTAAACGTAATAGACTGCCCGCATGATCCAGTCGTTCAAGTGCAAGGACACCCAAGCGCTCTACGAAGGCAAGTGTCCGCGCCGCTTCAAAGCACTGGTCAAGGTTGCTGAACGAAAATTGACACAGCTTGACGCCGCACAGACACTGGCGTTCATGAAAGCACCGCCTGGCAATCACTTGGAGGCATTGAAGGACGACCGAAAGGGCCAGCACAGCATTCGTATCAATGACCAGTGGCGCATCTGCTTTGTGTGGACTGAGGTGGGGCCTGCTGATGTTGAGATCGTGGACTATCACTGAAGGAATCTATATGGCACGTCCTGTGAATCGCATGCGTCCCGTTCACCCTGGCGAAGTCCTGCGGGAGGACTATCTTGTTCCGCTGGGGTTGAGCGTTAACGCGCTGGCCGCTGCCTTGGGCGTACCCGCGACGCGTATTCACGAAATCGTGAAGGAACGGCGCTCAGTCACCGCAGATACTGCCGCACGATTGGCCAAGCACTTCGGTGGTGATGCAGCCTCATGGTTGGTCATGCAAGCCAACTACGACTTAAAAACCTTGCCCACCCTGAGCGACATTGACCGCGCAGTGTCAGTGCGCCAACCATTCGCTGCTTGAGGTAGGTATTTCTGCGGTGAAACCCCATCGCAGTGACCGCTTGAGGCTCTTCCCCCCCAAGCTGAGGGGGTGGCGGACGTGAAAAAATTGTCACTCGGCGGGCGTTCACTGTGACCGTCTGTTGTAACCTGCGTCCTATGTTCAGTAGTGTCCCAACGTTTTCACATCAGGGTGTCGTAAGTTAATGATTTGCTTGCTGAATTTGGTGTTTTGGTCTGATGACGATTTGAACGTCGAGCGTCAGACTCATGGCCTTTTGCGCCTGCGCGCGAAGGAATGCCA
>JBJTHI010000001.1:0-6650 GCA_046094425.1 Burkholderiales bacterium | reverse complement strand
CGGTGGTGCTTTCTGAGCAAATCGTCCCGGGCAGTTTCGCCTTCGCACTGGACTACCTTGTTGACAACGAACTCGACCTCCAGGCGATGGACGCCAAGTTCAAGAACGACGAAGTCGGTGCCTCAGCCTACGATCCACGCGTCATGCTCAAGATCGTGCTCTTGGCCTACAGCCAGGGTCTGATCTCCAGCCGGGCCATTGAACGTGCCTGTGTGCACAACGTGCAGTTCATCGCCATCAGCGGAGACAGCCAGCCCAGCCATGCCCACATCGCCAAGTTTGTGTGCAGCTTGCGCGATCAAATCAAACCCCTGTTCACCCAGGTGCTGATGACTTGCGATGCCCAAGGGCTGATTGGCCGTGACCTGTTTGCCATTGATGGCGTGAAGCTGCCCAGCAACGCCAGCAAAGAGCGCAGCGGCACCCATGCCGAGCTGCAGCACCGCGCCAAACGCTTGGATCAAGCGGCCGACAAGATATTGGCCCTGCACCAAAGTGCAGACAACACCACTGAAGACACAGCGCTGGATAGCAAGCGCCAAACCCAGCTCGACAAGCTGCGCCGTGAAGCTGCCCGCACCCGGGAGTTCTTGGCGCATGCGACCAAGCGCACCAATGCCAAAGGCCAGGAACTTAAAACCAATGTCACCGACCCTCAAAGTGCCAAGATGGCCACCAGCAAAGGCGTCATTCAAGGTTATGCCGCCCAAGCGGCTGTGGACGCAGCCAACCAAGTGATCGTTGCCGCTGACGTGATTGGTTCGGGGTCGGAACAAAGCATGCTCTTACCCTTGGTTGAACAAAGCCGACCCTTGGCCAACGCGCAAACCCTGTACACCGCCGACGCGGGTTACCACAGTGACGCCAACCTCCAGGCGTTGCAAGCCCAAGGTACACCTGCGCTGGTGGCTGACAACCAAATGCGCCAGCGCGATGAGCGCTTCAAGAATCAAGATCGCTACAAACCCAAAGACGATGTGCTGTATGACAAGCAGCCCACCGGTGGGAACCCGCTGAGCGGCAAAGCGGTGAAGTGGTTCAAACCCGAGGACTTCCGCTTCAATGGTGACCACACCTGCACTTGCCCCAACGGCAAACTGCTGACCAGCACCGGCTCCATCTACAACGTGGGCAAGGGCCTGCGCCGTGATGACTTCAAAGCCAAGAAAGAAGACTGCGCTGCCTGCACGAAGCGCACGCGGTGTTTACGCCACCCCGAGCGAACTGCCGCACGCAAAGTGGTGTACTTCCATGAACGCCAGATCAATCCCGATGACCCCAGCCACCGCATGCGTCAGGCGATTGACTCGCCACGGGGCAGGCAGCTTTATAGCCAGCGCATTGGCACGGTGGAACCTGTGTTTGCCAACATCAGGCACAACAAACGCTTGAGCCGATTCAACTTACGCGGCAGGGAGAAGGTCAATACGCAGTGGCATTTGTACTGCCTGGTGCACAACATTGAGAAGCTGGCCCGAAGCGGTTGGCGGGCATAGCGGCCACGCCGCCTCAGGGCAAGTGCTGGGGCCATTGGGGCAGCGTTTGGGGTCAAAATGCGACTCACACATTGAAACTTCCAAACCAAGTCCGTCGATGAACACCACAGCTTCCCTGAATGCTCAAACCCCTGGCGCTTCTGTGTCGGCGGGGGTTTTTTGACAGCTTGGTTAGCACGCTTGCCATCACGGCAGTAAAGTGGCTTTGACCACGGGAGTTGCCACGGGTAATTTTGCAGCCATCCAGCTATGCATGCCGCCACGGTACCAACCCACTTGGGTGTAACCCAAGCGTTTGGCTCGCAGCACCGCGTTGACTGACAACCAACAGTCGCTGCCTTGGCAGTGTCACATCCCGCACGATCGTAAGGCCGCTTGTTGAACAGGTGCGGGACAAAAGAGATCGAACTGGTGACCTATGCAGGCTAATGCCGAGCCCAAGTGGGACAGGCCATCATGGGGTCGTCACGCTCCAACGCGTCGGAAACCAAAGACCAGTAGTACTGCAGTGGCGCATCGCTGCCACGCCTTTGCAAGCCGTGGTCTGCGTCGTTGACGACCACGACGCACATCGGGCGTTTTTGTTCCTTGGCGCGGGCTACAAAACGCTGCAGTGCTGCCAGCGGAACGGATTGGTCTTGCTCACCAAAACCCAGCCACAAAACCTGTGGAGCCTCCAACAGTGCTTGGCTGTGCCGCCATTCCACCAAGCTGCGCCAGTAACCCAGGCTTCGACCACTCCAAGAATCATCATCACTGAGCCGCTTGTCTAAAGCATGTTGCAGCAACCGATCCACGAGAGTCGGCGCCCCTACTTTGTCTGCTTGCAGGGACAAGGCTTCAAAGGGATCCAGCCCACTGCCACCCAACAGTACAAGCAGTTTGGCCTGCGGAACTTGCTTCACCACCACCGCCAGCAACTCGGCCCCTTCTGAAATGCCAACCAACCCGACGGGCTGGTCTGCGCGCGGCGGGTTCTGCTGCATATGCCAACTGACGAAAGCTGTCGCGTCTTCGGCCCAGCGCGCCAGGTTGTCCGCGCGCTCGAAACTGGGGGTGCAGGCGGCGTGTACCCCTTGCCGCAGTGAGGCATCAACATGCCGTTTGTGCAGAACGACAACCTCGTTATGCCGAAGGCCGTGGAAATAGTTCAGGGCCATGTCGGCCAAACCGTGGCAGCCGCTGCCCGGCAGCACATACAACCGGTTGCGTGGCGGGTGACTCAAACCCCAGGACTCCGGCGCCATAGACAGAAACTGCAACTCAGCCCCATCGCTCAGTATGAACCGCGCGGGCACGGGCGAAATAGAAACCGCCCCGGCCTGTCGCGGCAACGGGGCGGTGGAGTCGGCTATTGGATTTGCACAGCCCACCAAGGTGGCCAGGCCGATCAGCGTAGCAAGACGAAATGCGTCAAACACCTCACTTGAACACCATGGTGGGCGGCTCGGCCGGTTTCACCGTCGGCGCGCCTGGCGCGGCAGGCACGGTGTTACCCACACCTGCTGCGGTTCCGATGGGGGGATTGCCTTTGGGGCCGAGTTGATCCACCAATTGGGAATAAACGCTGTCGGCCAAACTCAGCGAGGTGGCGCGAATCACCTTGCCCCGGTTGGGCACCACCACATCACCCCGGTTACTCAAAATTTTCACTTCTTGTCCATTGCCTTGGGCGCTGAAGGCGGCGCTGATTTCCAAGGTTTTGGTGTTGATGACGCTGAAGTCGCTCACCAAATCCAAACTGAACAAATACGTCGCGCTGGTGCTACCTTGCAAGGGCGAGAGTTCATTGCGAAACTCAATGCTAGACACGGTGCCAAAGAGCACGTAGTCAGCCCCCGAGAACTCGCCTTTTTTAATGCGGGTCACGATGTCATGCACACTGGGCTGGCGCACCGGTTTGGCAGGCGCTTTGCCAGTTTGCATTTGGTGCAGCACTTGTTCCGCTTTGGTGGGCTGGGGCGCGCCACCGTCAAAGGCGCGGGCTTGAATCAACTTGACGCCGCCGCCCTTGAGCAACGAGCCTTTGATGTCAGCCGTGAAATTGCGCAGCTCGCCTTGTTCAATGTAAGAGTAGCTGCCTGCCGCGTAGGTCACGTCGGCCGAGCGGTTGGCGTTGTACGAATATGGCGTGGCATTGACATTCGATTGGGTGCGAATTTGTGCCACCTCGAAGTATTCGCGCACACGTTCTGAGTAAGCCAAATCGGTCACCGCGACGCTGGGGATGCGTTGCGCGATGGCAGAACCGCTGCTCACCAATGCGGCCAACAACAGGCCGCTGAGAGTCAAGGTTTTGTTCATGGTGTCTCCCGTGGTTGGCTGGTGTTTCAGCGCTTGCTGGTTTTGCGAATTTCTTTTTCGTCTTGCCACTCGATGGTGCCTTCTTCTACGTCGTACATCTTGAGCGTGAATTTGTAGAACACGTCTTTGGTGGTGTTGTTTTGTTTGACGATGGATGTCAACTCGCCCTCAATGCTGTACTTCGCACCCTTCATGTTGCCGACCTTGGCCGTGGTGCCCTGTTTGTACAAGCCGCTTTGGTTCTGACGCTGCAACTCGTCCACACCGGCTTGCATCTCAGCGATGCTGCGGGTGAAACGCACCTTGCCGCTTTTGACCAAGGCGGTTTGAATCGAATTCATGACATTGGTGGTGTCGATGTACTCGCTTGTTTTGTTGCGCACGGTGGAGATAGTGACAGTGGGGCGGCCGGTGAAGATGGGGGTTTCCAGGAGCGAGCCCGTCATTTTTTCGGCGATGAGTTGCAAGTCGGTGGAACCGAACTCGTTGGTTACCAGCTCAACCGCTTTGCTGTCGCCGTAATTTACCTGGCGGTCAAAACGCACCACAGGTGAAGACACCTTGGTTTCACAAGCAGCCAACAACAAGGTGGCGGCCAAAACACCCAACAAGGTGCGGGCGGATGGATTGATGTTCATAAATACTCCCTCAATTGGTTAACGGTAGGCGCAGAATTTTCAAACGCGCGCTCAGCGCTTTTCAACGTTCATTTCTAGGCGGAAATCCACCACATTCATTCCGGGGGCTGTGCCGCGCAGGAATTGAGATTGCTCGCCGTACAGCATCAGTGGCTTCCATACTTCACCGTCACCCACTTGCATGCCCGAAGCATCCAACCAGCGGTAACGCCAGAACACCTGCCGGTCGGCTTTCTCCGTGTTGAGTAATTCGGTTTGCACCACCAAAATGTCGCTGCGTTTTTGCGCCCGCATGTCGATGATCTTCACACCATACGCTTCCCCACGCAACATCAGTTTGCTGGCGGCCGAGCCGGGTTCGGGTGCGGGGGCAGATTGCGCCACTGCCGATTGGCCGCACATGCACGCAGCCGCTAGAGCCAGGGTGGCCAAGTTTCGTTTGGAATTCATAGAGATCCTCCTGAGTAATTTCTGAGTCGTTTCCAATTGACGCGAGATCAATGAACCACTGACAACGGATGAGTCGGAGGTGGGGTTGACCCAGAACCGATCCGCGATTGCGCCATGATTTCTCTCAATCTGGTCTCGGCCTCAAGGCGCGGGCGCTTTGGTGGGAACCCCACCGGCGGGCTTGACTGCTGGTTTTGCCGCAGGGGCAGTGGCCGCTGCTGGGGTCGTGGTTGCGGTCGGGGTTGATTTTGCCGCGCTTGTGCTGGCGGTTGCAGGTGCAGGCGTGGTGGCCCGGTTGGTGCGTGCCCCCGAGGTGGCTGTGCTGCTTCGCGTGGTGGTGGTTGAAATCACACGCGTGGTTTCCGCAGGTTTGGCGGGCTCGGGTGAGGCGACGGCTGTTGCCGCCAGTTTTCCAAAGCTCGCCACATCCCCTACCACCAAGTTGTTGGTGTAGACACGAACCGGTACCAGCGCGTACTGACCATCAATCACCACAGGCTCGGGCAACTCGCGTCCATCAATGCTGATCTTGTGGGTGCCTGGTGGCAAATAGGCGCGAGCCACATAAACGCGCTCGGGCAACATGCGCCACATGCGGTCGTCCGCTTGTTCAGTCACGATGGAGGCAGCAGCCGTCACCAAACCGCCCAAGAGGCCCAGCTTTTTCTGTGCTTGGTCTTGCACCACGCCTTTGACAATGGCGCGGGTGGCGCTGCGCACCATCATGGCGGGCATTTCGTCTTTGAGGGCGCGGCGAGCCATCACGTTGAAGTCCACCACCGCCTGGGTTTTGATTTGGGTGTTGGCCACGCCGATGCTGTTGATGTAGGGCGAGTTGGACGGTTGAATCACCGGATACGCCACCGACACACTCACAATGCCCCGCCCCGTGGGCACGGGGAAGGAAAAATTGGTGGACTTGCGCGCAGGCGCAGAACCAGCTTCCACCAAAAACAACACGTCGGTCATTTTCTGGCGGCGGCGGTGGGTGAAACTGGTGCGCTGATCCAAACCGCGCAAGCCTTCCTCCAGAATGGCGGCGTTGGGATTGAGCTCAATCGCTTTGCGGTAACCCGGCGCAGCCAACCCCGGTTCGTTGAGTACCTCGTACAAAAAGCCGGCCAGGTAGTGGCTGAGGGCATTTTGGTAGCCATTCTTGAGTGCCAGAACGGCTGGGTCTTCCAGCGTTTCCACCGGGTAACCGTTGAGCTCTTTGCCGCCGACTTTCGCACCATTTTTCTTCGCTTCTTCCTCAGCCGCTACCAGTTCTTTGGCACGTAACTCGGCGATGATGGCTTCACGTTCGTGCGTGCGTTTGACATCCACGCGGGCGTTGTCCCAATCGCCCACCGCCATGCGGTTCAAAGCCAAGCGCGTGGTGAGCATGACTTTTTCGTAGTCTTGTCCTTCGTAGGACTTCAGCCGCTCGCTGATGATGGCGGCCCCCACATTGCCCAGCAGCTTGTCGGGCGAGGTT
This sequence comes from Burkholderiales bacterium, assembly GCA_046094425.1. GTDB lineage: Bacteria > Pseudomonadota > Gammaproteobacteria > Burkholderiales > Burkholderiaceae_C > JANPCX01. The sequence goes on along the minus strand of JBJTHI010000001.1, from coordinate 285 downwards.
TTGGCGGTTTGCTCCCAAGTTTTCACTTGTTCGTCGGCCACCATGTAGGAAGCGGTGCTGTCGCTGTAGCGGTTGGCCAAACGCAACAACTCGGCGCGCGCGAAGTTAAAGAGGAATTCTTTTTTTGCCGAGTCGCGGCGCGCTGATTCTTCAAGCTGCTGCAGCGGGGCGCGGAAGCTGCCCGACTCCGCCGAAGCCTGGGCCGCACCCACCTTGCTGTCGTGGCTTTGCATGGTGGCGCATCCAGCCAGGAACGCCAATGAGCCCACGGCGATGGCGGTTGAA